>CAYSPM010000147.1:0-6535 GCA_964432925.1 uncultured Pirellulales bacterium | reverse complement strand
GCTTAGGACCGGCTAAATCGTGCTGCTCGCGAAGGTAGGGCGGACAACAAAAAATAAAACCCCTTATAATATACAATATTAAAAACCCCTTGCGGTGCAAAACATTAAGAACCCCTTGCAGTGTAAGGGGCTAACAGATATATTTATTGATATGGCGAGAATGATCGGTTTTATGGCGACCTGGACTACTTACGGGACATGGTTACAAGGGAATAAAAAAGGTTATGTTAAAAATGGAACTATCTTAGAAGCAAATGCTGAATTAGAAAAATCCAACAAAGAATTACTCAAGCACGATAAAATAAAGATTCCTAAAAGTCTTCGCAAAACGGTCAAAAACGCAATTCTCAAAGAAGCGGAGGAAATCGGTCATAAAGTGTATGCGATAGTAGTATGCAGTAATCATGTACATATTGTTGTTGAAAGTATAGGCAAGAGATGCGGGTATTCCGTAGGACGATTCAAAAAGGCAGCGACAGGAGTATTAAGAAAATATGGATTCGGAAACAAAGTATGGACAAAAGGTTTTGATAAAAGATATTGTTATCATCAGCATGAATTAGAAATGAAAATCAAATACGTTCAGCGACACGAAGAATAAAAATGTTAGCCCCCTGCGGTGCAGGGGGTTATTTTGATGATATTCTCTTCGAAATCTGCTTCATAAGAAGGATAGGGTATTGCGTCGCCGTGGCGGCGGCTAAACGAGACCTTCGGTTTCGGCACTTCAAATCGTTCGGGGACGGTGATATAATTCGATCTTCGTATATCGTATTGCGTATGTCGCATATCGTGTTGTGGGACGAAACCCCCAAATAAATTTGGGGGCTAAAAGTGCTGCTTGGGTTGGAAAAGCTATGGCGCTGCCAGTAGTTGCGATAATTGGTCGGCCGAATGTGGGCAAGAGCAGTCTCTTAAATGCACTTGCGGGTGAGATGATAAGCATCGTTGAGCCGACCGCTGGTGTCACAAGAGACCGTGTAAGCACAATCCTTGAAAGAGATGACCGATATTTCGAGCTTGTCGATACCGGAGGGTACGGAATAGTCGACTCGGACCAGCTCGAGAGCCATATCGAACAACAGATACTTCAAGCAATTGAATCGGCAAATCTCATCGTGTTCATGGTCGATATCCGGGATGGATTAGTGCCGCTCGATGGCCAGATAGCGAGGCTGTTGCACAAACATAACCTCGATGTAATCGGCGTTGCAAATAAGGCTGACAGTTCTAAACAATTTACTGGGGCGGCTGAATTCTCACAATTAGGATTAGGCGAGTTCCTCTGTATTTCCGCGAAGAATAATATTAATAAGAACGTTCTGCTTGATAGAGTCTTCGAGCGCCTATCGCATATTCAAATGGGCAAGCCTGCTGAGCCAGTGATGAAGCTGGCAGTAGTTGGCAAGCGAAACGTGGGCAAGAGCACTCTTGTAAATGCCATGGTCGGCTCGGAAAGGGTCATCGTCAGCGAGACGCCCGGGACGACCAGAGACGCCGTGGATGTGCGGTTTGAAAAGGACGGAAAGACGATCGTTGTTATTGACACCGCAGGGATCAGAAAAAAAAGTAAAATGGCCGACAGCATCGAGTTCTACGGCTACGTTCGCGCAACACGATCGATTCAGCGAGCAGATGTGGTTCTTTTTCTGATCGATGCTACTGAGCCGGTCTCCAGAGTTGACAAAAAAATAGCGGCATTTATTGCCCAGGAACATAAAAGTTGCATAATAGTAATAAACAAATGGGACCTGGCCAAGGATGTGGCAGTTACCGGTGACTATGAGCAGTATTTAACGAGTCAGTTGCCGGGATTGATGTATGCTCCAATAGCCTTTACCACTGCGACAAAAGCCAAGAATGTTCGAAGCGTTTTGGACCTTGCAACCGAGCTCTTTAAGCAAACGACAACACAAATACCGACTGGAAAACTGAATAAGGCCTTCGAGGCTATACAAGCTGAGCACACAGGGGCAAGAAGACGTGGTGCAATATGGCCGAAGATTTACTACACCACGCAGATTGCAGTAAATCCGATTACGATACTTATGTTTGTAAACAACCCGAAGTTGTTCGACGAGAACTACCGCAGATTCATCGTGGGGCGATTACAATCTATGTTGCCAATAGCTGAAGTGCCAATAAGGCTGTTGGCCCGCTCACATAGAAAATAACATAACGCACGTGGCAGATAATTCTGTTGTACTAAAGCCAAACGTATAAGAGAATCACAACACAATGCACCATTGACAGTACGGGACTTAAACGATGGACACATTATTGCTGATGCTGATTTGTGGCTGTGGATACGTAATAGCCTATCATACTTACGGGCGATTTCTTGCCAGAAGAATATTTAAACTTGACAGAAATGCTCATGTACCATCTGTTGAGCTAAAGGATGGCATAGATTACGTACCGGCTCGCAAGGGCATAATTTTTGGACATCATTTTACCTCAATTGCCGGCACTGGGCCGATAGTCGGGCCGGCGATAGGGATTATCTGGGGCTGGCTGCCAGCTATCCTCTGGGTATTTCTGGGCTCAATTTTCATGGGCGCGGTGCATGACTTTGGCGCACTCGTGGTCTCGATGCGCAATGAAGGAAAGAGCATATCGGAAGTGGCCGCGAGATACATTAACAGGCGTGTGCGCTTCATCTTCTTTGCGGTTGTGTTCTTGAGTCTGCTGATTGTCATCGCAATATTTGGTGTCGTAATTGCAGCGGTATTCACGCTGTATCCGGCATCGGTTCTTCCGGTCTGGGTGCAAATTCCGATTGCGATAATGCTGGGCTGGGCGGTCTACAAAAAAAGGTCAAAGGTTTCCACAGCCACTATCGCTGCTATTGTCGCAATGTACCTTACTATTTGGCTGGGCGCGTATATTGAACTTCTCAGGCCTGGATTGTTTTTGATGCCTGCCAGCTATGCAATTCCTGCAACGGGTTTATGGGTTATCATACTGTTGGCTTACACCTGGGTTGCATCGACGCTGCCGGTAACAACACTTCTACAGCCAAGAGACTATATCAATGCCTGGCAGCTCTTTATTGCTATGGCATTGTTAGCATCTGGTACGGTAGCAGCTTCGTTGGCGGGTGATCTGCCTATGGTGGCACCTGCTTTCAACAACATGCTTCCGGCGAACACTCCGCCGATTTGGCCCTTTATGTTTGTTATTATCGCATGTGGCGCCATCAGCGGCTTTCATTCGCTTGTAGCCTCCGGCACAAGCCCGAAACAAATCTCGAAAGAACCGGATTGTCAATTTATCGGCTACGGTTCGATGGTACTCGAGAGCTTTCTGGCGGTGCTGGTTATCATCTGCGTCGGGGCCGGTATCGGAATGGCCCTGAAGCTGGGTGACGGCACGGTACTTAAAGGCGCAGCAGCCTGGCAGCATCAGTACAGCTCTTGGATGGGAGCGAAAGGACTGGCGGATAAAATAGCTCCTGTTGTTGTAGGCGCAGCCAATATGATGAGTTCGATAGGGCTGCCGAAAGAAATCGGTATGACTTTGATGGGCGTATTTATTGCCTCGTTTGCCGGCACGACACTGGATACATCAGTGCGTATTCAGCGATACGTCGTTAGCGAACTGGCGGCTGACCTGCGAATACCATCTCTTACCAACAGATGGACGGCAACGACTTTTGCTGTACTTACCGCAGCGGGATTAGCTTTTGCCACAGGGGCAGACGGCAAAGGAGCGATGAAACTCTGGCCTTTGTTTGGATCGTCGAATCAACTACTGGCAGCTTTGGCGCTGTTGGTGGTGACGATGTATCTGAAGTATAAGGGAGGATCGAAGTTTTTGGTTACGGCTATTCCATGCTTGATAATGCTGGTGGTTACAAACTGGGCTATGGTTAAAAACGAAATTATTTTCTTCAGGGACAAGAATTGGTTGCTTGTCGGGATCGGAGCGGGCATATTTATATTAGCCTTGTGGATGACGGTTGAAGCATTTATCGCTTTCGTGACATCGAAGCGTACAGAATAGTTAGGTCTTGGCCTTATTCAGTCCGCCGCAGTCTCTGCTGAGATAGGTATCAATCGAAATCGAGCCTGGGCTGGCTGCTGATCCAACAGTATCTCGTCTCTTCGGACAGCATCTTCCGGAAAATTATAGATAACCGCCCTCCTTTGTTCATCAGCGGTTTTTCTGTCATCATCGAGAACATACAGTATCATCTGGAAAGGTCGCCGCTCATAGGCCTGTTTAGCGGCTGGGGTAGCCTTAATAAGCACCGTTGCCATATCGGCGGGATTACGTAGTTCAACATCGTATTTTCCCTGGAGGTTTTCACTTAAGCAAAACCCAAGTGTTGCGGTAGTTATAGTGTATTGCCTGAGCACATTTTCAGCCGGTGGCATCTTGATTTTCACTGCTGTAAGGATTTCTCTGATTTCGCCCGGCCCCAGTTCGACATAAGGCTTTTTTCCAATCGGAGATGCGCGTGCTCTATCAATGTCACCAGGAGTTAACCGTATCTTCGCGGTGAGTGTATGGTTAGGGGGGACAAATGCATTAACCTTGGACGGCTCGATGCTCTCAGCCTTGAGCGGAACGCCACTTTCATCCACACACTCGACAGTGAGCGGTTTTTCAATTAGCTTGATTACCTGAACAACAAGGTTTTTGGGCTCGCAGGATTCGACAGTCAGTCCAAGGTCCACGATGCGCTTACTATGCCTGAGGAAATTCAGCACATTTAGAGGATGATCACCGGGTTCGGTCATTCCTTCCTGTTCCGGATCGAGAAAAGCGGAAAGATCCAACGAGCCTTTGCTGCGCATTCGGTCTACATTGGCAATTACCGAGGCGGGACCTTTAAGCATGACTGTGTCTACAGAGGCTGTTGGTCTGCCGTTGAAGCTGGCCCAGAGGCTTGGGTCTGTAGACTTCGAGATATTTATTTTGATATTTGCGATGGGTAGTTTGGCGTCTTGTGCAAGGTCCGCCCAGACCCAGATAAGGACTGTTAAAAACAAGACTATTGTGATTTTGCCGTATTTTAACTTTTTTGCCATAGATACCTATCCGAATTCGGCATTGGGCGGTTCAAGTCTAAGTCGGTGTCCACGGCTATCCAGAAAACGACGCCCTAAACCGAGTACAGATAAACGATCAATAACACCGCTGATTTTGTGTATTTACGCATGGCGTTTTCGCAGCCAGTCGAGAACTCCTGAAAAAGGTGGAACTATGCCCTCTGAAAGTATACTGATAAGATGAGAGCGAAGCTGAGATTCCGTAACGTTGACCGTCAGTTTGCCTGATTGAGCGATGGAAATAGAACCGGTCTCTTCACTAACTACAACACAGGTGGCGTCTGATCCGGAGCTTATACCCATCGCTGCTCGATGGCGTGAGCCCAGGCCTGAGCTGTCGCCTGTAATAAAAGTGGCGGGGCGGTCCTTGTCTCGCTTTAAAACACCAGCCTCAGCCAGCGGCAACTGAACTCGGGCGGCAACAATACGATCACCACGGATTATAACCGCCATGTCGTGAAGGGACGTGCCTGGGTAGAAAATGGTTTTGAGCAATTCAGCAGTGACCTTGGCATCAATTCGAACTCCGGTCTCTATGAACTCGCCCAACGCGACCTGTCTTTCTATGACGATAATAGCTCCTGTTCGCGACGCAGAAAGCTCTGTAACCGCGGTGATTATCTCTTCTCTGGTTCGGGAAAGCAATTGAGAGGAACCCGACAAAAGACGGGGTTGACCTATTTGTATGAGGACTCTTCGAATCTCCGGTTGAAAAGCAGCCACCGCAATGATCAATACGGCAATCAAGAAACCTTTGTAGAGATACTGGAGTCGAAGAAATCCGAGCCTTTCACCAACCAGATTCAAGATCAAAACGCCGGCGACAAGAATGAAGATTACTCCGCGGAACAACCTCTCCCCACGAGTGCCTTCGAGGAAATCCACCACCCAATAGACTACCAAGCCCAGAAGAAACAGCTCTATGATGATTACCCACCACGGATTGTTGCTCGCTACACGGTTGAGATAGTCAACGAGCGTTTCCACCAGTCAAATCCTTTCTTGGTGCCATTAGGTGAACAGCTCGTATCACTGGGTCAGGGAATCCTTTTATCAGTGAGGCTGCTGGGTTTATCAAGGAGAAAGAACCTGTTTATGTCTTCCATCATCTCCTGTTGGTTTATGCGTAAGACACGTTTGTGCCTTATCTGGCCTTCAGCGGCAGTTTCACCCGGCTGTTCGTAGGATGTGCAGCCGCAGAGTAAAACAGCTAGCATAAACACAACCATAACAAGGACAAAAATAGAAGATACAGATATTCTCTTTCTCGATCTTGCGAATCTCATTTTCTTTGGTCTTTTCATCACTTTTCCTTATTTTGTAATCCGACGAAAAGGCCCTAAAAGTCAGACAGTGCCTTTTGTGTCGGTAACCAGCCGTTCTGTGAGGTTGGGCGGCACAACACAACACCTCAGTAAAATGTATTATATCAGCGTCAATTAGCTATGTCAATGCAAAAAGATGTGATGCTCGCGATG
>CAYSPM010000146.1:0-6604 GCA_964432925.1 uncultured Pirellulales bacterium | reverse complement strand
ATGCCCACCGTCGCGCAGCACCTGCACATACCTGTCGTCATAACTCTTTAGCGCCCGACCAATACCCAGCCGTGTCGCTCCAGCCTGCCCGGTCGTACCGCCACCTTTAACATTGACGAAAACGTCGAACGATTTCTCCGCATCTACCGCCTTCAACGGAGCCAACACCATCGTTCTATCCTGCCCTCTCTTAAAGTATTCGTTCAACTCGCGCTTATTAACCACCAGCTTACCTTCGCCGGGCCTTATCCGCACACGGGCAACGGAGCTTTTCCTTCTGCCCGTGCCCCACCAGTACCCGTACTTAGGCTCACTGCTCGCGACTGGTGCCCGTTTCGACTTGCTTTCTGTGCCTGAGCTTTGCTGTGTGCCAGGATTATCTGCTCTAATTTCCGCCATATTTTGTAACTCTTAAAACAGTTCTATCTTTTCAGGTCCCTGGGCCTGGTGCTCGTGCTCCGGCCCACGATAAACCTTAAGTTTCTTTAGCATCTTTCTGCCGAGCCTGTTCTTTGGCAGCATCCTCCTTACCGCCAACTCAACCACCTTCACCGGCTTTTTAGCCATCATATCGGCAAAGCTGACGTATTTATGCCCGCCGGGATAATGAGTGTAATAATCGTACTCTTTTTGCTCAGCCTTTTTGCCGGTAACCCTTATTTTCTCAGCATTGACCACAACTACGTAATCACCAACATCCACGTGCGGCGTATACGTTGGTTTATTCTTACCCATAAGTATCGGTGCAATCTTAGCCGCCATCCGCCCTAAAATCGCACCGTCAGCGTCCACCAGCACCCACTTCTTTTCAACTTCGCCTTTTTTCGCTAAAAAGCTCTTCATAGAATGCCTCTAACACCCTACACGGAAATGGGGATTTTAGCCGAATAGCAGGATTTGTCAAATAATTTTAATGATGAATTCGATAATTCAAGGTAAAAACATACCCGCCAACTGCTTATTTCTGCGCAAATTCGCCGCACCAAGCAGTTAAACTGACTTTCGGCCATTGGATGTCAGCCCAGATGTCTTTGCCTTCTATTTGCATTTTGGGTCGAGGGCTTGGCCGGGGTGCGTATCTTCGACATTCGCCGGTGTTTTCATCTTCACTTTTACCTACAAAATATTTACATTTTACACACTTTTCACTCGTGCTTCGCAGGGTATCATCAGAATTCATATACTACCTCATTTTGATCAAGAGACGTTTCAATTTCCCCCGTTGCGAGCAACGGGGCTAATCATTGCTGGTTTTTTATGATTTTGTATGTATGCAATTTTTCTGGCCAATTCATCCTGAGTAAAGCAAAATCTTTTATCAAAACCCTTTGTCCATATTCTTCCTGTCCGGCCGTAATATCGTAAGGCACGTGTGGCTGCACTTTTGTACATGCTTACGATACGTTCTACCGATTTATCACTCGGCTGGGCTGCTAAGTGAATATGATTGGTGCAAATTGCCAACGCTTCGATTTTATGACTAATACGTTCGGCCTCGTTTAATATTGCCGCTTCTACTACTGCCTTTTCTCGTTTTGTTAATTTGACGGTTGGCCCTTTCTGCAACTTCTTGCATAATTCAAGAATTCTTTCATCGCCCTGAAGGATTTCTTCATCTCTTACAAAACCGCGTTTGTCACCCTGTAACCAACTGCCGTAAGTCGTCCAGGTAAGCATATATCCAATTAACTTCGCCATACTTGGAAAGATAATATTGCTGATTCCGATATGCAACTCAAATGTTTAGCCCTGCCGCTCGCGGCAGGGGATTGATTCTTTACTGCCGCATGTGGCTGAGGATAAATTCTCTAAACCAAAAACACAGACCAGTCAACTTGTTCTGCCAGTTTCTGAAAAGGTTCCGTTAATCCTTTGGCTAAAGGCATACCGGCCTGCTTGGAAAATCCTGCCCCAAGGATGAATACGCGCTTCTCACTCATATAATCCCTCCGCATCCCCAATAATCAATTATCAATTACTATGAGCATCCCATCGAATTGCCGCAGTTGTAGCACTTATAGCAGGTGCCGCTGCGGACCGTAATCGAGCCGCAGATGTCACATGCAGGCGCATCATCGCCAAAATGTGCAAACTGAGCATTGAACTGCTGCATGACCAGCATATCAGTCTGCAGCAGCTCATCTGCATCCGCAACCGGAGTGCCCACTAATGCCCCAATTCTATTTCTTAGGTGAGTAAATCGCTCCGGTGCTGCAGCAGCAAGCCCTTGGCCCTGCTTGGCATCCGATACAACGGACTCCTCACGAACAGCCGTGCGGTCTTTGGCTTTTGCTTCAGCAATTTTCTTTGCCAGGTCTCTGGTCTTCTCCACGAGCTCCTTCGCAGTCGTCACATTCTTACCATTGCCGGTGCTTGATGCTGCTGCTCTATTGGGCAGGTTTTGATCAGCATAGCCGGGTATAAATTGACAGCCCAACCAGCAGAAGATGTAATCGATCAGGCTCTTGGCAAACGGAATATCCCTGTTAGATGTCATCCCTGCCGGCTCAAATCGCGCATGCCGAAACTTATCAACCAGCGTTATCAATGGCACTCCGTACTGCAGCGCCATTGAAACTACGGTGCCGATAACATCCATGAGGCCCCCGACGGTGCTGCCCTCCTTGGCCATAGTGATAAACAACTCACCAGGCTGACCGTCCTCGTATAGCCCCACCGTCAGGTAGCCTTCATGTCCCGCCACTGAGAATTTATGCGTTATGCTTTGTCGCGTATCCGGCAGCCGATGCCTGAACGGCCTGGCTGGCATCTGCGACTCAGTACTGGTTTTAGCCCTCGCCTCTTTGTGCTTCTTCGTAGAGAGCGGCTGAAGCCGTTTTGACCCATCACGGTAAATCGCCACCGCCTTTAGCCCCAGCTTCCAACCCTCCATATAAGCCGACATAATCTCCTCGGTTGTGCTCTCTTTAGACATATTTATCGTCTTGCTGATCGCTCCCGATATGAACGGCTGCACCGCCGCCATCATCTTAAGATGCGCCATGTAATGGATGCACCTCTTTCCATTGCGTGGCTTGAAAGCACAGTCAAAAATCGGCAAATGGTCCGCGTTGAGCTTTTCCGCCCCCTCGATCATCTCACTTTCATCTATGTGGTCACAAATCGACTTGATATCCTCTACACTATAACCAAGCCGCTCCAATGCCATCGGCACAGTATTGTTTACCAGCTTGAGCATCCCACCTCCAGCCAGCAACTTATACTTGACCAACGCGATATCTGGCTCAACACCCGTCGTATCGCAGTCCATCATAAAGCCAATCGTACCCGTCGGCGCCAGTACCGTCACCTGCGCGTTACGAAAACCACATTTAGTGCCGGCATCCAACGCCTCGTCCCATACATCCTTGGCTGAGTTCCGTAAATAGCTCGGGCAATGCGTCTCTGGAATATCATACGCATGCTGACGGTGCATATTGATAACCTTTAGCATCGAATCAGCGTTCTTCTCGAACTGCTCAAAAGGCCCAAGAAGTGAAGCTATCTCCGCACTTGCAGCGTAAGCCGCCCCCGTCATTATAGCACTTACCGCCGACGCCAATGCCCTGGCCTGATCCGAATCATAAGCAAGGGCAAGACTCATTATAAGAGAACCAAGATTCGCATAACCCAGGCCAAGCGGCCGAAACCTGTGGCTGTTGACCGCGATTGACCTGTCCGGGTAGCTGCCGTTATCGACAAGAATATCTTGCGCAATAATGAATATTCGAACTGCCTTCTTGAACGCCTCCACATCAAATGAACTGTCCTCCTTACGAAACTTCATAAGATTAAGCGAGGCCAGATTGCAAGCAGAATCGTCAATGAACATGTACTCGCTGCATGGATTCGATGCATTTATCGGCCCGGAAAGTGGACACGTGTGCCAGCGATTGATGGTGCTGTGATACTGCAAGCCAGGATCGCCACAAATCCTCGTACCCTCAGCGATTAATTCCATCAACTCGCGCGCCGAGTACTCCCCCATTTTCTCACCTGTAGTCACACCATAGGTAGACCAGGTATCATCCTTCTCCACCGCCTGCATGAACTCATCTGTCACACGTACCGACAGATTAGTGTTCTGGAACATCACACTACTGTAAGCCTCGTTGTTGTAGTCTCCGTCGTAGCCAGCCTCAATAAGTGCCCAGGCCTTTTTTTCCTCCTCGGTCTTACACGTGATGAATTCTTTAATGTCCGGATGGTCGACCTTCAGCGACTGCATCTTCGCCGCACGCCTGGTCTTACCACCTGATTTTATGACCGCTGCTATCTGGTCATAGACCCTCATAAAGCTCAAAGGTCCGGACGGCCGACCTCCGCCGGAGAGCTTCTCCCTGCTGCTTCGCAACGTCGAAAGGTCCGTTCCCGTCCCCGAGCCATGCTTAAACAACATCGCCTCACTGGTCGCCAGCCGCATAATGTCTTCCATTGAGTCCTTCACACACTGAATAAAGCACGCAGACGCCTGTGGATACTCATAGCTATTCTCACATAACACCGCTTCCTGACGCTGCTGATCCCAGCGGAAGTTATGCTTGCTGCCGGCAACACCGTATACATCGAAAAGCCCAACGTTGAACCATACCGGCGAATTAAACGAACCGTACTGGTTCACACACAGCCATGCAAGCTCGTTGTAGAAGACCTCCGCATCCTCCTCTGTAGCGAAGTAACCATCCCTCTTGCCGCGCTCTGTTATTGCCTTACAGACCCGGTGGACCAGTTGCTTAACCGAGTGCTCTCGCTGGCCGGTCTCGACATCGCCATAAAAATACTTACTTGCAACGACCTTGGTCGCTAATTGGCTCCAGGAAGCTGGAACTTCGATGTCGTTCTGTTCGAAGACCGTTTGACCACTGTCGCTAGTGATCTTAGCTGAACGTATCTCCCAATCGAGCTGCTCAAAAGGGTGACTTCCTGGGCTGCAGAAGTAGTGCTCTATCTTCAAGCCCCTCGTTTGGCTGACTTGACCAGCCGTTCCCGTTCGGCTGCGCTCGTCTTTGAAGGGATTTTCAGGGTCGAACTTATACGCCATTTAAGCGCCTCCATGCCAAAAAAAGACCACAACATATAGAGAAACTGAACGGGAATTATGCCAGATATTGTGTAAAACCCGTAAGAACAAGTATCGGCAGATTAATGACAATTCACTTAACTGTAAAGGGCAAATCTCTAAAATTTCTACGAAATTTATTTAATACTTTTCTTAGTCCTTACAGTAACTGAATCTATGAAGTGAAAATTTTTTACTCCCCATCACTGCTTATATAAGACCCGTAGCTTCAAGCCAACGTTTAGCAATCCAGGCATGCGCCCATACGTATGGATGCACCGAATCTTCAGACCATTTTCCTGGGGGCACACGCTCAATTTCTTCGTTTATCAATCGCTGCAGCGGCACCAAAACAGTATCAAATTCATCCGCCAAGCCTCGCACTATCTGCACATACTGCTGCAGGCCTTCAAATACCGCATCACCCGGATCGTCACAGAACATAAAAGGCTCCATTAAAACTATTTGGCATTTACGTTCTTCTTTTGCCTTCAAAAGTAACTGTCTATATGTTACTTCATACTCCTTAGCATCCACTCCATAAGCTGATCCGGGTTCAGCATAATAACGCCATGCGTCGTTAACACCCACGAGCACGCTCAATACATCCGGTTTGTATGAGATACAGTCACTATCCCACCGTTCTTTAAGGTCCCGCACCGTATTTCCACTAATTCCTGTGTTGATAATATTGAAATCCAGGTGCGGATACTTAGCCATAAGCAAATTTGCCACAAAATGCACATAGCCAAAGCCATACGGGCTATAGGCTAATCTACTTCTGTCCACATCGGTAATGCTATCACCGATGAACAGTATTGTTTGATTGTCCCTTAGCTCAATACAACCACTCATACTTTAGGCCTTTTGACAGTTTTCCTACCCTGGTGGGTTAGATTTTATCGGCCTTACTCCATTTGGCAAGGGCCAGATTGGCCCTGTTTGGGCAGAGCCAGCCTTGCTGCTGCCACGATTACAGAGCAGCCTTGGCGATGTTATTCTACCGCCTATGCTGTCTCACCCACCTTGGCTCTACCGTCGACCCAGCACCGTTATCACGACCTCAGGTGAAAGTGTTACCGCTCCATCATTACCCGTCACTTTTACCTTGATGGTAATTCTACTACCAAGCACTGGGGACTGTGAGGCTTTGGACCAGTACCACTGATAGCACCATTCGTCTGGACCCCTTCTGCCATGATATATGCCTTGTATATAGTAAGAGCCACTAATCCACATAACACCCTCGTATGTTGGAAGGACCCACCGCCTCAACTGCGTTTCAGGCATAAACCGTCCAGATAAATATAGGGATAGCTGTTCTCAATCTTACGATTACGCCAGGCCTCGATCCGATCATAGACCTTCTTGCTCAACTCACTGACAGCGCCCGGACTGACCCGTGCAGCCCACAACGCCTGGGTGATATCTTCAATCCGTCTATAAGCCAGAGGCTTATAAAACTGATGCACCTGCAGGATACATCTATATAATACTGATTGTGAATAATCAATGCGCTTATTCTTGTCATTTCGAGCGATTTAG
>CAYSPM010000145.1:0-6634 GCA_964432925.1 uncultured Pirellulales bacterium | reverse complement strand
TTCCGTTTTCGTGGGCTACCTTATAAAGCTCGTTGCCGTGCTCAGCTAAAAGTGCCTTGTTCGCGGTCACTACATCTTTGCCCGCCCGCAGCATCTTCAGTTGGATTTCTTTTGCCGTGTCCGTCCCGCCGACCAGTTCGACACTTATCTTGATACTGTCGTCATTCAGCAGTTTGTTAATATCGTCCGTCAATATCCCGTTCGGCAGTTTTACCAACCGAGGCGAAGTAGTGTCGATATCTACAACACAACCGAGCTGCAAACGCAGGCCGGTCTTAGCCGCTATACAGTCACATTCTTCGGCAATCAGCTTTGCCACACCACACCCAATAGTGCCAAAGCCAACAAGCCCAACTTTTACAATTCTCTCATTCATAAAACACCAATTGCGATTCACGCAAATTATGCCCTCTGTGAACGACGGGCTAACAGGTGATAATGATTAACTAATTGGCCCTATCCGGTCAAGCAAAAACCACAATATCCAACAACTGTTAACTAAAATTACCCACCTGTCTCAAATAGTCGGATTCTTACATCTTTACGGGACTTTCGGTTGACGTAAAAAAACACCAGCTTGGGTTAGCAACATTTCAACAATAGTTATTCGTGTCGCGCAGCCAAGGTAAGGAGTGTATTTACAAAATAGTTTTTTCCAACATCATGTTACCTCCATACTGTCGTTGGCCTTACAGCAAATCGGCAATTTTTATTACGACGCGCCTGCTAAGGGCGAAGCTCAATTCAGAATTTGTCAATCGGTTGCCTCTTTGACCGAGGTTGACCTTGGACAGGACGTTGGGAAAATCAATGTTGCCCTAACTATGGGGCCGTTTTTTCCTTGAGCCACAGGTCCTAATTTGCTCGCTAGACGGGCTTTCATAAGGTAATAGGCTGTTTCTGCGTAATTTAGTATATACGCCGCCAAATGGGCCTCTGATTAGTTCGTCCTGAGGGATTTTTTCTTGAAATTAAGGCTGCTTATTTGGTATATTAGTATAGAAAAGGTTGTTTTGTCCATTAGCCCAACAGGATTTTCCACTCAGGAAAAAACCCCAGAATTGTCGTTTCCGGAGCATAGAGTCATAATCAGGGCTTTGTATCTTTCCTGACTGTCTCTGGTATCTAAAATGGGATTTGATTCTGAGTTTGCTTTGTAGAAAAGGTGTCATTTCGACCGTAGTGAGCGAAGCGAACAGAGTGGAGAAATCTGGATTCGCAACATCATTGTATACAGATTTCTCGACTCGCCCCCGTTTCTGTCTTCGCCTGCTGCCTCGTCTTGCGACGAGAGACGCAGAGGCAAGACATAAGACACGGGGGCTAGCTCTCCATAGTCCTATGGACTCCGCTGTAAGGCGTCCTATAGACTTACGGGGGACACCTTTCGGCGGAAATGACAACCGTGTCCTTTTCTACAGAGCATTCTGAGTTCTTAATGGGAAGGATGTCGGTTCATTAATAGTGTCTAAGCGCACGTTTTTTCGGGGGGAATATGTTTTTTTTAAGCTTATTGGAGGTTGTCTGAGATGAGTTATTCATAAATAAATGTAAGCTCGTCGACGAGGAGTGACATTTTGGTTTGTGGTTAAAGCAAAGGTATCGTAGTTTTTCGTGCTTTTCTAAAGGAGGATTATTATGTGTAAAAGATTGTGCTTTTTAATCTCTTTTATTTTTGTGCTGGGTTTGGTTCTGACGAACTGGGCTGAGGGTGCTGACCCTGACCTTATCGGTTGGTGGAAACTTGACGATGGCTCTGGTACTACCGCTGTTGATTCATCCGGCAACGACAACGATGGCACCTTGGTAGGCAGCCCACAGTGGGTAGTCGGAAAGATTGGCGGTGCCCTGCAACTCAATGGAACAAGTGATTACGTTAACTGTAGCAATGACGCAGTCTTTGACATCACCGAGCAGGTCACGCTTTCGGTCTGGGTGAATACAAATGATGCCGGCAACGGTCAACACAATCCTTACATAACCAAGGGCGACACAACTTATGGGCTAAAGCACCATACCAGCAACGGCATAGAAGTCTTCATCTATGACGGAGATTGGTACCAGGCTCGCTCTGATGCTTTGGATAGTTCATTTAATGGCATCTGGCATCATGTAGCAGGCACTTATGATGGAATTCAGCTTAAGTTGTATATTGATGGAGCACTGCAGACTACCTCGGACCATGTGGGTTCTATCGCCACTAATCAATTTGCCGTCAACATAGGGAGGAACTCTGAAGCTGAAGCTGATGATGGTGGCCGCTTTTACGAAGGCGCGATAGACGATGTTCGTATCTACAACCGGGTGTTATCATCGGCTGAGATAGCATACCTTGCTGACACGACACAGGGCGATGGCCAGTTGTATGTTCCGGTTCCGTCTGCTGCGGAGCTATATTCTTCTGAGCCTGCAGGTTCTCGTAGTATTGATTTTAAGGACTATGCAGAATTAGCTTCAGCATGGCTTGAGCAGAGTGTCTGGCCGTAGCTTTGCGTTTTGGGATTGTCAGTTATCCATAAACGATTGCATCGATCTGGGGCTCATGTTGATTAAAGGCATGGGCCCCGGTTGTTTTTAGCTGATGTGCCTTTGGGGGCCGACGGATATTCCCATCCCATTAAGGGAAATAATTCTTCTTGACAGCAAAAATTGCCTTTTTTAGTATACATCGTGTTTAAGAGCCACGGTTTTTTAGCCGCTGACTAATTTAAGGGCGCAGAGATGATTGTTGACTGCCATACTCACATCAGTTTTGTGGCTGATGAGGGAGAAATATCTGAACATCTCGCCGCATCTGAAACCGTGGATGTCTGCATTGTATTGGCTGCTGCTGATGGGCCGAGTGAAGATGTCAACAAACGATTAGCTGGGTATGTAAGCAAACATGAAACAAGGCTGGTCGGCTTTGCCGTAATAGTGCCTACCCACGATAAAATAGATGTGAATAATCTCAATTCTGTACCCGATAAACTGGGACTCAATGGATTTGTTTTGTATTGTTCTGGTTGTGGTTTTCATCCAGCCGACAGCCGGGCGATGCAATTCTATGAATCCGCTCAGCAGTTGAGCATGCCTGTTTTCTTCCATAACAGCAGCTATGCTCTGCGACCAGGAGCTGTTCTGGCCTATGCTCAACCATATCTCTTGGATGAAGTAGCCAGAGAATTTCCCCAGCTTAAAATCGTGATTGGCAACATGGGTGTGCCGTTTGTTGACCAAACATTGTCGATGGTTGCAAAGCATGAAAATGTCTATGCTGATCTTACTATAAGGCCCAGCAATGTTTGGCAAACTTATAATGTTGTAGTTGCAGCTCACGAGCGGGGCGTCATGGACAAACTTCTATTTGGTAGCGGTTACCCACTGGGCAATGCCCAGCAGTGCATGGAGACACTACTCGGATTCAATATGCTTCTGGCTGATACGAATCTTCCGACCGTTCCAAGGGGCAGTATCAGAAACATTATCGAGCGTGACACCTTGGAGGTACTGGGGATAGAGCACAGCCGAATAGAACTGCGCGAGCAAAAAAGCACTTCTACACTCAAGGAAGAAGCGACAAATAGCCACGGATGATTGAGCCTCTTGAAGAGCAACGCGAAAGCTGGGGGACGCGAGGTGGTTTTATTCTCGCGGCGATCGGTTCGGCCGTAGGTTTAGGCAACCTCTGGCGATTTCCTTATGAGTTATACGACCATGGGGGTGGGGCATTTCTAATTCCCTATATTATTGCCGTATTCGTGGTCGGTGTCCCAATGCTTATCTTGGAGTTCAGCCTCGGACATTTCACACAGCGTGCAGCCCCCGATGCCTTTGCCCGCAGCCATAGAAGGCTGGAATTTGTTGGCTGGTGGAGCATCCTGCTCGGATTCGTAATCGTTACTTTTTATACAGTCATCCTCGCGTATTGCTTCAGCTTTCTCTGGTTCAGCTTGGAGGGTATTTTCACCGGTGGTGAGCTACCGTGGGCCGGTCAAGGCCTTGAAGGTGTCAAAAATGCAGAAAGATTCTTCCTTGAGGATTATCTTGGGCGGATAACAGGCACACAGTTGGGTTCTATTCGATGGAACATTTTCTGGCCCTTGATTATCACATGGGTGGCAATGTACTTTTGCATCTTCAGAGGCGTCAGGCTGGTCGGTAAAATCGTTTGGTTAACAGTGCCTTTGCCCTGGTTAATGTTGCTTGTACTGACTGTCAGGGGGCTAACACTTCAGGGAAGCATGGAGGGCCTTGCATACTATCTTAATCCCGATTGGTCACAATTGGCCAAGGCAGCCACTTGGCGTTTCGCCTTCGGACAAGCCTTTTTCTCATTAAGCCTGGCCTTTGGTGGCGTTATGATTACCTACGCCAGTTTTCTTCACAGAAAGAGCGACCTAAACAACAACGCTGCGATAATAGCGCTCTCAGACTTCACTACCAGCTTCGTTGCCGGACTAGCCGTTTTCGCAACATTAGGAGCAATGGCCTTTGTAACCCGTGCTGAAGGTCATCCTGTCGCAGTCGAAAATGTCGCAGAAGGTGGACCGTCGCTGGCTTTTATCGCATTTCCTTATGCCCTCGCACAGTTGCCATACTCAGCTTGGTTTAGCTTTATCTTCTTCTTTGCACTTGTTACTCTGGGTATAGATTCAGCCTTTTCAATAACAGAATCGGTACTCGCTGCTATCGTTGATAAGACAGGTTGGCGCCGAGACCTAGTCCTGCCTGTTATGAGCGTGGCTGGCCTTTCTATAGGCCTTATTTACATCACGCAGGGTGGCTTGAACTGGCTGGGGGTCATTAATGATTTCATCGACGGTACTTGGGGGATCGCTTTTCTTGGGTTGCTTGAGTGCGTAGTTTTGGGCTGGCTTTGGCGAATTGATATACTCAGGCGTCACGCCAACGAGCGGAGTGATTGGAGGCTGGGCAAATGGTGGGACTATTTGATTAGAATAGGTATTCCGATTGTGTTGGGATCGTTGTTTTTCTGGAGCTTATTCGACGATTTGACCCAGCAAGGAGGACTTATTCGTGCTCCAAACGGGACTTGGAACGTGACTAACTGTGTCGGTTTGTCGGTTATTGTCCTCATTCCTATTTTAGCAATTCTGATAAGCTTTGCGAGGGGCCGGCCAGCCGTGCAACAACAGAACCCACACCAGAGGCCGCGAATCCAGGGCAACGCTGTGAGCGGACTCAGCTTGTTCTTTGCTTTGGCCTCGGCGGTGCTACTGGCGGATATGTTCAGACTGGCGTTAATGGGACGCACCGAGCAAGTTTTACTTTGGATATCGCTGCCATTGGCCGTCGCTGCAGTGCTGATTGGTAACTATCTGCTTGATAGATATAATTCTGCTGGTACAAGGTCTTCGTTATTCGCCCGCTGGGCGGGAATAATCGGCGTCATGGATATCAGTTGTTTTATTGCGCTTTTGTTGATCCTTTCTGGCCGCTCAGAGGATACCACAAAGATCGTCGAATCTACACATCAAGCGCATGAACAGCTAAGCACCGCATCATACGTAATATTAAGTGTCGTCTTCTTATTGATTATCTGTGGTCTCGGGTGGTGTTTCTACCGTGCTCTCTCGGCAACAAGTGCGGTCAATGGTATTCAAGGGCCTCAAGATACCAACGAATTAGAATAGTAGGAGACAAACTTGATTTGCTCCTGGCAATTCTTCTCAGTAAAATGCAAGGTTCGAGCGTACCGACGTAGACAACTATCAGCACAATATTGTAAATGGAAGGGGAGTCTAATATGTGGTACTACATAAAAAATGATCAACGTCACGGTCCTATCAGCGAAAACGATGTCAGAGGCCTCGTAGAAAACGGTACAATCACGCGGGACACTCTTGTTTGGCGCGAGGGCATGTCGGATTGGCAACAAGCTGGTTCTTCAGATCTTCGTGAACATTTTACTGACGTTCCCTCATTTGTACCCGCCGTTTCGACCACACCAGCTTTATATAGCGCGCATTACGATCCGAGGTCATTCAAAACGCTATGGCTCTGGTTCACATTGCTATCAGCAATCGGGGATTCTTTGTTAATAATATACATAGGGATTCCGCTTGCCATTGCTGGTTATGTATTATTATGCATTTTACTATATAGATTCTGGGCCATTATCCAGGATGGCAAGCCTCGCACGACTCCCGGCAAAGCTGTAGGTTTTCTTTTCATACCGTTCTTCAATTTCTACTGGGCATACATTGCATGGGTTGAATTGTCCAAAGATATTAATGCTTATTGTCGCCAAAGAAATATCGATGCACCTCAGGTTAATGAAGGCCTTGCTCTTACATGGTTCATTCTTTTTCTTTTAGGAGTCATACCATTTGTAGGCATATTTGCGGGCATAGCAAACCTTATAGTAATGATTATCTTGGCTAGGCAGCTTGCCACTTCAGCGGCAGCTATCGTCAGTGCCAAGCAGTAATGTTCTTCAGTAAAGTTCGCGTCACGGATTTTCTATGCCCACACTCCCACCAAGATGGCTTGACAAAAAGTGGTTTTTTCATAGCAGAAGGCTTTGTTGAAAACCTAAAAAACTGTCATTCCGAGCGAGCCCCCGTGTCTTCTGTTTTGCCTCTGCGTCTCTCGTCGCCTGCCCCCGCGTCTCTCGACGCGAGTCGGGGCG
>CAYSPM010000144.1:0-6672 GCA_964432925.1 uncultured Pirellulales bacterium | reverse complement strand
GGTTTTTGGCTCAATTGTCCGGATTAACAACATGCCAAAACTGCGAAAGTTAACTCTGAGTAATGATACATGTTTAGTCTAAGAATGCCGATCGTTGAGCACAAAAATAACCGGAGCTTATACTGAATCAACTAGTGCTCTGTCGTAGGATGTTTGAGGGATTGTCATGCTGAGCCGAAGGCGAAGCATCTGGCCTTATCAATTGAGATTCTTCGCTTTGCTCAGAATGACAGTCATCATTTATCCTTAGACAGAGCACTAGTATAGTTCCTTATTACTGTACAAACTTACCGGTTAACCGAATCTACTACTCTGCCCTTGTCAAATCTAAAAAACCGATCTTGCAATCAACTGATTTTTTCGGTATATAAAGCACTTGTAAGGAACCAAATGCAGGAAGTAGCTTCGGTCATCCTGCAGAATATTAGGGTGATTCTTAATGCAGAATTTTGCACGGATGCAAGTTGACGAGCACCTACTTATTCAAGAAGCCAACAATGTGCGGCAGTCTGTTACTCGCAACAAACAGCGCTTAAGCATTCAAAAAAAGCGATGGATTATCCACCCACCTATGGACTATCGCATGCAACTGGCAAAATCGCTGAAGATATCACCTCTGCTGGCGCAGATTTTGATCAATCGTTCGGTTACTGATCCTCAAACAGGCTCAACTTTTCTACGCCCTAAACTCACCCAGTTAATCCGACCTGAGCAAATGCCTGGAATCGAACCAGCGGTTCACCGGCTAAAGCAAGCTCTCGAACACAAAGAAAAGATTACTATCTACGGTGACTATGATGTCGATGGTATTACCGGCGTATCGATTCTCTGGCAGATTCTAACACTGCTCGGCGCCAACGTCGATTACTACATTCCGCACCGCATTGATGAAGGCTATGGCCTGAACACCGAGGCAGTCCGCTATCTGGCGAAGTCTGGCTCCGGTGTTCTGATCACGGTGGACTGTGGCATTTGCGCACTCGGCTCTGCCGAGCTTGCTGAGCAACTGGCAGTAGATCTTATAATAACCGACCACCACCAGCCGCAAGCCACACTTCCTAAAGCAGCAGCAATTGTCCATCCTGCTTTGGATGAGTCTTATCAAAACCAGGATTCAGCCGGCGCAATGGTAGCGCTTAAGCTGGCGTGGGCACTTGCCGAAGAATTCAGCCGGGGACCGAGACTTGAGCCGAAACTGCGCGAGTTCATGCTAAACGCGACGAGCCTGGCAGCTATAGGAACGATCGCTGACATTGTCGATCTGCGGGGCGAAAACAGAGTTCTGACAAGCTATGGTCTTAAAGCTCTGACCGAGTGCAAGCTTTGCGGAATTCAAGCTCTGATCGAAGCGGCAGGCTTGACCGGCCAGGGTCTTGACAGCTTCCACATAGGTTTCAGGCTTGCTCCGATGCTCAACGCTTCAGGCCGAATGGGTCATGCACGCCTGGCAGTCGAGTTGCTGACAAGCAACAGCCAGGCTCGCTCAATGCAAATAGCCGAGTACCTCAAGCAGCAGAATACCCAGCGACAACAGGTCGAACGCAAGATATTCAAACACGCGTGCGAAATGATATTTCAACTGGGTCTGAATCATCCCGACCGAAGGAGCATTGTGCTGGCAAATAAGGACTGGCATAGCGGCGTTTTGGGAATCGTTGCTTCCAGAGCCGTGGACAAATTCTACCGCCCGACCATTATGATTAATACCGCTGGAGAAAATGGCACCGCTCAAGGTTCCGGCCGTTCAATCCCAGGTTTCTGTTTGCTCAGTGCAATCAAAGCCTGCTGCCAGCATCTTCAAAATTTCGGCGGACATGAAATGGCGGCGGGCATAACAATAAAACCAGAAAAAATCGAACCGTTCGCAGCCGAGTTCGAAGCTTACGCCAACGAGAATCTAAGCACCGATGATATCGTTGCAACGCTTGACATCGATGCGATGGCGTGCCTTGCCGAAATTAACTGGGATACAATCAACCAACTGAAGTTGCTGGGCCCTTTTGGCCAGGGCAATCCAAAACCCGTCTTTGCCACAAAGGGCGTTCGGCTTGCAGCCACCCCCAGAAGAGTTGGTGCAAATAGCGAACATTTGCAGCTTGCGATAACAGACAACACAAATTCTATCCGCTGCATCGGCTTTGGAATGGGCAAGTTGGAAAAAAAACTGCTCGAACAAGAGTTCTTTAATGTCGCATACGAAGCACAAATCAATACCTACAACGGCGCAAGCAATGTTGAGCTTGTTCTAACCGACATCCAGTTTGAATAGCTCTACAAAAACACCTTGACTTATAGCGCCACAGCCCTTATATTTCGCGTGCCAGAAAACCCCCTTGTATTTTCTTGCGTCAGAGGGACAATATAAATTACTGATTTTCCGCGAGGTGCAAAAATGCCATCAAAATACCGCAGCCTCACTTCGGAGGAAATCGCCCAGCTAACTGATCAGGGCTGTACCTGCCCCGACTGGTCAAAGGTCCAAGTCGCTGAGGATTTTGACGCCGGAGCAATCAGATCAACACACTTTTGCGGAGATATAAGACTTGGCACCTTCCACAAACAAGTGTCTTTCTTCGGCGGTGTCACAAAGCCGGCCGGAATCAGCCATGCTACTATTCATAATTGTACCATCGGCAACAACGTGTATATAAGCCACGTAAGAAATTATATCGCCAACTACATAATTCAGGACGACGTGGTGATTGACAACATCGATCTGCTTGCAGTCCAGGGTGAAAGCTACTTTGGCAACGGGACCGAAGTTGAGGTAGTCAACGAAGCTGGTGGCCGAGAGGTGCCCATTTACGATGAACTTTCTGCTCACACGGCGTACATAATCGCATTCTATCGTCATCACCCCAAAGTGATTGATAAGCTGCGAAAGATGATAGCCGAGTACGCTGACTCTGTTTGTTCCACCATGGGCCTTGTGGCAGAGGGCGCGAAAATCCTCAACAGTCGAATATTGAAAAATGTCAAAATCGGTCCCGCAAGTGTAATTGAAGGCGTTAGCAGATTGGAAAACGGCTCGATTAATAGCCGCCCTGAAGACCCTGTGTATATAGGCCCAGGCGTCTTTGCTGAAGACTTCATTGTGTGCAGTGGCTCAGAGATCACCGACGGTGCGATTATATCCAAGTGCTTCATAGGCCAAGGCACAGTGCTGGCCAAGCAGTACTCGGCGGAGAACTCCGTGTTCTTTGCCAACTGTGGAGGTTTTCATGGCGAAGCATGCGCGATATTTGCTGGGCCTTACACCGTCACGCACCACAAATCAACGCTGCTGATTGCTGGTCTATTCTCGTTCCTCAATGCCGGCAGCGGCACCAACCAGAGCAATCACATGTATAAGCTCGGGCCGGTGCATCAAGGCGTAGTAGAACGAGGCTCAAAAACCGCCAGCGATTCATATATGCTCTGGCCGGCAAAGGTCGGCCCATTCACCGTGGTAATGGGCAGACACTACCGCAACTCAGACACCTCGGATCTGCCATTCTCATATTTGATCGAGCACGAGGACGAAAGCATTCTCGTACCGGGCGTGAACCTGCGCAGTGTCGGGACCGTCCGCGACGCGCGAAAGTGGCCCAAACGAGACAGACGAAAGAGCCCGGAAAAACTCGACTACATCAATTTTAAGCTTCTGAGCCCCTACACAATCCAAAAGATGCTTAACGGAAGATATCTTCTTCGCAATCTAAAGTCCACATCTGGTCAGACATCCGATTACTTCACGTACCATAGCGTTAAAATCACAAATGTCTCTTTGGACCGAGGTATCGAGCTCTACCAGATCGGCATCGACAAATTTCTCGGTAACTGCTTGATAAAACGCCTGGAGAGTATGGATTTCAAAAATGTTGAAGAACTTCGAGACGCTTTGCAACCAGATACTACCCTTGGGCCGGGCAAATGGATTGATCTGGCTGGTCTATTTGCGCCTGAAGAAGCTGTGCGACAACTGCTAAGCGATATCGAAAATGAAAAAATTGAGAACCTGCAACAGTTAAACGATTGTTTCAAAACAATGCACGAGAGCTATCCTGCTTACGAATGGGCATGGGCTGTTGACGTCATACAACAGTGCCTTGGTAAAACGACAGACCAAATAACAGCCCAGGACGTCGTTGACCTGACAACAAAATGGAAAGAGGCCGTCATTGACTTGGACCATCGACTGTATGCCGATGCTAAAAAGGAGTTTGCCGCTACCGCACAAACGGGATTTGGCATCGATGGTGATGAGGAGACGAAGCATTTGGACTTCGCTGCGGTAAGAGGGACATTAGCAGAGGACGGTTTCGTTCGAGAAATCGAAAAACACATGGCCAAGAAGTCAAAACTCGGCGACGAGCTTATCAGTCGAATGGAAGAATTAGTTCAAAGTGCCTGATGTGTGACCTGCTTTAAAAACCGGCACCGCAAAGCCTGCTTTACGTTTGCGGATAGGTAGAAAACTCTGATATTTATCTAAGGAGCAATATCGATGCGAGTAATAATTGAACCGAGTTATGACCTTGTCTCAAAGTGGGCGGCAAATTACGTTGCCAGAAAAATAAAAGACTTTGACCCCAGCCAGTCCAAACCTTTCGTGCTGGGCCTTCCGACAGGGTCTTCGCCGCTGGGAATGTACAAAGAGCTAATTAAACTCAATAAAAATGGCGTAGTGACTTTTAAAAATGTTGTCACATTCAATATGGATGAATACGTTAATCTGCCCCAGGACCATCCTGAAAGTTACTACTCATTCATGTGGAATAACTTCTTCAGCCACATAGACATCCCAAAAGAAAATGTCAACATCCTCAATGGGAATGCCCAGGATCCCAAGGCCGAATGCGCCGCGTATGAAGAGAAAATACAAAAGACTGGTGGCACTAAGTTGTTCGTCGGTGGCATCGGACCGGACGGCCATATAGCATTTAACGAGCCGGGTTCATCACTGACCTCGAGAACCCGCATAATAGGACTCACATACGATACCATAGTGGCTAATTCACGCTTCTTCGATAGCGATGTCAACAAAGTCCCCAGAACTGCGTTGACCGTCGGTGTCGGGACGGTGATGGATGCTGAGGAGGTGCTTATTATCGTCAATGGCCACAACAAAGCACGCGCATTGCGTCACGCCGTCGAAGAGGGCGTTAATCATATGTGGACGGTCAGTGCTTTACAATTACACCCGAACGGTATCATTGTCTGCGATGATGAAGCGACTGTAGAACTAAAGGTAGGCACAGTCAAATACTTCAAAGATGTAGAGTCAGCCCGTCTTGACCCCGCTACTCTGATAGGATAGACGGTCAAACTAAACTCTTGCTTTACTGCGTTGACCGTTCTTTTACAGAAAAAAATTTTACGGGTTTGTTTGCCCCGATTTTCCCTCGTTAGGTGCTTGGGGCACCTTCTGTTGGCCTCCGCCAGAATCCTGTGGCGCTGGTGCTACTGTCACCGGCTCCTGACTGGATTGATAAGTGATGTTAGCTTTGTCTTTAAGAGACTGGATATATTCCTTGGCAATCTCAGTTTTCTTTCTCTTGGTGAGTTTATCGATTATATCATCCTTTGCTTGCTCAAATGCAATTGTGCCGGCATCTTTATGGTCAGTTACTTTTATGATGTGATAGCCGAATTTCGTCTCTACTATATCGCTGAACTGACCCGGCTCCAGCGCAAAAGCCGCCTTTTCAAAAGGTGCAACCATATCTCCTTTGGAGAAAAAGCCCAGATCGCCGCCCTTTGACGCCGACGGACATGTAGAGTTAGCTTTAGCCAATTCAGCAAAATCCGCACCGTCTTTTAATTGCGCAAGTAACTGCTCGACTTTAGATCGGGCTTTGGCTTTGGCATCGTTCGGGTCAATGCTGGTATCAGAAGTATCCGACGCTATAAGAATATGACTGGCTTTTACTTGTTCAGGCGTCTCAAACTCCTTCGTATTCCCAGAATAGTAATTGTTAGCATCGCTCTCGGTGACATCTATCTTGCCCTCCCACTGAGCCTGGAAGAGTTTCTCATAGGCCAAGCCTCTGTGAATATCCTGCCTTAGTTCGTTAAAATCCTTTCCACTGGCGGCCGCCCGCATCTTGAGCTCCTCTAACGACAGCGGAGGCTGCTGCCGAGCGGCAATCTGTTCTATCTTTCCCGTTACCTCCTGCTCGGTGACATTTATGTTCGCCTCTTTTATCTCTTCATCCAGCAACTGCTCGACAACAAGCCTCTCAGTGGCTGCCTGTCGAAGTTGTTTCTTGTACTGCTCTGCAAAAGCAGGTGGAAGCTGGCCGGCTTTCGCAGCCATTCGGTCAAACTCCGGCTTAATCTGTGCCTCAACCTGGCTTTCGGTAATATTCATGCCATCGATCGTAACTACAACAGGGTCAGATACCTCTTGAGCAACGTTCGGCTCCGGCACGTTGGCATCTGCCTCAGGGGCGGGCTTGCGTCGACAGGCTAAACTCACCGTTATAAAAATGAGCAAAAAACAAAAAATAAAACGTAAGGAGTTTCGCAATTTCGTTTTTGCTTTTTCACCCATGGATTGTGTGCGAAAAGTACTCATAATACATCCTTTCAAATATTCAAAAACTGACAAGCTTTCATAAACATTTGGATTTAAGTATTATTTCGCCAATAAGCTCTTCTGTCAAGGCAATTTAATGCAGGGATTTACGA
>CAYSPM010000143.1:2442-6681 GCA_964432925.1 uncultured Pirellulales bacterium | reverse complement strand
GTACTTTTTAATCGTAAAGTAGGTTAACCTTACGTGAGAAATTTTACCTCGCGGATATAATATTTTAACCAACAACACACAATTTACCTGTTAATTATTTTATGTCGGAGCGAAAGATAGCTTTGTTTGGTGGCACATTTGACCCAATTCATCTCGGTCATACCCGTGTTGCGAATGAGGCAGCAGAAAACATCAGTATCGAGAAAGTTATCTTCGTTCCCGCTAAGCGTTCGCCACTGAAAAGTGTTTGCCCGCGCGCAGGTGACAGCGATAGGATGGCGATGATAGCTCTTGCAATTGCTGGGCAGAAGAAATTCGAGGTGAGCGATTATGAACTGAATAAGTCTGCGCCCAGCTACACCCTGGAGACGGTACGACGATTCAAAACCGACTATGGCGGCAACGCTTTAATCTATTGGCTCATAGGAGCTGATAGCGTTGAGGATTTGCCGTACTGGTACAGGATCGTTGATCTAATCGACGAGTGCAGTATTTCTACAATGTATAGAGCGGGTTGTGCGCCGCCGGATTTTAGTCGATTTGAGTCTCTGTGGGGTTCTGAGAGGGTTGCAAAGCTCCAAGGGAACGTTATAGAAACGTCCCTGATTGACGTAAGTAGCACAGAGTTGCGAAACAGAATAGCAGCCGGTCTCGATGTGGCGAATATGCTGCACCCGGCTGTAGCAGAGTACATACAAAAGCACGAGCTGTATAGATCGTGAGATTAAGATCGCTGGCTGCATGATCATCGTTTGCTGGTGCATGAGGTTTGTCTGGCTGAGTTGAGCAACCAGTCATACCAGGTTGTCATGCTTTCGCCGGTTTTAGCTGATATCGGGAAGATTTCAATGGCTTTGTTCAATTTGCGGGCATCGGTCTTGACTCGCTCAATATCGAAATCCACTTGTCCTTTTGTCTGCAACAAATCGATTTTATTAATAAGCAACACCTTTGACTTCGCGAAGATGACAGGATACTTTGCGGGTTTATCGTCGCCCTCAGCTACGGAAAGAACGACAATCTTGCCGTTTTCACCAAGCTCAAAAGCAGATGGGCAAACAAGATTACCCACGTTCTCGATGAAAATCAGGTCCAGACCATCGACAGGTAGATTTTCCAGGGCGCTAGCGACCTGAGCAGCAGAGAGATGACATGCACCCTCGGTGTTTATCTGTACAACGGGTGCTTCGGTTGCCCGTATTCTCTGAGCATCAAAGTCAGTTTGAATATCCCCCTCGATTACGCCGATGTTGATCTTACCTTTTAGTTCATTTATTGTCCGGGTGAGAATTGTTGTTTTGCCGGATCCTGGAGATGAAATCATATTCAGGCACAGTACCTTTCGTTCGGCTAAGAGCTTGCTATTATTAAGAGCATATTGTTCATTTGCGCTGAGAATTTTTTTACCAACATTGATTTTTTGCATAGCCTATTCCTCTTGAAATTCGATTTCTTCGAGCATTAGTGGTGCATCCGGCAGTAGCTCAAAGTTATCACCGCCGCAGTTCGGACATGCTGGCTGGGAAAACTCGATGTCGAAGTCAAGATCGCAATTTTTACAACGTGCCTGGATGGGCTTATGTTCGATTTGGAGCTCCACTGATTCACATGTTGTGCCTTTGGCAATAGCCTGGAAAGCGAAACAAAGTGCCTCATCGTTGATGGCATATAGCTGTCCACAAGAGATTTTTGCAGAGATCGGCTTGGCATTTTGTTTTGTTGCTTCTTCCGAGATTTTCTCTAAGAGATTCTGAGCTACCATCATCTCGTGCATTAGCATATCCTCGGCAGTTCTCGTCCGTATGGCATTTGCACGATTCTTTTTCCGCCGATTTTGGTTATAAGCTCCACCAGAGGCACATCCTGGGTTTGAACAATTTCGCCGATGAGACTTGCATTCTTGCCCAGCGGATGGTTCCTGCAAATACTCAAACACTCGCTGACGGCATCGGGCGATACGACCGCAACGAACTTGCCTTCGTTTGCGATATTAAGTACATCGAAACCAAGCATATCGGCTGCCGCCTGTACGGCGGGATTAATTGGGACATCTTTTTCACGGATTTTGATACTCAAACTACTTTGTCTTGCGATTTCATTTAGCGTTGCAGCTAACCCGCCGCGAGTAGGGTCGCGCATAAACTTGATGCCGGGTACATTTTCTAAGAGCTGACAGGTCAAGTCAGCCAGGCCCGCACAGTCGCTTTTAAGTGGACTTGGCCATCCCTTACGGGACTGCGACTGGAATTTTATGTCTTCTCGCTGAGAGATGATGGTCATTCCATGGTCGCCAATCGTGCCATTGATGATTATTTTATCGCCGAGTTTAATCTTGTCGAAACCTAAATCCACTCCAGGTAATCTGACTCCGATGCCTGTGGTGTTTATGAATAATTTGTCGGCTGATCCGGCCTCTACTGTTTTTGTGTCGCCGGTAACAACTGAAACGTTGTTTTCGCGGGCAGAGATTTGGATGCTGTCTAAGATGCGATCGAGTAAATCAAATTCAAAGCCTTCTTCGATTATCAAAGACAAGGCTAAGGCGATGGGTTTGGCACCTGCGACGGCGAGGTCGTTTACCGTACCGCAGACGGCCAGTTTTCCGATGTCTCCACCATTGAAGAATAATGGCTTGACTACATAGCTGTCGGTGGTAAAGCAAATCGACTTCGTAGTCAAATCCAGTTTTGCTGAGTCGCCCAGTTCGGCAAGCGCGTCATTTTTGAATTTAGGCAGAATGTGCCTGCGAATTAGCTCATCAGTTAGTTGACCACCACCTCCATGGGCGAGTAAGATTTTATCATTTTTGGCAGTTGTCATTTCAATTTGCCATATTTGAACCAGGCAGAACAGATTCCTTCTGAGCTTACCATGCAAGGGCCAACAGGTGTTTGTGGTGTGCACGCTTTTTCGAAAAGGGCACATTCAGGTGGCTCTATCAAGCCACATAATACTTCGCCGCAGCGGCAGCCAGCCATTTCTTCACCCGGAACCTCGGTTATGTCGAATCGCTCAAAAGCATCGAACTGACTGTAGCTATCTTTTAAACTTAGTGAACTCTTCTCGATCTTTTTAAGGCCGCGCCAATAGCCATCGGCCGGCTCGAAACACTCGGCAATGATTTCTTGTGCAGCGATGTTGCCTTGCTTGGTTACTACTGCGGCGTAGATTGATTTCAGTTCGGCTTTGCCAGCGGCAAGCTGCTCACAAATCTCAGCGATCCCTTCGATTATTTGCACGGGTTCGAAGCCAGCTACCACACAAGGCCTGTCGAAATCTTCAACAATCTCAGCAAAAGCATCATAACCGATAATTACGCTTACATGGCCAGGACACAAAAAGCCGTCGATATTGTTGTTCTTACCTTGAAGTAGTGCTCGCATTGCAGGGACTACAAGTTTGTGGCCGCTCAATACATAGAAGTTGTCAATATCTTGCTCGGCCGCTTCTTTAACCACCACTGCGGTTGCAGGAGCGGTTGTTTCAAAGCCCACAGCGATAAAGACAACGGTTTTTTTGGGGTTGTCTTTTGCCAATTGCAGAGCGTCGTCACTGCTGAGAACAACTTTTACGTTGCCTTTCGTTTGCTTAGTTTCCAGAGAGCCTTTTCGGCCAGGAACACGAACCATATCACCATAGGTGGCTATCAGTACATTGTCTTGCTCGGCGAGTTGCAGGACTGTGTCAATATAACCTTGATCGGTGACACAGACAGGACATCCTGGGCCGGAGAGCAGCTTAAGGTTTGCTGGCAGCATAGCTCTTATGCCGTTGCGGAAGATTGCAACGGTGTGCGTGCCACAGACCTCCATTATGTTGACCTGGCAGCCAATTTCTTTGCAGGCGCTATCGATTATTTCTTGTGCTTTGCGTATTCTATTGAGCATTTGTATCGTAGATGAGTTTATGAGTAAATGCGTAGATGAGTTAAAGAGGTTAATGTATTGTCAGATTTTCTCTGCTGCTCATCTACTTACCCACGCATTGACTCATCTACCCTGAGACTTTGTTCGGGGTTTCAAGAAATTCGTTTATTTCAGCGATAAGCTGCCAGGTCTTTTTGGCTTCTTCTTCGTCAACGGACGAGATTGCAAAACCCGCGTGGACAAGAACAAGATCGCCGAGCTTGGCCTGTGGCAGAAGCGTAGTTTTGGCCTTGAAACGATTGCCCATGGCATCAACAACCGCCTTATCATCTTGTAGTTCGACTATTCTTGCAGGTATTGCTAAACACATAAT
>CAYSPM010000143.1:0-2342 GCA_964432925.1 uncultured Pirellulales bacterium | reverse complement strand
CCGCCGTCGTTGGCGGGAACCTCGCGATTATATAATACTTCAAAGCCTTGTTCTCTTAATAGCTTAATAAGTCGGTTCGTCAGGTATCGATTGCAAAATACGCCGCCACTTAATGCAACGATGTTCAGGCTAGTCTCGTCTCTGGCAATTTGAGCCATGCGCAAAAGGCCGGCAGCAATGGTGTTGTGGAACTTTGCGGAAATGATGCCGGCAGGGGTGTCTTTTTGAGCCTCGGCGAGGAGTTGTTTTATCATAATACGAAGGTTGAGTTGAATAGGTTCGTCGGTATTCCGAGTTAGTTCAAAATCGTAGTGATCTTCTACGTGCTCGTCAGCAATTGCTTCCAAAGCCATCGGCAGTTGTGCATCGAAATGGTTGTAGCTGCCCAGGCCAAGGATAGCAGCGACGGCATCGAAAACACGGCCGAGGCTTGAGGTTTGTACGGTATTGATGTGTTTTTCAATTTGCTCGAGGATGAGTTTTGATCCTTCGACTAAGCTCAGGACAGGATTTTGAGTGTTGTCATTCCCGCGCAAGCGGGAATCAACTTTCTTTTTGCGTTCTGGATTCCTGCTTTTGCAGGAATGACAGTCTGTTTCGATTCGATCGAGCAGCCATTTGAATTTCTGCAGGTCAAATTCGCCTGCGTATGCTTTCTTCAGAAGTGCTAACAGTGGCCTTATAGCTTGCTTGCTTGCCTTATCGGCACCGGGCAGGTCGTAGTAGGCGAGGTGGCCGAATCGCTCGAATTTATCGAGCGTCGCAATCATACACTCACAGCCCCAGATTGCACCATCGGTACCGTAGCCGGTGCCGTCGCATTCGATGCCGATGACCGGCCCTTCAAGGCCGTGTTCAGCGAGGACTGACGCGATATGGGCCCAGTGATGTTGAACCTGGATAACCTTCACATCCGGCAATGAAGCAGCGTATTGGGTAGAAAGATAGGCTGGATGAAGGTCACAGACCACGACCTTTGGCTCGACTTCAAACAATTGCCGTAAGTGCTCAATCGAATCGATATAGTGATGGTAGACTTCTGCATCCTCAAGATCGCCAATATGTTCGCTGCAGATAATCTGATTCTGTTTTACAAAACAGAAGGTGTTCTTCATATCCGAGCCGGCGGCAAATATATCCTTTGTGCAATTTGTATCGTGATGCGTACTGCGTATTGAGTATTGCGTATTTTGTTTTTCATCTTCCGACGCATCACGCATCACGCACAACGCACGACGAATAAATATTGGTGTTGGCACATACCCTCTGGCTCTTCGCAGAGGAACGGGTTGGTCATCTATGAAATGCACAACGGAATCGTCAACCTGGCGGTAAATTTCCCTATCGTGCATAAGGAAGGCATCGGCAATGTTGCCGAGGCGCTGCAGGGCTTTTTCGTTTTTGCAGATAAGAGGTTCCTCGGAGATGTTGCCGCTGGTCATTACCAATACATCCAGGCCTTGCGCAAAAAGCAGGTGATGCAGAGGTGCGTAACAGAGCATAAAACCAAGCGTATTGACGCCCTCGGCGACAGATGGGGCCATGCCGGAGCTTTCCTTCTTATGCAGCAGGACAATCGGGCTTTGTGGACTCCTCAACAGCTCTTCAGCTTGTTTGCTCACGATGGCATATTTTTTTATTTTTTCTATCGAAGCAGCCATCGTGGCGAAGGGTTTGTGGTCACGTCTTTTTCGTTGACGTAATCGCGAGACTGCTTTGTTGTTGAGCGCATCGACTGCCAGATGGAATCCACCAATACCTTTTATGGCGACGATTTTGCCACCCTGCAGCAATCGGATTGCCTCTTTAATAGTGTCAAAAGTTTTTGTTTTTATAGTTTTGCCGGTGTTATCTGTAAGCCAGATTTTCGGGCCACATGCAGGGCAAGCAACAGGCTGTGCGTGAAAACGCCGGTCGGTTGCATCTGTGTATTGAGCAGTGCATTTGTCGCACATTGTAAAAACCGACATCGTGGTGTTGGGCCTATCGTAGGGAATGGTCTTGACTATCGAGTATCTTGGGCCGCAATTAGTACAGTTTATAAATGGGTAATGATAACGAAAATCATTAGGGTCGTTTAACTCATACAAGCAGTCATGGCAGGTTGCAATATCAGCGGTTACCTGGGAAAGAGCTGTGCCTTGGGTGTCACTTTGTTCAATGGTGAATTCACTTTCACTATTTATTAGGGGAACATCCGAAGCCTTGCAGGACTTTATCTGTGCCAGAGGAGGTTTGTCGGTTGACTGAAGACGGCTCAGAAATTCATCTATTTTTTGCTTCTCGCCCTGTATTTCGATTGTCACACCTTTTGTGTCGTTGCAGACGCTGCCGGTCAGAGC
>CAYSPM010000142.1:0-6827 GCA_964432925.1 uncultured Pirellulales bacterium | reverse complement strand
TCTGAGATCCTTCGACTCCGCTGCGCTTCGCTCAGGATGACAAACGTACGATTCAAAGAAGTATTCTGGTGAATCTACACGTTTGCAGTGCCTTTAGATTTCAGCGCCTGACTGATTTCTCTATTTATTCTTAAACTGCACCACTGTTGGCCGCACATGGAGCAATAATCTGCGTCAGAGACTTTCTCTGTCCCCATTTCTCTGCAAGCCTCACGATGCATTGCGTCAGCCGTTTTGGGATCGAGGGACTCAGCCAGGTGCATTTTCCAATCGAGGTTTGTTCGCGCAATGCTCAGTTTTCTGTCGCGCTCGGCAGCACCTTTTAAGCCGCGAGCAATATCGGCAGCATGTGCTGCGATTTTAGCTGCCACAACGCCTGCTCTGACGTCATCAGCATTTGGAAGACCAAGGTGTTCTCTTGGTGTCACATAGCAAAGGAACGATGCGCCATAGTAAGCAGCGGCGGTTCCGCCTATCGCCGACGTAATGTGGTCGTAGCCGGCTGCGATGTCCGTCACGAGGGGCCCAAGAACATAGAATGGAGCACCTCGGCAAATCTCATTCTGGATTTGCATGTTATATTGTATCTGGTCGAATGGGATATGACCGGGTCCTTCGACCATAACCTGACAGCCTTTTTCCTGTGCCCGCTGAGTAAGTTCACCTATCGTCCTCAATTCTGCGATTTGGGCCTCATCAGTGGCGTCGGCTATGGCACCGGGACGAAGGCCATCACCCAGTGAAAAACAGACATCGTACTCAACCATCAAGCCGCATAAATCATCGAACATCTCGTACAGGGGATTCTGCCTGTTGTGGTGCAACATCCATTTGGCAAGTAGTGCTCCACCTCGACTCACGATGCCGGCCACTCTATTTTGAAGCAAAGGTAAGTGCTCTCTTAACACGCCGGCATGAATAGTAAAGAAATCCACGCCTTGCTTTGCCTGTTTTTCGATGACTTGAAAAATCGTATCGCAATCTATGTCTTCGACATTTCGCCCTTTTATAACCTGGTAGATCGGCACGGTTCCAAAAGGCACAGGGCACTGGGCTAAGAGTTCGCTGCGAATGCTGTCTATATCGCCTCCCGTGCTCAGGTCCATTATCGTATCGGCACCGACAGAGATTGCTACACGCATCTTTTCGATTTCATCCTGCACTGAAGAGCGTTCTGTACTGGTGCCGATATTAGCATTAACCTTTGTAGATAGCACTCTGCCTATGCCTATCGGCTTCAAGTTAGTTTTCAGGTGCAGTCTGTTTGCAGGGATTACAAGACGCCCCGCAGCGAGTTCGTCGAGGATAAGCTTGGTGCCGATCCCTTCAGAGTCAGCGACAAATTCAATCTCGCTGGTAATTGTCCCCGCTCGTGCTGCCTTTAGTTGCGTCGTCATTTTACCATATCCTTTGAGAAAACAAAAAAAATCGCTTCTGTAGGAAGCGATTAACTTTTTGGGTCGTTGGTTATACAATTCTGATTATTCTAATCGCTTTCCTACGCAGGCATATCCGTGGCTTTGCAAGGCATTCTTTAGTGTCGCGTTTGCTTGCCAGCGGTTGTCCTGATCAGGTTCAAGGGGTTGTATCTCAGACCTGCTTGACGCGGGCCACCCCCAGCGACCTAAATTGTATTATAACTTATTGGCTGCTTCGGTCAAACAAATATTGGATCGCTCATCTGCGGTTAAAATATCAAGAATAAAATGTTTAGTAATCCAGCGTGATATAAAGGGGATATAGATATCCAAGTGTTTCCAATAACGACTCTTGTGACGATGGATTGAGTTGACTTCGAGTACCACGAAAAACATGGTTTTTGCACAGTTGATTCACTGACAGAATGCTATAATATAAGGTAAAAGTTGCTATATTGTTAGGTAGTATCAGATTGGAGGAATTTTCAAAAGGCTGGAACATTAATTATGCTAATACGAAAGGGTTTTACATTAATAGAGCTTTTGGTGGTGATCGCTATAATCGCATTATTGATGTCGATTTTAATGCCGGCCATGCAGCGAGTGAAGGAGCAAGCCAGAACAATAGGGTGCTTATCGAACCTCAAGCAGTGGAATCTGGTCTGTGCGATGTATACGGAATCCAATAACGGCAACTTTTGGAGCGGTAACGAAAGCTCCGGGCGGTTTTAGATAGCCGGTCTTGAAAACCGCTATCAGAGTTACAAGAAAAACAAGCTATGGTTCTGCCCGACTGCTAAGAAACCTGTTGCTGACGAAAATGGTGCCACCATAAAGTCGCTTAATATCTTCAACGCCTGGGGCATCTATAAAGAATCCTATTTGAATCCGGATGGTATTGCGGGTAGCTATGGTATAAATGGCCATGTCCTCGCCACAAATAATCCTGCACAGCGAGATACTCATAACAGCAGCACCGTGGATAACTGGAGGACCCCCAATGTGAAGAACGCAAATAACGTACCACTGTTTTTGGATAGTTTGCGTTTCGACCTCTGGCCATGGGACGCTGATCAGCCTGCCGAGTACGAGTTTGCAGCCTGGACTGCTGACAATAGCATGGCACGTTGCTGCATTAATCGGCATGATGGATTTGTAGGCTGTGTTTTCTTGGATTTCTCAGCGCGAAAGGTCGGCCTTAAGGAGCTCTGGACGCTAAAGTGGCACAGGACATTTGACACAGAGGGGCTCTGGACACTGGCTGGCGGTGTTGTTCCCAGCAATTGGCCCGATTGGATTAGACCTCTTAAAGACTACTGAAAGTGACAACTTAACGGCAAAGGCTATTCTTTTGAAAAAGGTGGCCTTTTCTGGGGGTGGCTTTTATCCATATCTCTGTTTTGTGAACTTTCGTTCTGTTCCTTCACGACCTTTGTTTTTCGCTCAAGAACAGTGATTTTCAGGCTAAATACATACTCTCTAAAAGGTATGATTTTGCCCAATTATTACCTGCCTTCTATGAACAGAACCGACTACTCTTAAAAAAATCTAAAAAACAACTTGAATTTGCCAAACAATCGTTTTAAACTAACGTATCAAACGCGTGTTTAGGAGTTATTAAATGGCTAACTCAGAGGATCACAAAGCAAATCGAGCCTCTGAAAAGAGTGTCCGGGACAGGCTACTTGATACAGCCGAGGAGCTTTTTTGCGAACATGGCTTTGCCGGCACGAGTATACGCGATATTGCCGCCGCAGCGGACTGCAACATCGCTTCGGTTAACTACCACTTCGGTGGAAAGGATAATCTATATCTGGAAGTATGGCGGCGTCATTTGTTCTTAATGCGGGAAATACGCATTTCCAGTATTGATAACGTGATGTCGCAGGAAAATGGTTCGCCCCAGCTAGAGGACCTTCTCAGGGCGGTTGCAGATTCATTCATTGAGCCATTGATGAACGAAAGTAAGGTACCTCGGTTCATCAAGCTTATGGCACGGGAGATGATTGACCAACGGCTGCCGGAAGATATATTCGTTAAGGAGCTAATTGTGCCAACGACAATTGCTTTTCGCGGTGCCTTGCTATCAGTTTGCCCGCAGTTAGATAGGTCGAAGATTGTGCTGGTGATCCTGTCATTCGTAGGGCAACTAATGCACGCACTGCATGTAAAAGTTATGTTTGAGCAAACTGGCGAACCAGAAATACTGAAATTTGACCTGAATGAAGCAATCGACCACATTGTAAAGTTCTCAGTTGCGGGCATTAGAGCTTGCCTTGAGGGAGGAACCCAATGAGAAGACAAATTACCTTAATCGTTGGGATTCTGCTGGTCTTATGCTTTTATCTTGCATTAGTAGTAACATTGGCCGGCTGTGTCAGTAGTGAGCAGTTTTATGATGAAGTTAGCTTATCGCGAGAGGCTGCGTATCGGCAGTGGAAAAGCAGAGAGGATCATAAAGAAAAGTCCCGAATCCGCATAGGCGGCGAACTGAGCCTGGAAGATTGCATTAAACTGGCTTTGGGCAATAACAAAACTCTTCAACGCACGTTGGAGGAGAAGGAAATTGCTCGCGGCCAGCGGCTGCAAGCCCACTCGGCTGTTCTGCCGAGCGTCGGTCTATCAGGTGAGTACACACGGTTGGACGAGGTCACATCATTCGATATCGATACAGGAGAAGACAAGAGAAGTATTCAGTTTGGTGACCTTGACAATTACTCAGTTGGCCTGATAGTCACTCAGCCGATTTTCGCTGGCGGATCGATAATAGCAGGGCTCAACGCCGCGAGTCTGGCCACTTTACTTGCGGATGAGGCTGTTCGGGCAACGGTTCAGGAGATAGTCTACGCTGCAGAGCACTCCTATTACGACGTCCTGCTCAGTCAGCATCTGTTGCAAATCAGCACCGATGCCGTTCGCTCAGCTAAGGCACATCTTGATAGCGTCAAGCAAAAACGGCAAGGTGGCGTGGCATCCGACTTTGATGTCCTACGAGCCGAAGTCGAGCTTTCTAATTTCCAGGCAGAACTGATAAAGAACAAAAACGCCATCAATGTTGCAAAAGCAAATCTGCTTAAAGTAATGGGCGTCTCACAAGATAGTGACTTCACTCTTTCAGACGAGTTAGTCTATGTTTCTTCAGAAATGACTATGGAGCAGGCTGTTGAAGCAGCTTTTATGAACCGCCCCGATTTGCTCAGCCGGGAATTCGACATAAAGTACCAAAAGGAACTAATCAAAATATTTAAGAGCCGATATTTCCCGACTATCGGCGGATATTACAATAATACATGGTCGAAGCCCGACCCCCACAACACGATGGAAATCGAGTGGGGCCGTGCCTGGCAGGCTGGCGTAACAGCAACACTACCCATATTTGACGGCTTTGCCCGTGAGGGCGAACTTGTCCAGCAGAAGGCACGGGTTAAACAGTCGCAGATAGACTTGATAGATGCAGAAGAGACAGCTCTGTTTGAATTAACCAGAGCCCTGCTGAGCATCCAGGACGCCAATGAATTCGTCCAGTCGCAAAAGCTCAATTTTAATAGGGCAAAAGAAGGATTGCGGCTGGCGGAAGTGGGTTATAGAGCGGGGACAAACACGCAAGTTGAGATGATCGATGCTCAGGCGGCTCTGACCACGGCAAGGACAAACTACTATCAGGCCATATATTCACACGTGACTGCGAAGCTTGACTTGCAAAAGGCCATGGGAACATTGGCGAAGTTTAAAACTATCACCTCCGAACAGGTGCGATAGGAACATAGTTCTTTGTGCTTTTGTCCCTTTGCTGCTTTGAAACTTTGTGCCTCTGGTATAGGAGTTAAGAAATGAAAGTTGTTAGAAAGCTTACAATCTTGATAGTAGTGGCTGCATTGGTGTCACTGGTAGCGTGGAGCGTATATGAAGGAAGATTATCTGATAAAGCAGCTAATGCCAACGATATTGATGACGGTCCACTTAAGGTAATTGCTGAACCTGTAGGTGCGTTAGATATCGTTGAGACAGTTGCTATAACCGGCACGATTGAACCCTTGGTTAGCGTCGAAGTTATCCCCGAGGTTAGTGGGCGTCTCGAGCGGTTAAGTTTGAGCAATGGAACTACAATAGAAGTTGGTGTTTCAGTAAAAGCTAAAGAAGTTATCGCGATGCTCGAGCGGGACTTATTGGATGCGGCGGTTCACCAGGCTCAGGCTGCTCTTCAGACAGCTAAAGCAAACATGGAGGCCAGCAAAGTCACTTTCGAAGATGCCGAGCGAGAGAAAAAAAGAATTGAAAACCTTTACCAAGCAGGTGCTGTACCCGAGCAGCAATATGATGCTGCCCGTACCGCTTATGAAAGGGCCAAAGCAGGATTGTTAGTTGCCGATGCCAACGTCAAGCAGGCCGAAGCAGCGCTCGCCACCGCCGAGATCACACTTGATAAGGCCACCATAAAAGCTCCTATCACGGCGGTTGTATCAGACAGATACGTCGATGAGGGTGATATGGTTGGGCCGACAACTACGCTTATAAAAATCGTCGATATAAAGACTTTAAAGGTCCTTGGTGGTGTCGGCGAACGTTATCTACCACAGTTGGTGCCGGGCGAGACGGTGGTGCATGTTAATACGGATGCCTATCCGCAGGATACATTTGAGGGGACCGTTTATAGAGTCGGCGTGGCCGTCGATCCTGTAACACGAACCGCTAAGGTGGAAATTCGCGTGCCCAATCCCGGTATGAGGTTAAAGCCCGGCATGTTTGCACGAATGACTATAGTCCTGCAGGAGAGGGAAAACGTCGTTGTTGTTCCCGACTCAGCGCTGATCAGAGAGCATGATCGTGTATATGTCTTTGTTGCCAATGCAGGTAATGCGCATCGAAGAGAGGTAAAGCTCGGATTATTGCAAAGCGAATATTATGAGGTGCTGGAAGGACTGTCGGTTGGTGAGCTGGTCGTTACGCGGGGTCACAGACAGATAGAGGACGGACAAGCGGTTGAGGTTATTCAGGAGATGGAAAAATGAATCTTCCGGAATTCTCGGTGAAAAAGCCTGTTACGGTTTTTATGATATTTCTCGGCGCTTTGATGGTTGGAGTTCTTTGTCTGGCCTTATTGCCTATCGATTTACTGCCAGAGATGGATTTGCCTGCTATCTCGGTTGTAACACAATATCCTGGAGCTGCCCCCGAAGAGGTGGAGAGCAAAGTAACCGAGATACTCGAACGTTATCTTTCTACCGTTCCCGAATTGGACCATATAACCTCCACATCTATGGAGGATATGTCAACCATAACGCTGACATTTGAGTGGGAGACAGACATCGATACGAGAGCCAATGAAGTAAGAGACGCCGTAGGAATGGCAAAGATGGAGCTTCCTGACGAAGTAGAAGAACCTCGCGTTATGAAATTTGATATATCACA
>CAYSPM010000141.1:0-6841 GCA_964432925.1 uncultured Pirellulales bacterium | reverse complement strand
CCGCCGACACACGGATTTTCAGTCCGTTGCTCTACCGACTGAGCTACCTGCCCGCCATTTTTCTAATTCTTTTAATAATAAAAGGTTCTCAATCATGCTGTCAAGTTTTTTGTCATCTACGAAGCCGAAAAATCACCAATTTAAGTTCCATCGACCAGAGGGCATTTTTTGTATCAGTATAGTGCCAAAAACCTGTACACAGCGTTAGTGTATAGTAAATAGCTTGGACGGAATTGAGTCGGGGCTGTGAGCATCAACTTACAACCCTTTTTATTTGTATACGGATTAAACCGCGGATAGAAGGTCTTACAAGCCCAAGCTTTAAGTATCGATCGAATTCTTGGCACTTGCTTTGTGACGAAAACAAAATTCATTTGACAAGTGCTTATAAACAATGCATACTTATACATGTGAGAACCACATTGAATATAGATGACAACATACTAAACAAGGCTTCCCAGTTAACGGGTATTAAGGAGAAAACGTCCTTAGTTAAGCTTGGCTTGCAGGTCCTAATTGCCTATGAAAGTAGTAAAAGACTTGCCAAGCTCGGAGGTACCGAAAAGTATCTACGCCTTGTTCCACGAAGACGTACTCAGAGCAGATAAGTATGATCCTCGTTGATACCTCGGTTTGGGCATCCCACTTGAGAAAAGGCACCCCTCAAATGGAAGAACTATTGCTGGATGGAAGTGTTGTTTGTCACCCGTTCATCGTCGGTGAACTGGCCTGTGGGCAAATTGAAAACAGGAAGGAGATCCTCTCTTTGTTGCAATCGCTCCCTATGGTGGAAATCGTGGAGCATGAAGAACTGCTACTATTCATCGAACGTAACCGCTTAATGGGTATCGGCCTTGGTTTTGTAGTGTTCATCTTATGGCTGCTGCAGTGCTAGCAGGAATTTCATTGTGGACGTACGATAGAAAATTACGACAAGCGTCTGCAAAATTGAACGTCGACTTTACTTCATCATTGAAGGAGAAATAGAAAAGCGCCGCATAGCGATTTCTGACTCTCCTACAACAGCACTCATAGTCTTGCTATCAGATATAATTCTTCGTAAGAAAGTCCCTCAGAAATTGGCTGGCTGCGCAGATACAGAACGCTGTGATTCGTATCTCGTCGATCAGGAGCATGCCATTTGGGCAAACGCAAAGGGCTTCTAAGAATTCGCTTGCAGCCCTTTCTTAGTTTCGTGAAGTTTTCAGCTAATAATGAGCTACTACCGTTGCGCTTGGCTTGTGTAGCATAGCGACATGGAGGACGAGCACACTAAAGAAAAAGCTCCTGTGATAGCAGTAGCGAGAGTATTCCGTTAGTTTCTTTTTGTTATGTTTGAAAAACTCGCCCTGTACTTCACAGGAGCAATATTAAGTAGTTTATGGCTCTTTCCTTTTATTCTTAGCTTTCCCTCGCAAAGCCTAAATTACGCCCTGACTTGTATGCGAATCCAAAGGCGGACAATGCAAGTTCAAGCTAACATAACCGCACTGGCCATTTCTCAGAGCCATTATATTCTACGAAGTCTAATGAAGTGCATCGGCAGATTTCACACCAAATCTTGAACCTTTTTAGATGGCGTTAGCCGTGGCATTCATACCAGGTTAAACACAGGTAAGAGCATCAACAATTTGGCAATTCCCTACTTTTTCTGTATTCTACTCAAACTCCCATCAGTACAGCTCACCGCTTTTCTTACAAACCATATACCTTCATCCGCTTAACCCCGATAACGTGGTATATTCTCACTCGGAAATTTCATTTGAGCAGATCGAAAAAAACAGGCTTTTCTTGTTTTTTTCTAGTGTGGCCCTGAAAAACAGCCCTGAGGTCAACGCCGGCTAAGATCAGGGGATAGGCCTTGTCGGCTGGCTGCGCAGATGTAAAATGCTATGATGGTGCCTAACAAGGACCGTATGGAAAGGCCGTAGTAAAACGAGCCACGGTCTTTTATCTTTTCTGGGGCGGTATGTCGCGTTTACAACGGTTGGTTTTGCTAACAAAATAAGAAAAATATGGAGATTATTGTCACCGTGTCACGCAGGTTAGTCCGGAAATTATTTTGGTTTTGGCTCACCAGAGAGTTCCTGAAGAAAATGTCACGTTGTGGCTTATTATTCCACTAGAAAAGTCTTGATTTACGCGCGTTGTTTTGATACTATAATCACTAATAAGCAAATTCCATTGGGGGATGGTTCTTAGGCTTGGTTTTATCTGGACGGATGGTTTGACTCATTGGTGGCTTTGTAGTTTCCGTTCACAAGCCGAACCTAACTGAATAACATGTAAGTTTCATTCTAGGGGGTAAAGATTATGATGAAAAGACTGGTTTTACTGGCGGTAGTAATTGCTCTTGGTGTTCATCCTGCTTCTACGAGAGCTAACATCACGTACAGTTTCGAGTGCATTACAAACAATAAGGCTACTGATGCCGCTACCGGCGAAGCACAGTTGCTCGTCGCAGCAAGTGACGCAGGTGGTAATAATGTGCTCTTTAATTTCATAAACACTGGTCCAAAAACCTGTTCGATTACGGATGTGTATTTTGATGACGATGCGAGTGTATTGTCGGCCATCGCCATGATTGACAATTCCGATCCGGGAGTTTCGTTCTCACAACTTGCATCACCTGGGAACCTGCCTGGTGGTAACACCGTGGTGCCGGCGTTTGTAACAACCTTAGGATTTTCAGCCGATTCGGATCCACCTATTGTCGCGAATGGCGTCAATCCTTACGAATCGCTCGGGATAATCTTTAACCTGCAGAGCGGAAACACTTTCGACAGTGTGATTAGCAGTATGGACACTAGTGACCTTCGTATTGGCATTCACGTTCAAGGATTTTACTGTGGCGGAAGTGAATCGTTTATAAATAATGGCATTATTCCCGCCCCGGGCGCCGTTGTCCTTGGCGGTATTGGGGTAAGTCTAATCGGCTGGTTGCGTATGCGCAAGACATTATAGCCACACACAGTACCAAAAGGCCGAGAGCTTCCGGTTCTCGGCCTTTTTCTTTGAATGGACTGTACATCTACATTCTCTTTGTAACGAACCTGGCGCTAGCGTCAAACCAAGTCAATGACAGATATCTTCGCCCTTTATTTGATTTGGATTTCTAGGCGTCTGCGAAGCTAATGGTCAACAGCTCGTCTTTGTTATTGAAGAAAGCTTAGTCGCGTTAAAGCAGCAACTCTTAGCTCAAAATGACCTCCACTATTTCACATGTTGTAAAACGCAAGAACAGTATCAAAAAGAAACAGAAATTCGGATACATCCTCAAAAATGCGGCACGATTCGTTATAATAACTACTATGAAATTAGCCCAAGAAATAAAGCACAAAGCACTTGAATTAGGCTTCGACCTGGTCGGCATAACAGACGCCCCACCGATAAGTGCTGAGCATGTTAAGTTCTTCTCCGATTGGCTAAGCGCCGGCTACGCTGGACAGATGACCTACATGCACAGGAATTTTGAGAAAAGAATCAATCCTTCCGAACTTTTAAGAGGTGCACAATCGGTTATTGTTGTCGGCTTAAACTTCAAACCACCCAGACCCAAGCATGAACAAAATCGCGCAAATGCGCCTCATGGCAGGGTCGCGGTTTACGCCCAATACCAAGACTATCATTCGTATATTAAGAGGCAACTGCACAAGCTCATAGATTTTATTAGCTCACGTCTCGAAGAAAACCACAAATTCAAGGTTTGCGTTGACTCAGCTCCGCTGGCCGAGCGAGCCTTGGCAGCCAGAGCCGGCCTGGGCTTCATCGGGAGAAATCATATGCTAATTAATCCCGCACTGGGTCCACAGATATTCCTTGGTGAGATAGTGACCACACTGAAACTACAACCCGACGAGCCTATCTCCACTGACCTTGACCAGATTAAACGATCCCCTGAGTCGGTCACCACTCTGTGCGATGATTGTCACATGTGCATAGAAGCCTGTCCTACAGGAGCCTTAAAACCTGCTGGACAGTTTGATGCCACCAGATGTATCAACTATTTAACAATAGAGCACAAAGACGAGGTACCAACGGAATTAGCCGGAAAAATTTATGATCGGCTCTTTGGTTGTGACGAATGTATTCTTGCCTGTCCCTTTCAGAAGAATGCACCTGCGTGTAAAAACAGCCAGTTCAAATTATATCGCAACAGAGCTTGGCTTGATCTGTACCATATTTTAGATTTGACACAGGAGGCTTTTGATATGGAGTTTGCAGATTCTCCAATTCAGCGTGCAGGTCTTGAAAGATTAAAAAGAAATGCTCGGATATGTCTTGCTAATGTGACTCGGCAAAAGAGTTGACTTGAAGATACACCGTGCTTATTTTTTATTGTCGTAGCTCCATTATTGATTCGTTATACTGATTGTGAATAGTCAATGCACTTATTCTTGTCATCTCGAGCGATTCAGCCTTTAGCCCTGAGCGAGGTCGAAGGGGGAGCGTAGTCGAGAAATCACTCGGCTTGGCTCGGGACAGGTCTGCTTTTTAATGGCTTAGCCTTTAATGGCTAAGCCATTAAAAGATTTCTCCACTTCGGCCCTTATGGGCTTCCATTCTCCGCCCCTTAGGGACTGCGAAGGATAAATCGGTCGAAATGACAAAGGCGCAAATATCAAGCACAATTGATATGATGTGCCGGAATCCCTGCGCAAAAGGATCAATTTTTAATGGTGAAACATATCTTGCCGGTGTGAAGTGGGACTCATCCAGCCTAAGGCGTAGTAGATCAAGGAGCAAGGAAAGCATCGGTTTCACATGAGGGTATTTCGCAGCCGTTTACTTCCGAGCCGGAACACATCTCCTGTAGCGTGAACATGTCATCGTCCGAAAGGCCGGCATGGCGTGTTTTTTCAAACTCAACGGAACCATCGCAGAACATCACGTTCTGGCCCTTGCGGTTATGATTAATACTATTGGATTTCAGTAGCTCCTCACTTAAGCGCACTCTAAACGGCTGAGAATAGTCACGTGGCATTCTTTCAGATAGAGGATTCAAATCTGCCATCAGGACCTTCCGTCCGCGAAGAGCAGAACTGTGCACCTTCCGGCACCTAATCCGGAAACTAAAGCTAACATAGGCCCTGCCGGGAAAATCGTTGTACTCTTGCACCTGTAAGTCTGCGAATCGCAGTTTCTTCTTCTCAGGCCTGCCGGGACAGACAAAATTGGCTGGCTTGACATAGCCATTCTTAACCAGAAGCCATACAGGTCGGGTGTTGGAATGATTCTCGCTTCCCTGGTAACCAACCTTCCACCACGGTGAACCTTCTTCCTTCGCGACAGAAGGCAATTCACCATCATGATCGGTGATATAATTGTTAAAGCCCTGAAAGATGTTACCTAATTGCATCTGGCAGCGGTGCTGTCTGTACTTCTCGCGAGCTAAACCTAAAGACGGGATTGAAACAGCCGCGATGAGCATAAGCACGGCAGCTACGGTAATAACTTCGCTGAAGTTTCGCCACAATCCAAACTTGATAGTGGCTCCATGGGTTTGCTCTACGGCCAGTAATTGTTCAAGACGATCGTGGCTTGAATCTATGAGCTGTCTCAGTCGCAAGATTGTTCGGTCGGCCAACTCATCTGAGCAGGCATCGAGCTCGATTGTATCAAGCGGTGCGAAGATGGCTTTGAGCTTTGAATGAAGTTCCGTTGCTTCTGTGTTGGAGGATATAAGGGCCTTCGCCTCGGCTGTCTCTTGCGCAGATGTCAATCCCAACGTATAGTCAAATAGAAGCTGTCTCTGCTCGTTTGTTAACGACGTCATTTGTGTTCCTTACTACCAGCCGCTGCCTTGTATTCTTTGGCAAAGCGTGCAACGGCTGTATGGAGCCTGCTCTTAACGGTGCCGATAGGTATACCCAGAACCTCGGCCATTTGTTTGTATGAAAATTTGTTAAAATACGCCAAAATCAGTATTTCTCGCAGATTTTCCGGCATATCCGCTATAATCCGACTCACCTGAGCGGCTGTCTCATTCCGTTCCAGTTCCTCGTAAGGCATCGTGCTGTCGGATGTAAGGGCGTTCAGCATATCAGTAAACGACATCTCCTCAGACTCAGAAATAGTGCCTATAGGTACAGCGCTTGCCCGTTGAGACTTGCGAAGGGCGTCTTTGGCCTTATTAGCAGCTATGGTAAAAAGCCATGGACGCAGAGGTCGGCTGGTGTCAAAGCTTTCCCTGCTCGTGAATAGCTGAAGGAAGGTTTCCTGAAAGACGTCCTCGACCAGATCCTGCTGGTTTAAGAACTGTTTTAGAAATGCATAAAGGCTATTTTTATAGCGATTTACGAGCTCGCGAAATGCACCTTCATCGCCTGCTGCGTAAAGCGAGAGCAGTTCAGCATCGGTCATTTTTGTAAAAATAGCTCTCATAACTCTGGCCTCGGGTGGTCGTATTATAAGAGATTTGCAGCTAAGTTAAAACCTTTATTATCAGCCACCTGCCTGGGCCGTGCCGGAATGTGCCAATCACCAAGAAGTGGTAAAAGGATAGCCCAACGGATTAGTATATCTTTGCTGACGACTGAACAGAAGCGGTCGTGGGCCAGAAGTGCAAGTGGTTGAGATAGAGCGAGAAATCGGTAAGGCTAAGTGACTTTAAGGAACACACCTCGACACAACACCTGCAAATCCTGGCGAACTCCGCAGTTTGCGGATAACGGAGAACTCTGGAGAGAACAGCGTCAAATCCAAAGATTTCGCTTGAAAATTGCATAGTAAATTTGGTACAAATATAGGTGGTAACATCTAAGCATTGTGCAATTGCAAGACGGCCAAAATGTGTATTATTGTGGCAGGAGGAGCTATATGTGCAACACGGAGCTACGCT
>CAYSPM010000140.1:0-7004 GCA_964432925.1 uncultured Pirellulales bacterium | reverse complement strand
TACCACTGGGCCGCTGCCAGTCTGGATAAAATATGAGTTCGACCGCGCTTACAAATTGTACGAAATGTGGGTGTGGAACTCAAATATGGCGATTGAGGCTATCGTTGGTTTGGGGCTGAAAGAAGTTACGATCGAGTACTCGACTGACGACATCAACTGGACGCAACTAGCTGGCGTCCCTGAATTCAACCGGGCTACCGGCCTGGATGATTATGCCCACAATACCACAGTTCCATTTGGAGGTGTGGCAGCAAAGTATGTCAAGATCACTGCTAATAGCAACTGGGGCAGTATGCCTCAATATAGTCTGAGCGAGGTTCGATTCTTCTATAAGCCTGTTCACGCAAAGTATCCCAGTCCGCAAGATGAGGCAACAGATGTGCCCCTGGATGTAGTGCTTACCTGGCGAGCGGGAAGAGAGGCAGCTACGCATGATGTGTATATCGATGCCAATGAGCAAGCTGTCACAGAAGGCACTGTTACTGCCGAAAGTATTCCTGCCGGTGCTTGCGAGGCCAGCTATGCACCATCGGGTCTTGAATTAGATACGACCTACTATTGGAAGATTGTTGAGGTCAATAACGCCCAGAGTCCTGCATCCTGGGAAAGTGATGTATGGAGCTTTTCCACAATAGAGTACTCTCTTGTGGAAGGCTTCGAAGACTACAACGATACTGAGCCATACAGGATATTTGATGCGTGGCCGGATGGCTGGGGCATTTCTGAAAATGGCTCGCAGGTAGGCTATAGCACGGGGCCTTTTGCTGAGCAGACTATCGTTCACAGTGGCGGCCAGTCCATGCCGTTCTCCTATAAAAACACTGGCAGCGCAGCATATTCAGAGGCCTCACACACCTTTGATAGTCCTCAGGATTGGACCACAGCAGGCATTAAGTCATTGACGCTGTGGCTCTACGGCGATCCTGATAATTCTGCTGCGACATTGCACGTGACAGTACAAGACAGCTTCGGCGCAAACAAAACAGTTATTCACGACAATGCCAGTGTCGTCCAGCAGGACAGGTGGCAGCAGTGGGATATTGACTTGACAGAGTTTGCCGGCGTGGATCTATCGAGCGTCAAGAAGATGTACATTGGTGTAGGTAGCACGACTGCTCCACAGCCTGGTGTTTCAGGTTTAATTTACATTGATGATATCAGGCTATATCCTGTTTCTCGCCAGCCGGTTGATCCTGGCGACGAAGCTGTGGAGGCTTGCTACGCATTTGAGAACAATACCCAGGATGGTTCCGGCAACGGCCATGATGGTACCGCTTTTGGCGAGCCGAACTATGTACAGGGCCAGCCTGATTATGGCATGGCGTTGGAATTCGACGGCACCGATGACTACGTAGATTTGCCTATCGGTTCTGTCATCAGTTCGCTGACCGATTGCACTGTCGCGATGTGGGCGAACTTTTCCAACACCGGTGGTTCGTGGCAGCGTATCTTTGATTTCGGCACCGGCACAACCGTTTACATGTTCCTGACGCCACGTGTGGGCGATGATGGAGTAATGAACTTTGCAATCACGACTGGCGGCAACGCTGCAGGTGCAGAGTCTATATTAAGTGCTCCTTCTACACTTGCGACGGGCTGGCACCACGTGGCAGTCGTGATAGATGGCTCAAGCATGACCATGCAGCTTTACCTTGACGGCACGGTCGTCGCGAGTGGCCCGACCGAGACTTTGCCGGCGGACCTTGGCGAAACTACGCAGAACTGGCTCGGCAGGTCGCAATGGGCTGATGATGCGTATTATAGTGGTTCTTTAGATGATTTCTGCATCTACAACCGTGCTTTGTCGGAGCTTGAGGTTATTTACCTTGCGGGCAACAGGTAACATAACATCGGCTTCATTAGGTGATATAGCTGTAGCCAGAGGGCATAGCAAGGTTGTAGCATAGTATCTGTTGTTTTGAATTGTTTCGGGGCTCATGCTAATTGAAAGCATGAGCCCCGTTTGTTTTTGTTTGGTGTTTTTGCGCAGTCGTGAAAGTATGGCATCGAGGATTTTATCCGAGTGTACGATCCTGGGCCTAATAGCTGGAAATATGATAAGCAGCCCCGGCGAATGGTCGGTCAGCGTTCTGGATGCAGCACTTGTCTTGGTCAGGTAATGAAGGTGCATATTGTTTCTGTGAATGTTTCTGCTCGCCTGCGCAATGTGGTTCCTCTCTGGCCTTTGCTCGGTGCAGCAAAACGCGCACAGCGTATCCAAAGAACGAAAAATGCTGAAAGATACAGAATGACAAAACGGCCCAGAGGCAAACGTTGATAATGGTTGGATTATACCTCAGAAGGTGGGGGGCGTTTTCTTGACATTTTGCATGGCTCTTGAGATACTTACTTTGTGATCCGGAGTTCGTGACCCGGGGCCCGAGAAACGAGCGACGAGAGACGAATTTTTGGGAGTAAGAAATGCGAGCATCAGAGATGAAAAAAGGTCAGACGGTAAAGATCGACGACAAATTGTACGCGATTGTTGATTATCAGCATGTAAAGCTTGGTAAAGGCGGTGCGGTGTATCAAACGAAGCTCAAGAATCTGACCGACGGCTCGGTTCAAAATGTTCGTCTGCGTGCTGAAGAGACAATTGAAGAAGCATATCTGGATAAGCGAACGTACGAATACCTGTATTCCTCGGGAAGTGAACATGTTCTAATGGATACGACAAACTATGAGCAAATTACTCTCGACGATGACGCATTCGGCGATGGGCCAAAATATCTCAAGCCCAACACACAACTGCAGGTTAGTATGTATGAGGGAAGACCCGTGGTGGTGACACTGCCTAACACGGTGGATTTGGAAGTTATCGACACGGCGCCTGAGATTAGGGGCGCGACGGCCACGAACCAGCCTAAACCGGCGACAGTTGAGACCGGCCTGATTGTGTCAGTTCCGGGTTTTATTAAGATTGGGGACGTTATCCGGGTCGATACGCGGTCAGGTGAGTATGTGACAAGAGCATAAGATGTGTGAAGCCTATCTCGTGAAGTTTGAAGCGAGATACAAGATGCGAAATACGAGATACGAAATTTGATGTTTGGTAAAGTAAACAAAATCCTTTTGAAGATTTTCGGCTCTCGTAACGAGCGATTAATTAAGGGCTATTCTGTAATTGCTCAGCGGACGGCGGAGTTTGAGGAACAGATCGGCAGACTTGACGACGAGGCTCTGAAGGCGAAAACGGCAGAGTTCAAGAGTCGGTTGGAATCGGGAGCAAAGCCAGAGGATATTCTGCCGGAGGCGTTTGCTGTAGTTCGTGAGGCTGCGCAGCGAAATGTCGAAATGCGGCATTTCGATGTGCAGCTAATCGGGGGCGGTGTTCTTTACGAGGGTAAGATTGCTGAAATGGCTACCGGTGAAGGCAAAACACTGGTGGCGACACTGGCTGTATACCTTGTTCATTTGACGGGACGAAGAGTTCACATAGTCACTGTCAACGATTATCTAGCCAAGCGTGACGCAGAGTGGATGGGACCGGTATACCGCGCATTAGGCATGACGGTAGGTGCAATACAGGCGGATATGGATACTGCCGGTGATGAGCGAAAAAGTCAATATGCTTGTGACGTAACGTACGGCACGAATAACGAGTTTGGGTTCGACTATCTGCGTGACAATATGAAAACGTCGCTTGAGCAGATGGTCCAAGGCCCGCTGCAATATGCCATAGTCGACGAGGTTGATTCGATATTGGTCGATGAGGCCAGGACGCCTTTGATCATATCCGGTCCAGCCTTTGACGACGTCAGTAGATACAAGCAGGCAGACCAGGTAGGAAGAAAACTGATCGGGCAGCAAAGTAGCTACGACAGGATCAAGAAACAAATTGATTCTGCTGAGCGGACAATTGCCAACGCCCAGGGTGAACTGGCAGAGGCGAAAAAGGAAAAAGACAGCAAGCGGATCGAAAGAGCACAGAAAGCAATTGAAAAAGCACAGGCCGAGTTGGAATCTGCTCAAGCTGGACTGGGAGAGGCTACACAATACTACGAGGTCGAGTACGACCGCAAGCAGGTGCACCTTACACACGAAGGTGTCGGAGCTGCACAGGAGTTTGCCGGAGTAGGATCATTTTTCACCGGGTCTAATATGGAGTGGCCGCACCTTCTGGAGCAGAGCCTGCGAGCGCATGTAGTCTTTGAAAAAGAAAAAGACTATGTTGTTATGGATGGCAAGGTCATCATAGTCGATGAATTTACTGGTCGGTTGATGCACGGGCGTCAGTGGTCCGATGGACTCCATCAGGCGGTCGAGGCGAAGGAGAGTGTGCCGGTAAAGGAGGAGACCCAGACATTGGCTACTATTACGCTTCAGAATTTCTTCAAGCTCTACGACCAGATTGCCGGAATGACCGGAACGGCTGCTACCGAGGCAGAAGAGTTCATGAAAATATACAATCTTGATGTTATTGTCATTCCGACCAATGAGCCCTGCGTCAGGGAAGACCGTGAGGACGCCATATATAAAACAATGCACGAGAAGTTCAACGCGATAGTTGAGGAGATAAACGAGATTAGCTCCGCAGGCAGACCGTTACTTATAGGTACAATCAGTATAGAAAAAAGCGAGGCACTTTCTGAGGCTCTTACCAAGAGATACGGTCTTGAGCATGAGGTTCTCAACGCTAAGCAACATGCGAGGGAAGCTGTAATTGTCGTCAAAGCCGGCCAGCAGCACAAGGGACGGGACGGGTCAGTTCGAGGTAACGTGACAATCGCAACAAATATGGCAGGGCGAGGGACGGATATTGTTTTAGGCCCTGGCGTAGCCGGGATCGGTGGGTTGTATGTACTGGGTACGGAAAGACACGAGGCCAGGAGAATCGACAATCAGCTACGAGGCAGGTGTGGCAGGCAAGGGGATCCAGGTTCGAGTCAATTCTTCCTCAGCTTTGATGACGATCTTATGCGGGTCTTTGCTCCGGAGTGGACTGTTAAAGCGCTCTCCTGGATCGGCTGGGAAGAAGGGCAGCCGATCTATCACGGTCGGATAAGCAAAGGGATTGAAAGGGCGCAAAAGAAGGTCGAAGAGCGCAACTTCGAGATACGAAAAAGCCTGCTTGAGTACGATGAGGTGATGGACTACCAACGTAAGATATTCTACTCACGCAGGCGTAATATACTTGCGGGCAAACGCTTGAAAGACATCATCGAGGAAATGATCGATGCGGCAATAACTAAGAACTGCGAGACTATTCTTAGCAAGGATTACCCGTTTGAGTGTATTGTGGAATGGGCGAGGGTGAATTTCGGCGTTGACTTGAAACTTGCAGACATTAGAGGTCTTAAAGCATCCGAGATAGAAACGCTCATTAAAAAGCAGGCGAAATCCAACGCGGCGAATGACATATCGCTATCGCTGGGTGAGTATCTGGAAGAATACAGCGACTCGCAAACATGGGATATTACTGGCTTATGTAAGTGGGCTATGAGTGCGTTTAGGGTCAGTTTAAGTCCGGGCAAAGTCAAGAACATGTCACCTGAGCAGATCGAGGAGCAATTGATTTCAGCCGCGGCTGAGCAGATAGACAAGAAGGAATGTACACAACTGAGAGAGTTCCTAAGAGACGATTTCGCGATCGAAAGGTTAGCCGAGTGGGCCCGTACCAAATTCGATGTAAGGCTGGACCTTGAGCAGATAAGGGATTTGAATACGACCGAGTTACGCCGGCTTCTTATTGAACAGGCCGGATCAAAGTATAAACAACGGGAGATTGAGTATCCCGTTGAATTTGCGATGAGTATGGTTTATGGTCCACAGGGTGCTAATGTGTATGCGTTCGAGGCGCTAGCAGACTGGGCGAAAAAGAAATACAACGCAAATTTGTCAGCGGAAAGAATCCAAAATACCAAGCCGCGTGAGTTGCACAGGCAACTGCTCGAATTGAGCCGAAGCTATAATGACGGGCAATTGGGCAAGGAGTTGTCTGAGAAGATTTCGAAATTGAGTGTTCCTGAATTAGTGAAGTGGGCTAACGAAAGATTTGATGCGTCTTTGACGGAGAACGACCTTGGTGACGATCCGGAGCTAAAAGATAATCTTGCAGAGGTAGGAAGGGAATTTTTGCGGTCGGAACTTGCCGATCTTGAGAAGTATGTGTTGCTACAGGTGTATGACAGTACATGGAAGGATCATCTCTATTCGATGGACCATCTCCGGGATAGCATCTGGACTCGTTCGTTTGCTGAGAAGGATCCTAAAACTGAGTATAAGCGTGAAGGCTTCCGAATGTTTGATGAGATGCTTGAAACCATCGAGGACCGTGTGACCGATATTATCTTCAAGGTTCGTCTGGAGGCCGGCGCTCGGGCGAGGAGTGTTTGGAATGTGAGTCAGACTGTGCACGATGAGGTGGGGCAATTTGCAATGGCCGAGCGGCAAAGAGCAGCAGCTCAGGCTCCACAAGGAGAGGTAACAGTCAAGCAAATCAAGCTCGAACAGCCAAAGGTCGGGCGAAACGAGCCTTGTCCCTGTGGAAGTGGAAAAAAATACAAAAAGTGCTGCGGGAAAAACCTTTGATGCAGGGGAGTTTATAGTTCGTTGTTCATTGTTCTTATTTTGGAGTCCATGAACTATGTACTAACAACTACGAACTTCTAAAAAGAAAACATCGAGCAAAATTGTGCTGCTCGATGTTTTCCGGAGGGAGAAAAGTTTTGTTCTGGGTTGCTCCAGTTATCGTCAACAATCTATTCCTACTTGAACCTCGTACTTTTGTTTTCTACTTATCTATTTAATTGTACGCTGTAGGTTCGCAAAGGTTCAGTATGAGTACACTGAAGGCAGGATGGACACTCGGGCAGGTTCTTATGGGCGTAGGCTCCAGACCAAGGCGGGCCTGGTCAATCTGAAGGTGCCGCGATTACGCAAAGTCACTCTGGAGACGGTGATTATCGAGCGTTATCGCCAACGGGGGTCCTCGATAGAAGAAGCTCTTATACCAATTGTGCTTGATATTTGCGCCTTTGTCATTTCGACCATAGGGTTGCGAA
>CAYSPM010000139.1:0-7274 GCA_964432925.1 uncultured Pirellulales bacterium | reverse complement strand
ATGCCGGGAATACAAATAGCAATGGTGTATGATGTCGATTCACCATCGACCATGTGAATGCCTTTGAAATGGCCTTCGTGCTCTTCATACCAATTGAGTATCTCTTTGCCGAAATCGTCATTGCCGATTTTGCCGATTAGTTCGGTTTTTACACCTAGCCTGCGGATAGATACGCCGGCATTTGTAACAGGACCTCCTCCCACAACAACACACTGCCCCATATTAATCATTTTGCCCGGCACAAGGACGTCCGTCATCTTGTCAACTTTTCCCTCGATTGTAAAAGCAGGTATTAGATCAAGACAGGTATGCCCAGCAGCTACGATTTCAATGTTCTTTTTATTTTGCACTTTAAACAAACTCCTAACGAATTAGCGTCTTAATCGAATAAGAACGTGGAATGATACCTTATTGAATCCCGATTTTCAAGCCAAATTTACAAAAGCTTGAGACTTAGATAACTTCCTAAGATGTGACGGATAGTTATTTCCGCGAAACCTGTCCGCACTTGCCCACAGTAGGCGGGTAGTCCCAACAAATCTGGACGAAGTGGGGCTAGGGAAGAAGGCAGGCATCCAACTATCCAGTATCGATAATCGAGCATCGAGAATATTGACACTTTTTCTCTGATAAACGAAGTTGCTAACAAAACGTTTGTCCTATTAGGGTAAATCGAATGTTTTATAATACGGCGAAACCATACATCGCACTAAAAAATGCACCATTTAGAATAAAGGACCCGTTTGTAAGATTAGATTTTCTGAGAGATTTTGCTTAAATGAATTTTAAGTAAGGTAAGATTCAGCTAAACTTATTAAAAAAGTAGAATTTTTTAAGAAATTTTTGAACAATAAGAATAATTCTTATATAGTAACTATTGACAATAATATTAATCTTTTGTATATTGGCACAATGTTAAATAAAAATAAACAAGACTTGATAGCTTTATTTCGGGATAGGTGTAAACAACATAACCTCAACATGACACCTCAACGCGTCGCTATATATAAGGAGCTAATTAAGTCAAAAAACCATCCGGATTCAGATGATATTTTTAAGAGGGTTAAAATTATCTTCCCCGATATATCGCTCGATACTGTATATAGAACGCTTTCGAAGTTTGCCGAAATCGGTCTTGTTCATATTGTCGAAGGATATGGTGAGACAAAACGGTATGACCCAAATACAAACAAGCACCACCATTTCAGATGCCAAAAATGTAATAAAATATTGGACTTTCATGATAAAAGCTATGACAACATGAGGATTCCAAATGCATTCAGGAAAAACTATAAAGTTACTAGTTTAAAAGTGATCTTAGAGGGCATTTGTAATGAATGTATCAAAAAATGCTAATATATTTTTTTGTAAAATAATTAAGAATATTTCTTATATAGGAATAATTATGAAAGGAGGTGTAAAATAACATTAAGCTTTTTAAGTTATTTGTAGCGTTAATTGTTTGATGAAATTTCAAAAATTAGACAAAAAGGAGATAGTAGAATGGCAAAAGTAGCAATTGAAATGGTCAAAAAATCTGGAGTAGATCTGGACAAGTTGTTAGAACTCTTGATAAAGAATGCTTCTGCTGAAATTACGACTTATTACTATTACACGATTCTTCGTGCGAACCTGATAGGTTTGAAAGGCGAAGGTATTAAAGAAATTGCTGAGACCGCAAGGATTGAGGATCGCAATCACTTTGAAGCCTTAATGCCCCGCATATACGAGCTTGGCGGTAAGCTTCCAGGATGTATGAAGGAGTTCCACGATATGTCAGCCTGTCCGCCAGCCGATCTTCCGAGGGACCCAACAGATGTCGAAGCAATACTCAAGGTCCTTGTGAATGCAGAACGATGTGCTGTAAGAGGATACACTGAAATATGCAACATGACCGCTGGGAAGGACCACAGGACGTATGATTTGGCTCTTGCAATACTCAATGAGGAAATCGAGCATGAGTCTTGGTTTTCTGAGTTTCTCGGCGAAGGGCCATCAGGGCACTTCTTGCGTCGCGGTGAAACTTCTCCGTTTGTTTCGAAGTTCTTAAAATAAAAACACAAAGGAGGGTCATCTTTAGTTTTATCTGATGGCCCTCTCTATTTTTTAAAAAGGAATCTGAGTTTGAAAACGTTGTAGTAGGGTGGGCTTTCATTCTTCGCAGTACCTACTCCGCCGTGATTGCCACGGCTACAAAGGCCGGAAACTCTGCTACGGGGAATGGATGCCCCGGCACCTTCTCAACAGAGCATAGTGATTGGTAAGCAGTCCGATGCATGCTGCCCGAAGCTGGAGCGAAGTCCGCCGTGGGCGGATTCGCTTGTGGCGTGCTGGATACTCGATACTCGAATGTTAATCCTGGAAACCCGACACTGAATGCACGAGTCCTGATGCCTAAGATACTTAGGTATTATGCCGGTTAATGAATCCGTATTTGGTGTAAGATGCTGGATACTTCATGCTAAGTGTTCGAGTGTTAATGCCTAAGATACTTAGGTATTCTTGTTATCTGAGGATACCAATTGTGCTTGATATTTGCGCCTTTGTCATTTCGACCATAGCCCCTGAGGGGCGAAGTGGAGAAATCTATTTATGGCTGAGCTATTAAAAAGCAGACCTGTCCCGAGCCAAGCCGAGGGATTTCTCGACTCCGCTTCCCCTTCGACCTCGCTCAGGGCTAAAGGCTGAATCGCTCGAAATGACATGAATAAGCGCATTGATTATTCACAATCAGTAGGGATCCTTATTTGAATAAACCCGGATTTCCCAAGTAAATCCTATTCGCTGTACGCCTGTCCTGCTTGCCCTGCGAAGCCCCGCCGTTCAGGGCGAAGTAGAAAGCACTGCCGAAGGACTAAACGCTTGTCCTGAGCTAACTTGTGGTGAGCCTGTCGAATCCAGTCGAAGGGCTATACGCTATACGCTGTACGCTGCACGCTGTACGCTATTTCTATGTTGACATTTTATCTCCAGTTGACTAAATTGATGACAAATCTTGTCCAGCGACTTTTCCGGCGAAGCTTTTGCGAAGTCGGAAGAGCAAGCGACCTGTCCTCCGAAGCACCTTAGGGCGAAGGATGGAAGCCGGAAGTGTTGTATAGCTCCCCGTAAGGGGTCCCTAGGACTGCCACAGGTATTATTAGTTAAGTCAAGGAAACAAAACTGTGGATGCTGAACAGATTACCGCTGAGATTAAAAGGTACGAGACTGAACTCGCGGGTATTCTTTCTCGTTTCAACCACATTCGCGAAGGCATTTACATTGGCCGTGGGGATGATCCGATCTTTCGGCAATATGTTCGTGAACTCATTGATCTGTTTAACGATGTTCTCGGTACAAACAGTTATTCTCATCAGATTATTGGAGAGTTCAACGAAGGAATTTCAAATTTCTTAAGGTCTCCCTCTTACAAATCCGTCGAGAATATCCTATCGATCGTCCGTGCAGCTCAAACTCGTTTCAAGCGAAATCCAGAAATTCTTGTCCGAAGAAAAGCGGAAGAAACTCTTCGGCATAAAGAGAATATCTTCGTCATACACGGTCGTGATGAGGCTAAGTGGCGCGAACTCAAAGATATATTGAAGTCTGAGTTCAGGCTTAATCCAATCGTGCTACTTGAGCAACCCGATGCTGGCTGCAAGACCGTAATCGAAAAATTTGAGCATTATGCGCAAACGTGTAGCTATGCTATCGCAGTCTTTACTCCCGATGATGAGGTGACCTCGGACGAAGACACATATTTACAGGCACGTCCTAATGTCATTTATGAGCTTGGTTGGTTCTGTGGCAGACTCGGTAGGTCGGGCGCAATGCTTCTACTTAAAGAAGGTACCTCGCTCTTTTCAGACTTTGGAGACATCATTAAAAAGCGGTTTGCGCAGAATATCTCGGAGAAAGTCATAGAGATCAAAAAGGATCTTATCGCAGCGGGGGTTCTTGATGAAATCTAGGCGATAAAGGTGTCCGGTACTTTTTTGATATTAGCATAATGGCAGCATAAAATCTATTGAAATCGTATCTTAGATCATTATGTTGGATATTTGTACATGATTAGATCAAGGCATATAGTCAGGGTAATTGTTGCTGTATTTGCTCTATTGGTCATATCAGCCATATTTGTGTCCCTATATGTTTGCCGATATTTCCCATTTTCATGTGCTACAGCTGATTATGCTTTTCTCGGCACTTCATTTGGAATGTCAGCCCCTGAAGCTAAGAGAGCTCTGAGAAAATACGGTGCTATCCTAACTGACTTCGAAACAATCAAGACTATGGAAGCTGAGTCATTAATTTTATCTCCATCTTCATTCATCCCGCTCTATTCGGAGGATCGTCCAAGTAATACAAATTTCACATTGTATATGCCGTCAATAAAGATGTTTAATGCTGTAACACAAGCTGAATTTAGCTTTCGTAATAAGCGGTTGAAGAATGTCGGACTTCATTTTAAAAGCGAAGTTTTGTCAGAGTCGCAATCGCTTGTTGAGAACCTTCAGCAGCACTTACAGAAACGTTATAAATATATTGATCGCGAAGAAAGTACCGAAGTTCCAGGAGCATATACCCTCATATATGCTAATGCCAAAGTAAATGTAAAAATGTGGGTAAATCTTACCGATATGGAAAAGCCAATCATATCAATATGGTTATTGCACTTGCCAACTAAGGCCCAAGATATATCACGAATAAGATCGCGAGAGGAAGAAGCATTTTAACTATTTTTCCCTAAAAAGCGGCTAAAGTCGGGCGGGCTAAAGGCCGCCACTTACCCTCGCAGTTATGCATTGAATTGGAATCGACTTTGGTGGTATTGCTGTAAATTCAGTGGTACGAAACTCGTGCTTCGTAGCGAGCCTACTCCGCCGAAGCGGCTGCGAAGGCTGAACGCTAACTTCGCAGAGTAGTATATCGCACCTTTCATGTTGGATTTCCGCTCGCCGATGGCTTTCGAGGACAAGTTTCGCGGGAATGACAAAAAGTGACATTTTCTTTTTTAGAAACGGTACTAGTGGTCCGTCATACGTCAAATGACGTGTGTCATTGCGAGCGAAGCGAAGCAATCTCTTCATTTCAAACATGAGATTGCCACGGCTTCTTCGCTAAAAAGCTACGAAGCCTCGCAATGACAACCCCTCAAATCATGTGTGACGAAGAACTATGTATCTGCTGTTTGGCAGACGGCGTAAAAGGCTGGCTTTGGTTTACAGTGACGGTCGAATAACATAGGATAGTCGGTCCTTCCACTTATGGGCATGTAGCTTCGCCATGAGTGGCCATCGTGGACGGCCCAAAATGTCACCCGGTTGAATTTGTCGCGGTGCTTGTGAAACAGTGAAAAAATTTCAGCGTATCGATCAGCCAAATCTTTTTGAACAGAATCGGGCAGGCCATCCGGGTATGGATTGTGCTTTTTCTGCAATTCGGGACTAAAGGAGGAAAGGTCCACTAACTGAGAATCGACAGGATAAAAAGGAAGTACACCTATATCCAGTTCCGTAACCATCAGCTTTACGCCCAGTTCGGAAAGAGTCAGGATGGATGTCTCAATATCCTCGATGCGTGGATAGTCCAGGAACCAGTGTCCCTGTATGCCAAGGCCATCTATGCGGACACCTTTTGACTGCAGGTTGCGGATCAGCCGAACGACGCCTTCGCATTTGGGCTGTTTCACAAGATCGTATTCGTTGTAATATAGCTGGGCGCCGGGGTCGGCCTGGCGAGCGTATTCAAAGGCCTTTAAGATGTAATCTTCGCCTATAATTTCGAGCCATTTGTTTTTTCTATAAGATCCATCCTCTGCAATTGCTTCGTTGACGACGTCCCAGCCGTGGATTCGGCCTTTGTAGCGACCCATCACGGCGAAGATGTGCTCTTTCATTCGTTCAAGCAGCGCCTCACGGCTTAAGGATTTGCCCGATTCATCCTGGAACACCCAGTCCGGCGTCTGATAAAACCAGACGAGGGTGTGACTAACGATAAACATTTTGTGCTTCTGGCCAAAAGCTACATAACGGTCGACCGGCTCGAAATTATATTTGTTCGGTTCCGGATGGACCTCTTCCCATTTGAGGATATTTTCCGGCGTGATGGTGTTAAAGTGTTTTTCCACAAGGGCCATAGTATCTGGCTCATTGCCGGAAATCTGATTTAAGCTGAGGGCGGCACCAATATAAAAATCGTCCTTAAACACATCTTTCAGGGCAGGCTCTGAGCCGGGTCGTGGGAGCTGCGTATTGTCATTATTCTTCACTTGACTTTCCTTCCTACGTTAAAAGTCTACTCCAATTTTCTCTTTTTCCATTAAGCATTTGCGATAATAAAGTTTGGAAATCCTCGAATATCCAGTCATTTTTCAACGTTTGATAAATGATTCCCAGGAACTTGCGGACAGTGGCAATACACACAGCAGGCCTGGGAGCCATTATCGCGTGTCGGTGGCCGTTGTCTGCGTTGCCGCAAGGGACGGACCCTTGATGTAGCGGTCGGCAAAGCTCAGGAACGTCGGCCAGTTCGGGCCGGGGGTGTGCCCGCCGCTATGCTGGCGAAAGGCCACTTCACCGTCGATCAGCGGTGTCTCTATCGGGGGAAACTCGGTAGTACCCAGGTCCTTCTTGCCGAGGAGTCTGTAGACCGGCCCGGCACCGGCTGCGGCCAGGAACATGCCCTTGGCGTCAACCCATCCGTCGCCATCGGTTGCGCCGGCGCTGATGAACACGGGTCGCGGAGCACACAAGGCGACCAGCTCGTGAGAGTCAACCGGCAAATCGTTCCAGTTCAAAGGGCCTGCATACTTGATGAAGTTACCGGCCATCCAGTGGTACTCGCCCGACCCTGCGACGTTTTCCACTATCTCGCCCCAATTGCGGCGGTGAAGCTTGACGCCGCCTTCGCCGGAAGAACTGACAAAAGCGATAGCAAAACGCTGGTCATACGCCATGGCGACAATCGTTGCTTTGCCGTAGCGCGAATGTCCCTCAAGGCCGACTTGCTTGGCATCTACGGCTTTGTCGGTCTCAAAATAATCCAGAGCGCGGCTGGCACCCCAGGCCCAGGCACGCAATGCACCCCAATCATCCGGCTTACGGGGCTGGCCCTTATTGCGCAGACCAATGATGCCTCGTGTCAGTCCTGCGCCGTTGTCGGCCTGAATACTGTTGGGGGTGATGATGGCGTAGCCCCAGCCTTTGGCGAGAACTTGCTGTTGCCAATCAAGCTCGCCACGTCTTGCTCTTGCAAAACGACCACCAAAACCGAATTCCATTATCACCGGCACT
>CAYSPM010000138.1:0-7401 GCA_964432925.1 uncultured Pirellulales bacterium | reverse complement strand
GATGGTTATTTGGCTCGCAGGAAAAAGCAGATAACCCGACTCGGCTCATTCCTGGACCCGATTGCCGATAAGCTTCTCATCACTTCGGCGTGTCTACTGCTCGTTTCGCAGCGAGCTCACGTTGAGGAATTCTTACTTCCATCAACGGTTGTGGTTTTGATAATCGGCAAAGATCTGTTTCTTTTGATCGGATTTGTGATCGTCTATCTTGTTACTTCACGGATCTACATAGCTCCGGTGTTCGTCGGCAAGCTTGCCACAACCTTACAGCTCGCCATGGTAGCTGGAGTCTTGATTGCACCCGATGTTTCCATATTTTTGCCGGGCTGGATTTGGCTGTTGCGTTTACTGTGGTGGTCGGCGGCGGGCACTGCCATATTGGCAACACTTATTTACATTCGCAATGGAAGTCGATATATTGAAAGCTATGAGAAGGAAGATTCGTGAGTCGCCCGTACACGCGAGCGGACCAGAATATGAACCGTTAGCCAGCAAGCGTCAAAGGCAGGATCAGGATATGCCGACACAGTTCAGTGAAATTACAGGAATCCTTGAGGAGCTTCGCCAGGGGAAGATGATTGTTCTTGTTGATGCGGAGGATCGCGAAAACGAGGGGGACCTGATCTGCTCTGCTGAGAAGGTCACACCTGAAGTTATAAATTTCATGAGCAAATTCGGCAGGGGCCTGATTTGTCTGCCTTTGGCTCCAGAAAAATGCGATTCGTTAGGCCTATATCCCCAAAGCCTTGAGAATAAAGCCCGCTTTGGAACAGCTTTTACAGTCAGTATCGATGCGGCAGAAGGCGTAACCACCGGCATAAGTGCTGCTGACCGTGCCGCTACCATACTCGCTGCAATTGGTGACAACGCTAAGCCGGATGACCTTGTCCGTCCGGGCCATATCTTTCCGCTCCGTGCCAAAGAGGGCGGGGTACTGGTTCGAGCAGGGCAGACCGAAGGAGCCATTGACCTGATGCGTCTTGCAGGTCTAAAACCTGCTGCTGTCATCTGTGAGATTATGAACGACGATGGCACTATGGCGCGGGTGCCGGAGTTGTTGCAGTTCTGCGAAAGACACGACTTGCGAATTGTCTCTATCGCTAAGCTTGTTGAGTACCGATTGCAGCGGGAAAGCCAAGTAAAGCGCGTTGAGTGTGTGAATCTGCCTACCGATTACGGTGAGTTCAAGCTGATTGGCTATGATAGCATAACATCGCTCGAACCACATCTGGCTTTGTGCAAAGGCGGTGTTGGCGACCTTGACGAGAGCGGAAAGCCGATTGAGTATGATGAGCCGGTTCTGGTACGAGTGCATTCGGAGTGCATGACCGGCGATCTATTCCATTCCCAGCGCTGTGAATGTGGCTATCAGTTAGTAACTGCAATGAAAATGATTCAGGATGTCGGCAAAGGCGCATTGATTTATCTGCGGCAGGAAGGACGAGGCATCGGCCTGGCTAACAAATTACGTGCCTATAAGCTGCAAGAGCAGGGCTTTGATACAGTTGAGGCCAATCTGAAGCTCGGTTTTGTAGCCGACAGGCGCGACTATGGAATCGGTGCACAGATCTGTCGCGACCTTGGACTTAGGAGAATACGTATCTTGACAAACAATCCGAAGAAGATTAACCGCCTTGAGGTCTATGGGATAGAAATTGTTGAGCAGATACCGCTCAGAGCCGAGCCGAGTAAGCACAACATTGACTATTTGCGAACTAAAAAGTATCGCCTCGGACACATGTTCGATGAGGATTTATAGCCCATGAAAGCGATCATTTTATTTCTAAAGACATTGCTACTCGTATTTGTAATTTTTCAGGCTGGCTGTGGACCGCAACCTGGAGCGAGCCAGCAAACGTCTGAAACTGGACAAGGCTTTGATATTGCTCTTTATGTCGATTATGCACCGGCGAAGGTAGAGATATTGCCCTTGACGGAGTTCGTTGGCCTCGACAGTCCCGACCAGAGTCCACAGATCGACGTTTACGTCGGCTTGTCCGACTCGTTTGGCTCGCAGATAAAATCAGCAGCCGTGTTTCGTTTTGAGTTGTACGAGCGTGTACAGCGTTCGGCCGAGCCGAAGGGAAGGAGAGTGGCTATTTGGCCAGATTTCGACCTGGCTGCTATAGCCGAGAACAATAATTACTGGCGGGATTTCCTAAGGGCTTATGAGTTCAATTTGGATTTCCAGCCCGAAGCCGACCACAGTTACATATTGCAGGTGACTTGCCTCTGCCCCAGTGGCAGGCGAATTTCAACTGAATTCGGTCTTAAGCATTAAAAGTGAATTTCTTCCAGTGGTGCGGCTGGATTTGTATCAGCAGTATCGGATTGTACATATCTCAATATAGTCTTTTTACACACGAGGCTGGAGCCTATATCTAATGTGGTTGGACTAATAATTTCAGACTGACCTAATTTTAATTGAAAACCAACATAACTAGCTATTTGACAACAACATATCGCACTTTGTCATTCCCGTGAAAACGGGAATCCAATTTGCTGAAAACTTTTATGGATTCCCGCCTGCGCGGGAATGACACAAAGAATCGGTCAGTTTGAGTAATAACCCATTTTACAGCAATCCTGTTCGTAATTCGGATCCTATTGTCGATGGTGAGTGGAGATTCAATGCTTTTTCAGCCAGCGAAAACGAAAGACATCACGAATTTTCTCTGTAAAACGGATTCCGAGATGTTGGGTGCTTGTTCCGAAGTCGAGCCTTTTGAAATCCTCATCGCCGGGCTTGGCAGGGGATTTGCCGCGTATCGACAATAGTAAACCGGTAAGCCAGCCAAGGAACGAATTTTTTTTTGTGCGTGAAGGCATTTGTTAGTTCATAGTTCATAGTTCGTAGTTCATAGTTCATAGTTCATAGTTGATAGTTCATAGACTAAAGACAACGAACAATGAACTAATAACAACATCATCTTTGAACCGCCACTTTTAGCGAGGCGAGTAGTTCTTCGCCGGTTCGGCTTTGCCATTGGGATTGGCCAAACAACTGGTGCCTGTCGAGAATCTCTGCATTCGCATCGTAGTATCTCTGTACGGCGCTGGTTCCACCCTCTGCAGCGCCGGAGGTTTTGTAATCACCTTCGAGCAGCCAGGCGCTTACTTCGTTATCATACTCAGCCGGGTAGATAAGAGCCACGGCGAATTTGTCATCGCTGTACTTGGCAAGGTGCACTTTAGCCCGGCAGGGCGGTGACATCCTGACAGCCAGGTTAAAAAGTTGCTTGAAGTCTTTCTTTGCGGTTTCTTCGTCTTCTGAGTAGAAGAACATTCCCGCTTCCAACTGAAATGTCTGGCTCGTTACACCTTTTAATTCGAGTCTGCCATCAGGGTAGGCTCGATGGATTTTGTAGACCTTGCAGTCCTTATACCTTTCACTCTCTAAAAGCTCAGCCACCTCTTCGGCAGTAAACCCCACGCCCGCTTGGTCGCCAAAGTCTACTATATACAGGCCGGCATATTTGTCAGGTTTTTGTAATTTCGGCAGTTTCATAGGTCGATATTATACCTGCGGACAACGGGGTTTGCATGGATTTTTTAAAGACCTGGGGACCAAATGAAGACTTTAGACATAAATGCTTGACATTAGCAGCAGTGTTTGTAAGATTCGCCGCGTGTATGGGCAGGTCGCAGATGAAAGGATAGGTTATGACTAATGGAGCGGCGGCGGCAGTTGCGGGAGGAGGTGGTGCGGCAGCAGCGGCGGCGATTGCAGAGGCGATTAAAGCGTCCGGGGCGATTGTCAGAGTTGAGCCAAACGATTTTATGACAATCCTGCAAAGGCTTGACAATCCCTTAATTGTACATACCACAGGCGGATTTTTCTCGACGAACTACCAGTATCTGACAAGCTACAAAGGACTTATTTTTTTTACAAAATCGCCGAACCCTTTAATGTTGCCAGCTAAGGTAGAAATCGTGAGAGCTAAGAAGATATGGATTCCGAGTTGATTCGTATTGCGTTTTGCGTGAATCGTATATGTTTTTATGTGCAGAGTACACCCTATCGGTGAATAGGGGTAATTTTCAATTTTGCAAATTTTCTTTTGCCTACCTGAATAACCATTCCATCAGTCAGCGTGATCTTGGCGTTGGGATCCGTTGCTTTCTGGCCGGCGATGGTGACTGCTGATTGAGCGATCATGCGTTTAGCCTCTCCGCCGGTTTCGACCAACTTGCAGGTGAGTAGAAGCTGTTTGACAGAAATTGCCGGTTCGCTTATCACCACCTCACGAATCTCATCAGGTAATTGGCCCTGAGCAAAGACTTTTTCGAACTGGGCAGCAGCAGCTTCGGCGATGGGCTCGTCATAGAACTGTGAGACAATTGTTTTTCCCAGCATGACTTTGGCTTCTTTAGGATGAGTTTTGTCGGGGTTGACCAGTTCAGCAATTCTCTCGATTGGCAGATTGGTCAAAAGCGTAAAGTAGTTTTCCATCAAGTCGTCAGAGATGCTCATGATTTTGCCGAACATGTCTTTTGGCTCATCGGTGACGCTGATGTAGTTGCCGAGGGATTTACTCATTTTTTCTTTGCCGTCTAAGCCGACAAGTATGGGCATGGTAATTACTACTTGTGGGTTTTGGCCGTATGCCTTCTGGATGTCTCTGCCGACAAGGTTATTGAAGGTTTGGTCTGTGCCGCCAAGCTCGACATCGCTTTCGATAACTACCGAATCATAGCCTTGCATTAGTGGATACAGAAACTCATGTGTATAGACATCCTCCTCAGCCTGCAGGCGTAGCTTAAAGCTATCACGTTGAAGCATTTGAGCGACGGTTTTTTTAGCTGCCAATTGAATCAGTTCCATCAGGGTAAGCTTTTCGAGCCATTCGCCGTTGTAGCGTATTTCGAGTTTGTCCTCGGATGTATCGAGGATTTTGCCCGCCTGTTCGAAGTAGGTCTTTGCGTTTTGCTCGATTTGTTCGGCTGATAACATCGGCCTGGTGGCACTTTGGCCGGTCGGATCGCCGATGCGGGCGGTATAGTCGCCTATTATTAGAACAGCCTTGTGACCGAGGTCCTGGAACTGTCGCATCTTGCGCAAGACAACGGTATGGCCCAGGTGTATGTCCGGACTGGTGGGGTCAAGGCCGAGTTTTATGCGCAGTTGTTTATTTGTTTTAGCAGCTTCGGTTAGCTTCTGTGCTAACTCGGCTTCTGTAAAGATTTCGACAGTTCCGCGTTTTAGCAGCTTTATTTGTTCGGCTATTTCTTGGGCCATAGTTTATTCTCGAGAAAACACTATTTTGAATTTAGGATTATAAAAGATGTCCAGAGTATGAGCAAGAACAGGTTGAGCAAAATATTACTTTGTTGACGTTACTAATAGACTTATTTCTTGTTTGTGTCTCGCTTTGTGGAGGAAGCCAAAACGATCGCATAGAGGAGAATGGCTGCGAGAAAAAAGGATACGCATATATCCTCTATTAGACCTTTATCAAGGAGCCTATGTACCATCAGCCAGAAGGATGCTGCTCGGAATGGCCAGAGCACCTTAACATCGGAGTGATACGCGCCGTCGATAAGGATGTGAAGCCAAACACCCAAAACGCCAGAGATCACCATTTTGCGAATAGTTGCTTCGTAGGGCAGGTTGAATATGTGCATCAATCGTTCGAAGAAATGACGCAGTGGATATGCCGCAATGCCCCAGAGTGCTCCGATGGCCGTTCCTATTAGCAGCGTGTGGCAGTAGCGGTGTTTTGGATAGCCGAGCTGGAGGAGTCTTATGACCAGGACTTCGATATCAACAATTACGTTGGCAAGGACGAAGACGGGGATGTCAAGCCACTTTCTAAATAGCAGCCCAAAGAATCCGCTCGGTCCAAAATGATATGGCGTAAACGGCATCTGGCGCTATGTAACAAGGAGTTTCTCGGTGGCTATCTTGGGGTAATTATCCCAGGTTTTGCCTTGCAGAATCCGACCTGTCTTTTTTTTGTTTACGCCACCCCATTGTTTGAAGAAGAAGGGCGTGTTGTGTAGTTGGCACTTTTCCTTGACGCTGAGGACCCACATCTTTTCCATCAGTCTTGCACCAGGTCCGGATTCACCGCCCACAATTACCCAGTCTATACCAGTTAAATCCAGGTTAGGCACTGGCCCAAGCAGGGGTTCCAATGATAAGAATCTTACAACTGCATTAACCCGCCGCGGCGGGTTAACTGCTCTAAGATCGTCAGCCCGGCTCACATAACTATTGTTTTCGATCGTAACGCCGATCCATATATTCTCAGACCAGTCCAACAATGGCGCAAGTTCTCGAAGACGGTCAGATCTTTTTGTCAGCACTTGAAAAGTATGCTGCATATTCTCATTCATCACCGTAAAAACATTTTTTATAAACTCAAGCGGTATTTCTTCATGAAATAGGTCGCTCATAGAATTGACGAATACAATTCGCGGTTTTTTCCAATTGTAAGGTTCTTCAAGAACTTCTGGATGTAATGTTAGCTTGAAGCCATTTTTATAACGAACATGGCCCATTGCTTGGAGCCGTTTAGCCATTCGTTCAGCGTAACAGTTCGCACAGCCTGCACTAATCTTGTTACAACCCGTGACAGGATTCCAAGTTGACTCCGTCCATTCTATTTTTGAGTCGGTTCCCATTTAGATCTTCTTCATTAAGTGTTCTGCAATTCTAATAGCAATTGGTGCCCCGTTGGGGTTTCCGGCGGCAAAGAAAAAATGGAATAAAGCACTTCCGCGACTATTGTAAAATATCTTAGGTTTTTCTGCCACTCCAGAAAATATAGTTTCTAGTCTTTTTTTATAGAACTCCCCGATTCTCTTAAAATCGCATGCTTTACGAACAGTTTCCACAGGCTTACCGAAAATGTCATCTAAAGTTCGAGTTTTATAAAAATTCTCAAACCAATCTTGTGTTCCGAAAATTCTATTCAAACAATCATATGAAATTTTTTGTGGGTCTTTTGCTAATAGCCGATTGACCGCCATAAGTGGAAAAAGTATCCAGACGTCGATACATCTGGTTTTTGCGACTGCTTCAACTGTTACCCATTCGACCTCTGTAGCAAATGGATCTAGAAATAGAACTGCCCGAGTATTTGCCCAATCCTCATTATTACAATAATTTTGAATAAATTCGTTGGCATCGCTTCGTACTATTTCAATTTGCTTTGCTTTTTCAGGATGTTCCTTTCGCAATTTTTTCAGCTCATTAATTTTGTTTGTATCGCTTTCAATGAAAATATATCTATGGAATGATGGACTCGCTTCAAGGGCCAATTTTGCCGATCCCTTAAGAAACTGCCTAGATTCATCTTGCTCCAACTCTTCGAAGAACCCTCGAATCTTGTATTGATGTTTTCGCTTCTGGCGGTATCCTGTTCCTGCAAATGCATCTATGTATACCCTTTTGAA
>CAYSPM010000137.1:0-7454 GCA_964432925.1 uncultured Pirellulales bacterium | reverse complement strand
GGTCTTATGTCCTGATGATACCGGAATAACGAAAGGGTGGCGTTGATGGCAAGAAAAAGAAGGAAAAGACTGAATAAGAAGGTTGCTCTTACTGGCTCTGCGGTTTTTCTGGTTGTGGCTTTTGTTGTCGTTGCTGCCATTTTGTATTGGAGCCGGGATCCGGAAAAATTCATCGAAGATGGTGACGCAGCACTTAAGGTGCAAGACTACGAAGCTGCCGAGCGCTATTATCTCAAAGCCTACAGTTTGGCAAAGCCCGGCTCGCAAAGAGTGGAGATTCTTTTCAAGCTGTCGGACATATTTACGAAGACTGACCAATGGCCGAAGGTGCGAGGTTGTTGGGAACAGATAATCAACATAGATACAGAGAACGTCCGCGCCCGACTTGGACGGTTGAAGTACCTTTATATAGTTGGCGATACCTATGCAAATTCAGGGCGTTATATGAGCACGATCTGGCAGGACATCCATACACAAGCAGCAGAGCTGCTTGATATAGCAGAAGACGCTGATTTACTCGACGAGGAGAAGGACAAATTGGAACCCTCGTTCGGCCTGCAGGAAATGGAGTCTCAGCGCTACGATGGACAGCGCCTCGGTCCGTATCTGTATCTAATCAGAGGCAGAGCCGCTTATGAATTGGCAAGAATGGGTGCCGTTACGCTGCCAGGTGAGTGGCTCACAAAGGCCATGGAAGACCTCGAAAAGGTGCTGGAACTCGACCCAAAAAACGTTGATGCCTATATTTACCTGGCCGCTACTACTATTGAAGAGGGTGAATTGCTCGCATTAAGAGGTAGTGTGGAGGAAAGGGAACGGGCTGCCGGCAAGGCTAGTGATCTGTTAGAGAAGACTGTTGAGGTCGCGGACTCCGAGCCAAGGTCGCATATCAACCTGCTATCGAGAAAGCTGATGTTTGCCAGAAGCAGCGATCCCGCGCAAACGAGGCAAAATGTGGCGGCGCTCGAACCGGAGTATCTTGCTCTTGTAGACAGGTTTAACTCAAGTGCAAAAGCATTTGCTGCACTGTCAGGATTCTATTCCATCTATTCAGCTTACTCTGGCCCACAGCGTGGTCTCGAAAATCTCAATAAGGCCATTGAGGCGATTGAGAAGGCAGTCGAATTGGCGCCCCAAGATGTGGGATACGCGATCAACGCTGCAAAACTCATCTACCAGAAATTCTCTGTCTACGGACAAAAACCTGCCATCCACAAGGCGATCGAAATCGCCAGGAACGCGCTTGAGCACCGTGACGTGCAAGATACAGCCGGACCGCGAAGCTATGCCAATATGGTCAATAGATTTACGTTATACTCTTTCCTTGCTCATTGTTACATTGAGCAGATACTCGACCCGAAAATGCTTAAAACAGATTCTGAGACCTCAGCATTACTAAAAGATGCTGAACAAGCAGTACACGAAATCGAGCAGATTTTTGGCAGTGGTGAGGATCCGCAGGTAATCAAGTGGCAAGGGATGCTTGAGCTTGCCAGAGGAAATAAGCATGAAGCTGTAAAAAAATTGTACACAGTGTATGAGGACCTTAAGGCTGGTAAGCCGTCCGAATCAGCATGGCCTACAGATTTGCAATTTGCTCAGCTATCTTATGCCCTTGCAAGAGTATTCAAAGACACTTCCGAGGTAGGTGCAGTTAGGGAGTTCCTCGTCAGCGCGATTCGTTCGGGTATTGAGTTGGTCAAACCCGATGCAATTTTGGATTATCTTGAGCTTCTTGGAAGGTTAGAACAGTGGCAGCATGTGTTGTCTCCTGTCAATCATTACAATATAAACGCCTTTGAGCAGACCTTCGGTGCCAGTCAGAGAAGTCGCGAAATTCGCATCAGAGCCTTGATTGGGACAAACGCGATTTCCGAGGCAGAGGAAGAATTAGCCAAACTCGATCAGGATGATCCGCGTACAATCATACTAAACCTCGATTTGGTACAGGCCAAGATTATCCAAATTAGACGTGCTATTGCCCAAAGACAAGCACAGCCGGATACAAGCGCTATTCTGGAGATGATGCAGTCTGATCAGCAAGAAGAAACCCAGCCGGACGACTCCGTAAAGCTCATGACCGCTGAGCTAGACGGTCTTAGTCAACTTAGAGCTAAACTCGTGCAAGAACTCCTTTTGAAGCAGCCAAGCTCCGTTGAGCGAGGTGTAGTCATCATTGTCTGCAGAGACTATATAGCGAAGGGCCACTTGGACGAAGCTCGTAGTCTGGTCGGTGCATTTCTCGCAGCCTCGCCCGATGACCCAGAGGTTCTGTTCTATAAAGGACTGCTTTCTGAACCGGATCCAACAAATGTCTCACAACAGAGGCGTAGGCAAATCGAACAGCAAGCCATCCTGTGTATTTCTGACCCGATTCGCAAGGCTTTGGAGCTCGGACTTTTCTATCATAGGAACGATGAACCGGCCAGAGCTATTGAGCAGTTCAGTAAAGTAGTCAAGAATCTTGAAGAAAGACTTGCAGAAGGCGAGATTTCTGAAAAGCTGTCTTTGGAGCAAATAGAAGGAGGAGGTTCTTACTATGTCGCTGCAAACTACCTTCTTAATCTGGCGTGTAAAGACGAGGATTGGAGCATGGCTGACTATGTTGTTGACATAGCTCGACGTGCAAACTTAGACGGTTGTCAAGGGCAGCTTTTTTCTGCTAGTTTTGCAATGGCTAAAAACCAACTCAAGGATGCTTTGGCAAAAGTCGACGAGTGCTTACGGCAAAGACCCATCTTTTCACGTGCCTATCTGTTCAGAAGTAACGTTCACGCAGCACTCGATAATGAGCATGCGTCATTTGAAGACATCCGCAAAGCTGTATCCCTGAATCCTATAGATGGAGTTATTGCAAAGAGTTTCGCAAATACGTTGTATCTTCGTAATCAGCGGCTCGGTAGTAACGTGTCTCCGAACCAGATTGAAGAAACTAAGTTAGCTCTGGAAAGGGCCGTTCGTTTAAATTTAGGCGATTTAGGGTTGCTCGACGCTTATGCTGGATACATAAGCACATTGGAGCCACTGAAGGCGCTTGCAATTCGGCAGAGCATGCAAAAGACTGCGCCAACTGTGCTGAACGCCGTACAGCTTGCAAACCTGGCGACCCGACTGGCGTTGAAAGAAACAGATTCGGAACACAAAGAAGCGTTGTTTGATCTTGCAGCGACATCTCTTGAATGGGCTAAGAATACGGATCCGACTAACACGGCGATGCTTCAGAGCTATGCGGAGTTTTATCGTGCTACAGGGCAGAATAAAAAAGCCAGTGAGCTTTTGAGCAAATCACAGGATCAAAGGTTGCTTTGGCGCCATTATTTTCAACTCGGAAAATTTGATGATGCCAGAAATGTTTTGGAGCAGCTTTATAAGCAGAAGGACAAAGACACCGATGTGCTCAAAGGTCTAATGCTTGTCGCCGAAAGGACTGCCGATACAGAGGCAGTGAGACGCTATTCAGAGGAGCTTCTGTCTGTCGAGGACACTGCGATAAACCGGGTTGGTCAGGTCACAGCCTTTTTGAGAGTTGGCCTTGTCAAAGAGGCCGAGCTCAAACTGCAAAGTCTGCGGGAGAAGTATCCGGACGAGCCCCGGGCATTTCTGCTTGAGGGCTGGGTGGCAATGAGGCAGGGACAACTCGAAAAGGCGTTGGAAATAACGAATCGCAATCTTGAATCCAATCAGGATAATTCAGCCGCATGGCGGCTAAGAGGTGAAATAAATCTTCTGATGACAAACTATGACCAGGCGATTTTCGACCTGAACAGGAGTAAGTTGTTGTCCTCCGTACCTGCGACAAGGATACTTCTTGCCAGAGCCTATATGCGTGCAGGGCGGTATGATGACGCGGTTACAGAGCTCAAAAACACGGTTGACGAACCGGCAGCGCCCGTCGAAGCCCGTGTTTTACTGGAGCAGGCCTATTTTACGCTTGACAGGAAAGACGATCTGAAAAGGCTCTATGACGATACTCTTGAAAAGTTCCCTGATAGCGTGATGTGGTGCATTCGGGCAGCAGCTTTTGCCATCTCTCAAAAGGATTATGACAGGGCAGAGCGATTGTATCACAAGGCATATCAGTTGAAGCTCAACGAATATCAGGGCCAAAATGAGCAGACCTGGAGTCAGGATGCGCAATATGCAAAAGCCTTTGATGGTTACTTGCAGTCGCTTGTCTTGGGAGCAGGGACTCCAGATGGCAAGAGCGGGCCGTGGCGTCCGCAGAAATTAGATAAGGTATTTGAAGAGGCCAAAGAATACATTGACACTGCCTTTGCTCCAGTAGCTTATTACAGAATGGCAGAAGCGAAGTTTAAACTCGGTGACAAGCAAGCTGCTATAGAACGGTGCCGAAAAGCTGTTGACAAGGCTGAGGCAAATGAAAAGCTCGCAGCTGAAATCTTGTTAAGAATGTACTTGCTAATTGGAGATGTGGAGGTCGCCAAATACTGTCAAGAGAAGTTAAAAACTAATCCTGATTCGTTGGTTGCCAATTATACGATGTTCAACTTAGCCAAGATCAAAGGCGAATATGATAAAGCTATAAATTATGCTGATAAATGTATCGAATTAGCAGGGCCTGATAATCAGCGTGCCGCTAACTATGTATTGCGGAAAACGCAAATGCTAAGCGAGGCCTATGAAAAGACATCCGATAATACTTATCTTGAAGAGGCCATCGCAGATTACGAAAGTCTGCTTCATAAAATGCCGAATAATACAAGTGTTCTGAACAATTTGGCTTACATGCTTGCTGAGGATGGTAAAAGGCTTGCTCAAGCGATTGAGTATTCTAAGCGAGCACTTGAATTAATGCCGAATAATCCGAATTTTTTGGACACATACGCTTATGTGTTGCATAAAAGTGGAAAGAATTCCGAGGCTGTGGAATTTTTGGCGGCAGCGCTTCAGCAGTATCAACAGCAGGAAGTCAATGTACCACCGGAGGTATATTTACATTTAGGTATGGTAAAGGAGGAGTTGGGTGACAAACCTCAGGCTCTTGATGCTTATAAGCAAGCACTGCAATTGGGAGCGGACAAGCTATCAGATGTGGTGAAAAAACGGATAGATTCAGCTATTCAGCGTCTCTCGCTGTAATGCATTTGCGCAAATGGAGCGCCGCGAGCGATAATCCTGAGGTTATGTTAAACCCATTGGTGCTCACTGGAGATCAACATGGTGGAGAGAAAACCAACGGTTGCGGGTAAGGTGACAAGGTCCCCCTTATCATCTGCTGCCACCCTAACGCCGAAGGAAGTCTTTGCGATACTACGTCGCCATGTTCTCTTAATAGTTGTACTGACAATCTTTGGTTTAATAGCGGGTGGTGCTGGCTGGTATGTTTTTAAATTATTTCTGCCCAGCTATAGCGCCCAGACTTACATTGAGGTTTTGCCGCGTGTGGAAACCGACCCCATGACTATCGGGTCGGTCCAGGTGCAAAAAGACATCCAGTACGGCTATCGTGTTTCTATGGCCAACCTTATAAAGCAACAAAGCTCTCTACAGGAGCTGCTTAGAAACGACAAGGTTAGATCAACTAATTGGTTTAAGCGTAGGAACGAGGACACCAGGAAAGCCGTTAGATACTTGAAAAAACATCTTGGTGCATACGCCCATAGGGACGCTGAGTATGTTGAGATATCGATGACATGCCGTGAGGCGCGAGAGGCAGCTTTGATAGTCAACGAGATGGCGCAATTGTTTGTCAATTCGCAGGCGGGCACAAAAAAGGGCGAGATAAGTGAAAGGTTGGCAAGGCTTGAAGATCGAAGACGCGCGGTTGAGAGAGAGCTTACAGCCGCTAACAATGCGCTGGACGAAGTTAGAGAAGCATGGGGCATAAGCGATCTTGAAAGTCCTGCCGGACGCTACTTTCAACACACAGTCACTCTGATGCTGAATGATCTGCGGCTTCAGGAAAACCAACTCGTTTTGTCAATAAGCCAGCTTCGGGCCAGTATTGAGAACTTGAAAGAGCTGGCGACCGGCCCTATCGCTGAGCAGATCGAAATTGCAGTCGAGAGAGATCCTATTATGATTTCTCTCGCGCAGCAGCTTGTTTTCCAAGAGGCTCAGCTTTCCGGTCGGCTAGCGAAGTTTGGTGAGAATCACAGGATCGTACGTTCATCTCAAGAAGTCATCGAAGAAATAAAAGAGAAAAGACGACAAAGAAAAACCGAAATAGCTGAGCAAACAAGACGTGCAAATCTCGAAAACGCACGTGACAGTTTGGTAATACTGCAGGAAAGACTCAATCAACTGGAAAGTCTGAGGGATCAGGCGAATCAAAAGAAGAAGGATCTTGACCTGGCCAGAGTACAGTATGACCAACGCATGAAGATACGAGATGAGAGAATTTTAATGCTCGACGCGCTCAAGGAGCAGATCGAGAAGGTGAAAATAATGCTTAACGACCCGGAGACCACCAAAGTGCAGCTTGTTGGTTTCGCTCCGGAACCATTGGATATGACTGCCTCTCGACAGTGGTGGCTTTGGCTGCCCGGTGGGACTGTACTTGGCTTTCTGTCGAGTATCGCATTTGCCTTTCTTATTGAAATGCTCAACGACCTGGTACGGACGCCCAGAGATGTGGCCAGATTCTTGCACATTCCACTTCTGGGCGTTATTCCTGATGAGGCAGAGGACAAGGATGTTCGCGATGTCGACCTTTGGCACGTGGTTCGCGACGCTCCTTACTCCATAATAGGTGAAGCTTACAGGCGATGTCGCACGAATCTGGAACTTTCGAGTTCTGTGGAAAGCTTGAAGACCTTGCTTATTGCCAGTGGTGATGCAGGAGACGGCACTACCTCTGTAGCTGTCAACCTGGCAACGGCTTTTGTTGCCAAGGAAAAGAAAGTCCTGCTTATAGACGCCAACTTCAGGCAGCCGAGTCTGGGTACAATATTCCCTAGAACAAAGACCAGCGCTAATGGTAATAAACCAGTGCGTTCTGATTCTGGTTTGAGCACGCTCTTAACGGGCCGCTCCAGCTACAAGGATGTCATAAGGCCCAGTGGCATACAGGACTTCCACATCATTGATTCAGGATCGGTGCCTTCAAAGCCGGCAGAATTGCTCACAAGCCCTAAAATGGAGAAGTTAGTCAAAGAGCTGAGCAAAAACTATGACCATATCATAATTGATGGTCCACCGGTATTGTTGGTTAGCGACGCAAAAGTCTTGGCGCGACTCGTTGACTCTACCCTCTTGGTTTTCAACGCGGATGCTACAAAACGAGGTGCTGCCTTGCGAACAATTCAAGAAATGAGAGAGGTGAGCGCAAACATCATCGGCTGTATATTATTCGCCGTAAGGTCTATGAAAGGCGGATACTTCCGCGAACAGTACAAGTCATACCGAAGATACCAAGCCTCACAACCTGTCGGTTCAGCTTAGTGCTGTGTCCAATTTGAAGCTAAGGCTGTCACTGTTTCGGGTAGGGCCAG
>CAYSPM010000136.1:0-7600 GCA_964432925.1 uncultured Pirellulales bacterium | reverse complement strand
CGATGGAAGCGATAACCTTTGACGATGTGCTGCTGTTGCCGGCCAAGAGTGATCTCGTTCCAAGCCAGGCCGACACCAGCACACAGCTAACAGACAATATCCGAATAAACATCCCCATCGTATCGGCAGCTATGGACACCGTTACAGAAGCAGCATTAGCTATAGCGCTCGCCCAGGAAGGTGGGATCGGAATAATCCATAAAAATCTCACTATCCAGGCCCAAACAAGAGAAGTCACCAAGGTAAAGCGTTCCGAGCACGGAGTTATCAGCGATCCCGTGACCCTATCGCCAACGGAACCCGTCAAACGTGCCCAGGAGCTCATGAATGAGCACAACGTCTCCGGCATTCCCATCGTTGAAGGTAAAAAGCTGGTCGGCATTCTGACACGTAGAGACCTGAAGTTCCTCAAAGACTATGATGTCCAAATTAGTTCCGTGATGACAAAAAAAAGTCTCGTTACAGGCCCGGCCGGCACGACACTGGAGCAGGCAAAGGAAATCCTTCAACAGCACAAGATTGAAAAGCTGCTGCTGGTCAATTCAAATGACAAGTTGGCCGGCTTGATTACCATGCGAGACATCGACCGCGTCCAGCAATATCCCAGGGCTGCCAAAGACGAGCGTGGCAGGCTCCGCGTCGGCGCCGCGGTCGGTGTGCACGACTATGAACGCATCAAGACATTGATCGCAGCCGATGTTGATATCATCGTCGTAGACACGGCTCACGGCCACTCACAAAATGTCATCGATACGGTCAAGAAAACCAAAGCGACCTACAAGATTGATGTAATTGCCGGAAATATTGCTACAGCCGAGGCCGCAGAAGATTTGATTGCAGCCGGTGCAAATGCCGTGAAGGTCGGTATTGGACCTGGCGCAATTTGCACCACAAGAGTAATCTCCGGCGTAGGCATGCCGCAAATATCGGCGATTATGGAATGTTCTAATGTTGCAAGAAAAAACAATATTCCGGTTATCGCCGATGGTGGAATAAGACATTCGGGTGATATCACAAAGGCGATCGCAGCAGGGGCCTCAAGCGTGATGATAGGCTCACTGTTTGCGGGCCTTAAGGAAAGTCCGGGCCAGTTGGTCATTTACAAAGGCAGACAGTTCAAAGAATACCGTGGCATGGGCTCCTTAGGAGCGATGGTAAAGGGTTCTGCCGAAAGATACAGCCAGAGTAGCACGACCGAGCAAGGCAAGCTCGTACCGGAAGGCGTTGAAGGCCGCGTACCGTACCGTGGCACCTTGAGCGATTTTGTTTACCAGCTCGTCGGCGGCATTCGTGCCGGCATGGGTTACTGTGGTGCGCGAAGCATTCAAGAGCTTATGAACAAGGCTCGATTTGTTCGGGTAAGTACAGCTTCAGCTAACGAGTCGCATCCACACGATATACAAATAACTAAAGAGGCGCCGAACTACTCAGCAAGTTTACCTTTTGAGGACTAACCATGATTCGAGAGTCCCCAAGGGGCGAGATTATCGCAATCCTGGATTTTGGCAGTCAATATGGCCAGCTCATAGCCAGGCGCGTCCGCGAACATAACGTCTATTCCAGGATATTCTCAGCCCGGATTTCTGCTTCCGAACTATCGAAATTACCGATCAAAGGCATAATACTCTCTGGTGGACCTGCAAGCGTTTACCAGGATAATGCTCCTCGATGTGATAGTAAGATATTCGAGCTTGACGTTCCGATCTTGGGCATTTGCTATGGGATGCAGCTTGGATGCCAGATACTCGGTGCAGATATCGCCAGAGCAGAGAGGCATGAGTACGGAAGGACAAGCCTGATAATCCTTGATAAAAGCGATTTGTTTGTTGATTTGCCGGATTCAACAATGGTTTGGGCCAGCCACGGCGACCAGGTAAGCAAACTACCCAGCGACTTCGAAAAATTGGCCTCTTCGCCCACCTGCCCTTACGCAGCCGTCAGATACAAAAAAAAGAAATTCTTCGGTGTCCAGTTCCACCCGGAAGTCACTCACACACCCAAAGGCCCTGTCATACTGAAGAACTTTCTCTACGATATCTGTGGTTGCAGCGGCGACTGGAAGATGAGCGACTTTGTCGCCGACGCCATTGATGCGATAAGCTGTCAAGTCGGCCGGGCTGCGGTAATATGCGGCTTAAGCGGTGGGGTTGACTCTTCGGTCGTGGCTTCGCTACTGCACAAAGCAATAGGCGATCAACTTGTTTGCATCTTCGTTGACAATGGTTTACTTCGCAGAAACGAACGCGAAAATGTAATCTCAACCTTTCGTGATCACTTTCACATCGATTTGCGTGTGGTTGATTGGTCAAAACAGTTTTTAACTGCCCTTGCTGGCGTGACAGACCCACAGCAAAAACGCAGAATAATAGGAGCCGAGTTCATCAAGGCTTTCAAGTCCGAAGCCTCGAAAATCCCAAACGCTAAATTTCTTGCCCAGGGAACACTTTACCCCGACGTAATTGAATCAGGCTCCAAGGATGGCAACTTAGCCGCAAGCATAAAACTTCATCATAATGTCGGCGGACTACCTTCCGAGCTTGGCTTCGAACTTATTGAGCCGTTGAGAGATCTGTTCAAAGATGAGGTACGCCTTGTCGGTGAGTATCTGGGCCTTCCGGAAGAAATTGTCTGGCGACATCCTTTTCCAGGGCCGGGCTTAGCTGTACGAATAATCGGCGAAGTGACGCCCCAAAGGCTCGAAATCCTGCGCTCAGCCGACGAGATTTTAATCGATGAAATAAAATCAGCCGGGCTCTACAGAAAAATATCGCAAGCGTTAACGGTGCTTGTGCCTGTCTCGACGGTCGGTGTTATGGGCGATGAGCGAAGTTATGAAAACGTTATTGCCATTCGCGCAGTGGAGACTTCCGATTTTATGACCGCAGACTTTTCACAGATACCATTCGATGTGCTCGAGGTCATATCAAGCAGAATCATAAACGAAGTTCGTGGCGTCAATCGCGTCGTCTACGATATCTCGAGCAAACCGCCGGCAACGATCGAATGGGAATAAGCAATAAAGTGTAAAACTGCAACCGGAAAATGCGAAACCATAAACCAGAGTTAATACTTACAATCTCAAGCTCTATCTTATGTCTTTTTGGTCTGAGTAAATTCTTTAGCAGGTTCTTCATATGCCTTATCTTATTAACGAGCTTAGCAACAGCAGAAGATCAACCCAGAAAAGCTCTCTGGCTGGAATCTGCACAGCAAGACCTTGCTGATCGCCCGGACAGGCTGCTTGAAGACTCGGAACATACATTCCTTAACACACACAACATAGTAGCATTGTTATTAGCCGGCAACGCCAGCATCATCATGCACAACAGCGACGCCGATAACAACATCGCCGACCATTTCCGCAGGCACCCAGCTCTGCACGGCTTTGAAGATGAAAGCCTCAACGTCATTGGTTCACCATGGACACACCTTGCAGCAAGCGGTATCTGGTATATACTTAGCGCCGAGAAACAAGATGAATTCAATAAAGAACGAGCATGGACAATGCTCACCGCACTTTCAGTGAGTTCAATAGCGACATTTGGCCTTAAAGCCATCAGGCAAAATGATTCTCCAAATGGCCAAAATTGGGCCTGGCCAAGTGCACACACATCGAGTTCCTTCACGGCTGCATCTGTTTTGCATGAGTTCTACGGGCTGAAAGTCGGTATACCAGCTTACATTATGGCCTCGCTGGTAGCTTATAGAATGATGGATACCGGCGATCACTGGGCAAGTGACGTAGTCTTCGGTGCAACTCTTGGTTGGGTTGTTGGCCACTCAATAGCAGCTAAGCACAAAAGTCTCGAAGTAGCAGGTTTTAAGATAATGCCCTTTACAACTGTGCGTGGTGAGCAGGCAATGGGCTTGAGCCTGGTAAAACAATTCTGAATAACAGTTACACGCAAAAGCTTCTTATTGCACGCTGGCTCATCAAGGGCTTAGCCATTAAATCTATGAAGGTCTCAAAAAGATAATTTGAGTCATGGGGGCCAGGTGACGCCTCGGGGTGATACTGAACCGAAAAGGCAGCCAATTTCTCGCAGTGGATACCCTCAAGAGTATTGTCGTTCAGGTTCAGATGTGTAAGTTGGACGTCCTTGTCTTTCAAAGAATCCAGATCAACACAAAAGCCATGATTCTGGCAGGTGATTTCAATTTTACCGGTTTTAAGATTTTTCACTGGATGGTTAGCGCCCCTGTGACCAAATTTTAGTTTATAAGTCCGTCCTCCCAGGGCAAGAGCTAGGAGTTGATGGCCGAGACATATTCCGAATATCGGTACCTTACCGAGAAGCGCTCTTACGGCATTGACCGCGTAGGCAACTGCCGCGGGATCACCAGGACCATTGCTAAGAAAGACTCCGTCAGGCTTATAAGAGAGCACTTTCTTCGCAGACGTTTGAGCGGGCACAACCATCACGTCACAGCCGTGAGCACAAAGAAGCCTGAGAATATTGTGCTTGATGCCAAAGTCAAAAGCGACAACTTTGAATTTAGCAACAGGCTTTTTATCTTGCCCCCTATGGGCGAGGTCGCCGAATATGTCAATCAAGCCTTCTTTCCAGAGATAAGGTTTATCAACCGTCACATTACTTACAATATCACGCCCTACAAGGCCGGGGTACTCACTCAACTTCTCAGCAAGTCTTTTTGTATTTAATTCTGCTGAAGAGATTATCCCTCTCATTGCTCCCTTGATGCGTATATGGCGTACAAGCATTCGAGTATCAATACCATCGAGGCCAACCACGTTGTTTCTCTTGAGATAGCCATCTAACGTCTGACCGCTTCTCCAACTGCTCGGGTAATTGCAGTTCTCCTTGACAACAAGGCCTTTTGCGTAAATTCTTCCTGATTCGGCGTCCTCTTGATTCGTGCCGTAATTGCCGATGAGGGGGTATGTCATTGTGATTATCTGCTCATGGTATGAAGGATCGGTCAATGCTTCCTGATAGCCTGTCATACTGGTGTTAAATACTACTTCCCCACACTCCTGACCTCTGGCACCGAAAGCCATGCCTTCAAATACAGTACCGTCTTCCAATAACAAAATAGCTTTCATTTCTACAATTTCCGCTGCTGATAGTATAACTGTAAAGGCTTCACACTGATTTTTTTATGGCTTATTGCATCAATAGCTTTAACCACGGCGGCTGCGCCCCTTATTGTCGTCACGTATGGTATCTGTCTTTCTATAGCGTTTCTTCTTATCGAGAAGGAATCCATAATCGACCGCTTACCGATAGTCGTATTTATAATCAGATCGATTTTGCCATTTATTATCCAGTCAACAATATTGGGTCTGCCCTCTGTCATTTTTAGTGCAAATTCAGAAGGAATATTATTTTTGATAAATTCAATGCAGGTTCCCTTTGTCGCAACTATCTTAAAGCCCATCTCGTGCATTTTGCGGGCAAGCTCGACGGCTTTCGGCTTATCGGCATCCTTGACACTGAAAAGTACGATTCCGTCGATGGGCAAACTATTACCGGCAGCCATCTGGGACTTAGCAAATGCGGTCCCAAAGTCATCGGATATTCCCATGACCTCGCCGGTTGAGAGCATCTCCGGCCCAAGCAATGTATCCGTGCCGGGGAATTTTAAGAACGGAAATACTGCCTCTTTTACAGCAAAGTGATCCCGCTGAACTTCTTTTGTGAAACCCAGTTCGTCCAGCGTCAAGCCGGTCATTACCTTCGCGGCCAGCTTGGCCAGAGGAACTCCGATAGCTTTACTCACAAATGGTACTGTTCGGGATGCACGCGGATTAACCTCCAGGATATAAATCTGACCGTCTTTAACAGCGTACTGTATATTTATCAGGCCCTTCACGTTCAATTCGAGCGCCAGCAATATAGTTTGTTTTTTAATCTCTGCCAGTGTCTTGCTGTTAATCGAGACAGGCGGCAGAGAACACGCGCTGTCTCCTGAGTGGACGCCGGCTTCTTCTATATGCTCCATGATCCCGCCGATAACGACTCTCTTGCCGTCACTTATAGCATCAACATCAAGCTCCGTAGCGTCATCCAGAAATTTATCAATCAGTATTGGATGTTCTCCCGAAGCTGCAATCGCATTGCCTGCACAAGCCTTCAGCGACTGCTCATCATAGACAATTTCCATTGCCCTGCCACCCAGTACAAAGGAAGGACGAATTAGTAAAGGATATCCAAGCCTGTTGGCAATTCTGAGCGTCTCAGAGTACGTAGTTGCCGTACCACTGTCTGGTTGGCGAAGCCCCAGTTTTGTGACCAACTTGTTGAAACGCTCGCGGTTCTCTGCCCGGTCGATGCTGTCGGGCGAAGTACCGATTATTTTTACTCCGGCTTTTTCGAGCGGCACCGCCAGCTTAAGCGGCGTCTGCCCACCAAACTGAACAATTACACCATCAGGATTTTCTTTTTGCACGATAGACATAACGTCTTCGAAAGTAAGCGGCTCAAAATAAAGTCTGTCGGAGGTATCATAGTCCGTGCTTACCGTCTCCGGATTGCAATTGACCATTATCGACTCGATACCGATCTGGCGCAGAGCAAAAGCAGCATGCACACAGCAATAATCGAATTCGATTCCCTGGCCGATGCGGTTAGGCCCGCCGCCAAGGATGACGACCTTTCTGCGACTGCTTGGATTCGCCTCGCAGTCCTGCTCAAAAGTTGAATAAAGATAGGGAGTAGTCGCTTCAAATTCGGCGCCGCACGTATCAACCATCTTATACACGGCGTTTATGCCAAGTTTCTGCCTACGCTCACGGAGCTTTTGCTCCGACACCTTTGACAAAGACGCCAAATACTCGTCACTAAAACCGTTCTCCTTAGCCCTTAGCATCAGATCATGGCTCATATCTAAAGGCTTTTGAGAACTTACCTTCTGTTCGAGTTTGACAATGTCTTTTATATTGTTGAGAAACCAAGGATCAATCCTTGTCAGTTCGTGAATATCCTTGACCGGCATCTTCCTTCGCAGAGCCTCAGCAACATACCATAGTTTATCCCAGCAGTTCATTCGGAGTTTATCTTTAAGCTTTTGTAGTGAAAGGCCGTTCTGGATATACCTACCATCGAGCGAATAGCGGTCGATTTCCAGCGACCTTATTGCCTTTTGTAGCGACTCTTTGAATGTTCGGCCGATAGCCATCGCCTCTCCAACCGATTTCATTTGCACTGTAAGTTCGGCGCTGGTTTGCGGAAATTTCTCGAACGTAAAACGCGGCCATTTTACGACACAATAGTCGATTGTCGGCTCAAAGCAGGCTGGCGTTTTCTTTGTGATATCGTTAGGTATCTCATCCAGCGTATAACCTACGGCAAGCAGCGAAGCAATCTTTGCAATTGGAAAACCGGTCGCCTTCGAGGCAAGTGCCGAGCTTCGTGAAACGCGAGGATTCATCTCGATAACGTAGAGCTTGCCATTGTGAGGATTGACCGCAAATTGTATGTTAGAACCGCCGGTTTCCACACCAATTGCCCTTATAATCTTGATCGCAGCATCACGCATTATCTGATATTCCTTGTCGGTAAGCGTCTGAGCCGGAGCAACCGTAATACTATCGCCTGTGTGGATTCCCATCGGATCAAGGTTCTCTATAGAGCATACG
>CAYSPM010000135.1:0-7836 GCA_964432925.1 uncultured Pirellulales bacterium | reverse complement strand
GTATGTGGAGATCGTGAAAAGATCGCCGGTGATGCCAAGATAAACTTTGACATCTTGGAACGGATGGGTCAGCCGATTGAGCAGCTTAGACTGGACACCGGCGGTCTCGCCGGTCAGGTCAACACCTTAGCAGCGGGTGCTGATATGGTTGTTGATGCCGTCTTTGGCACGGGCTTGCGTGGTCAGCTTAGCGATGGGTATAAGGCGTTAATAGAAACGATAAATGCGCTGGATCGTCCAATCTTGGCTGTGGATACTCCCTCCGGGCTTGATTGTGATATTGGTGAACCGCTTGGTGCCGCTATCAAGGCAGCATATACCGTGACGTTCGTCGCGGTTAAAAAGGGATTTACGAATCCGGCAAAATCAGGTCTGTACACAGGTGACATTTTTGTGGCCTCAATTGGTGTGGAGCCAGGCAGGTATTAGGTGGCTCGTACTGTAGAATGGACGCCTTAAAAAGACGGTGGGCCAGCGACTTGAAAGTTATACGAGAGGGTTTATCGGTTTATTAAAATGCGCCAGGTTTGCTTGCTTGTTCCTTGTAGCCGATCAGATAAAGGAATCTTTCATATCCGAATATAGGAATAGATAAAGATTGTGCGTTGTTCTGGATTTGTTCGTAATGTGTCCTTCTTTCTTGCGCTTCAGTGTACTTCTGCTCTGCCATTGGATCCAATTCCAAATCCTCAATTGTAGGCCGTTGTAGTAGCGGGGGTTTAATGCCAAGAACTACATAATCGGTCTCGACGGATACTTCGTTTGCAACTGTACTACCCCAGTCTACGATGCGTTTTCTTATCTTGTCGATAGCGTCATAATCAAAGTAGCCGTCACCGTCAACATCGAAATCGCCAGCGATTGCAAATTCATTTGTCTTGCCTTTGTCCCAAATCAGATTCAATACGAAATCTTCTGTCGCAATGGGTCTTTTGTTCTTTCGTTGTTCGTGCGCTGTTGCGAGGTTATTGAGAATTTTAAGTTTTTTTGGTGATCCCCTGGCAAATTCCTCAAAATCTTGAGCTCGTTCGTTGAATGGCTTTTCAAGCGAAAGCATAATTTGCGCGACTTGAGTTGAATCAGTAAACTCAACATGCAGTTCAGCGAGGGTTGTTTCATAATTGATAGGAGGTAGAATACGTGCTATTGAAATGTTCTTGTCGACAGCGAATACTTCGACCTCGGCTTTTCCCACACCACTCTTGGGAATAGGCATGTTTTTGTCATATACTGAGAATGTCAAGCCTTGGTAGACACCATCGTTACTTCCCAAACTCAAGTGTACGACTTTCATCTGCTCATCAACTAAAACCACTTCACCATCTGGCTGAAATGCAGTCACCTCACGGTCCGGCTGCGGTCTTATTTTCTGAAGTTCTTCCAGCATTCGGTTTAGTCTGCCACTTGTCATTTCCAGTCTTGCCTGTGTTTCCGATAGTTCGTCACTCAGTCTTTTGGAGTTATCTTCTTTTTGTTGCAGTTCGGCCATCAGAGTCTGGACCCGCTCTTCGGACGTCTGTTCCATAAGGCTCTTAAGCTTATTGTGCTCCTCAGTGATGTCCATGACCTGCTGGTAGTATGTTTCTTTTTCGGTTGTTAGTTCCTGTTCTTTTTCGAGGCTGGCTTGTCTGGCATCGTCAAATTGTTGCTGCAGTTTTGTGAGTTGTTCTTTCAGAGCAGTTCTTGCGTTCGTGACGTTTGTTAATTCGATATACATTTTGTCAATTGTTGAGACGAGCCCCGTAGTATTGGGATCGAGTATCTCCGACTCAATATGTTGTTGTGCTTGCTTGATGGATTCGTTTGCTCGGATTTGAGCGTTGTTGATTTTCACTTCAGCAGATGTCGGATCGAGAGGGCTGCCCATAATCAATGACGCTGTCTTATCCAGGTAATCGACCATTGTGCCGAGTCTGCTTTTACCTGGTAAGCTTGTTCCTACCAAGGTTCCTAGATTTCGGATTTCATCTTTGGTTGCTAACTCGTTGATTTGGCTCTCCAATGTGGCTGCATTAGTCCTATATTCTTCAGCTCTGACATAGTAAATAACTGCAACAGTAGTCGCGGCAATGAAAAGTCCAACAAATGTTATGAGCGTGTAGAGCATAGCACTGCTTTGTTGTCGTTTGCCTGGCGGCATAGTAGAACTCCTTGGAAAATAGTTAAAAATTACCCATCGCTGCCATTTTTCCTGTATTATCGCCTGAAAACGGCTCTAAGTCAAGTAAAAACAATGTGCGCCATGGTAACAAGCAACGCACGTGGGAAAATCGCCATTTTTTCAAAGCGTGGCCAAGAGTTTAAGTAATTTGCCTATTCCTTCAATTTTATATTTTGCGGCAGCATCGGGATCCGGCGAACTGGAGGTGTGTATGTGTGCTGGCCGGGTTACCTGGACCGTCACAAGTCCGAGCTTATTCGGCGCGATAAAGTCTTTTTCCGCGTTGTCAGCAATGTATGCCGAGGTTTTGGGCCTCGCATCTAACTGTGCCAACAATTGTTCAAAGCCAACCGGCGAAGGTTTCCAGAATTGCCTTCCAAGCTCTTCGGTGTAGACCATTGACTTGAAGTATTTCTCGATTCCCAGTGCGCGTACTTTTAACTGTTGAGCTGGCAGAAAACCATCTGTCAATAGAGCCAAGGTATATTTTTTTTGGAGTTGTGAAAGTACGTCCTGGCTGTCCTGTGGCAGCGTTATTTGTGGATCATGGTTTCGATAGACCTGCACAAGTTGTTGGATGAGTGTGTCATCGCAGTTTACGCCGAGCTCGTCTAGTGCGGTGTTAAATGTCTTTGTACGGTTACCGGCAGTAAATTGCTGCCAAAATGCAGTGAAGATGCGCTCGACAGGTAGTTTTCTTTGCGTGTCAGCCAGGTATTTTGCGACTGTTGTAAAGCCACTACGGCAGTACTCAATTTCGTCATAGAGTGTGTCGTCCAGATCAAAAACTACGACTGTAATCATCTCTTGGTTAGCGTCATGTATTTGGGCGTTATTATGTGCCTATATTAACATGCTATACAACTCATTTCTGCGCGACTATAATGTTATCGTCTATAGGCCTATATGTCGATATCTTTACGTAGTAAATTGCAAAACTGTTGATGGATTAGCTGATAGTGATCGAACACAGAAAGGTATGAATATGAGATTTCTGCAGATAATGCGGCCTTGGCATTGGACCAAGAACGTTTTTGTGTTTGCAGCTCTGATTTTCGGTAAGAAGCTCTTTGGACCAGTCGAGGATTCGTTGTTGGCTATGTCCAGGGCTCTTGGAGGTTTTTTCTGTTTTTCATTGGCAGCCTCGGCTGTTTACATTCTCAACGATATAGTCGACCGTGAGGCAGACATGCTTCATCCCGAGAAGCGCCAAAGGCCAATCGCAGCAGGCATTGTAACAGTCGAATCTGCAGCCATAATACTTATACTTTGCACCATCACAGCACTTGTCTGCAGCTACCTTCTTACTTATAGACTTGCAGTGATTATATTGGCCTACATTGTGTTGATGATTTCATATTCATTTTTGCTCAAACAGATCATGATTTTAGATTGCGTGGTAATATCAATTGGCTTTTGTCTTCGGGCCATTGCTGGAGCCGTAGTGATAGGAGTACTTATCTCACCGTGGTTGATCATCTGTACGTTTGCTTTGTGCCTATTTCTTGCCTTCTCCAAACGCCGTGGTGAGATAGCCCAGCTTGGTCAGAATAGCGATTCGTTTCGGCAAACGCTTGGAGGTTACACGCCAGAGCTGCTGGGCCACATGGTGGATGTCACTAGCGGCTTGGCAGTTGTATGTTTTCTTCTTTATGCGATGGATGATAGAACTTTTAAGATATTCGGCACCAATAATCTAGTCTACACTACACCGCTGGTTTTGTACTGTGTTTTTCGTTTCAGTGCACTCATCCAGAAGGGCAAGTTCACCGGGCCGGTTGAGCTTATCCTCCATGATTTACCATTTCAGATTGGCTTTGTGCTCTGGGTCATCCTTTGCGTCTTAATTATATATGGCGATAAGCTCGGTATCAGTCTTCCTAACATTCTAACTTCTTGAGTAGGTTCGTGGTTCACAGTCTAGGGACTTAAAACTACAAACCATCGACTTATTATGGCAGAACAAAGGTTACAGAAATTCTTAGCTGCTGCCGGTGTTGATTCTCGCAGAAAATGCGAAGAACTTATACTTGATGGTGTCGTTCAAGTGAACGGCCGAGTGGTAAATGAACTACCTGTATTTATCGACCCTGAAAAGGATATTATAACAATAGCTGGCAAGAGAATTCGGCCTGCACAGAAAGTCTATTTTCTTTTGAACAAGCCCAAAGGGGTCATTTGCACCAGCAGGGACCCACAAGGCAGGAAAAAAGCGATTGATCTTGTCCACTGCCGTGAACGTGTTTTTTCTGTCGGTAGACTTGACGCCGACACCACAGGGATAATTATCCTCACTAATGACAGTGAACTGGCAAATAGATTAACACATCCCAAATACAAGATGCCTAAGACCTACCTCGCTAACGTTGAGGGCCGGGTTGATGGCGGAGCAGTCGAAAAGTTCAAAAGGGGAATCTGGCTGGCTGAAGGCAAAACGGCCAGGGCATCGGTAAAAATATTAAAACGCAGCCATAAAGAGTCTTTGATTGAAATTACTATTCGACAGGGTCTCAACCGCCAGATTCGCAGAATGCTGGTAAAAGTAGGGCACAAGGTAATCTGGCTAAAACGAACCCACATCGGAAAGCTGAATCTTCGGGGTCTGGGTGTAGGCAAATATAGAGAACTGAGCAGTTCAGAAATAGCGTATCTGAAAAGCGCGACCAGCAAGTCAAGTTCAGGTCGCAAATAAGATATCTATACCTCTGTCCAAGGTCTGCCGGCTTTTCCCTGCAAATTCGGCAAAGATTATACATATTGCTTGACGTCGTTATGAGCGAGGCTACAATCGGGGCTGGAATCGAGATGAATTCAGAATGAGGTATTTTGCCGGAAAGGTGCGATTATGGCACGAGAGTATGACAGGCAACAGGAAGATAGAGAAGTCAGGCTGCCGTTCGGTCCGGACTTTAGGTTCAATTTGGCCTGGCTGAAGTGGATAATACCTGCAGTAGTGTTGGTGTGGCTTTTGTCGGGAATATACATTGTCCGGCCAGACGAACAGGGGATTGTGCGCCGATTTGGTAAAGCAACGAAAGTAACACAGCCAGGCCCCCATTACCGTTTACCCCTGCCGATTGAGAGGGTTGATAAGGTCAAGGTAAAACAGGTAAGACGGATCGAAATCGGCTTCAGAACAGTTAATCCTGGACCACCTGCACAATATAGATTTGTGCCGGAAGAATCGCTAATGCTGACGGGTGATGAGCAGATAATCGATGCGCAGATGATAGTACAGTACCTGGTCAAGGACCCAGCGAAGTTTTTGTTCAATGTGAAGGATCTGGAAAGGCCACAGGGCGCGCTTGTGGACGCTGCTGAGGTAGCTTTGAGGCAGGTAGTAGGTCAAAGGCCGATTGATGATGTTCTGATAGGTGAGAAGCTGCAGATCGAGGTTGATATCCGCGAGCTTTTGCAGGAAATAATAGACAGGTATGACAGCGGCGTAAGGGTAGTGGAGGTGAAACTGCAAACGGTTCGTCCCCCGAAAGATGTAGCCTCGGCTTTTGACGACGTGGTAAGTGCAAAAGAAGATAAAGATCGATTAGTCAAGGAAGCTGAGGGTTACCGTGAGGATGTTCTGCCCAAGGCCAGAGGGCAGGCCGAGAAGATAATCAGAGAGGCCGAGGGATATAAGGCCGAGCGCACAAAACGTGCCCAGGGCGATGCTGACAGATTCATGGCGGTTCTGAAAGAGTACGAAAAGGCAAAAGACGTTACCCGCAAGAGGCTGTATTTGGAAACAATGGAGCGGATTCTGCCGGGCATTCGCAAATTCGTGATTGACCCTGAGGTTAGCGGAAACCTGTTACAGTTTTTGCCCCTTGAAACCAGTGCTGAGCGCAGTCGAAGCAAAGGAGGTGAGAAATGAGTCGGACAATTATCATTGCGATTATTCTGTTTGTAGTAGTTGTGATTTTGTTGGCTGGGTCGGTGTTTACGGTGGACGAGACCGAGCAGGCGATTGTTACGCAGTTAGGTAAATACGTAAGAACCATCACCGAGCCGGGTTTGCACTTTAAGGTTCCTTTCCTTCAAAGTGCGCACAAGTTTGAAGACAGGGTACTGGAGTATGATGCAGCAGCGGCGAAAATCATCACCAGCGACAAGAAACACCTTGTTATTGATAATTATGCCCGGTGGAGGATAGTAGATCCGCTGAAGCTTTATCAAACGGTACGCAATGAATTCGGAGCACAGGCGAGGCTGGATGATATAGTCTTTTCAGAGATACGTGAAGAACTTGCACGACATACGCTTACGGAAATTGTCTCGGTCAATCGCGCGGCGCTAATGGAAAACGTAGGCCAGCAGTGTGGCATCAAGGCTCGCGAATATGGGGTTGAGGTGATAGATGTTCGTATAAAGCGTGCTGATTTGCCGGCCGAGGTTGCTCACTCTGTGTATGCGAGGATGAAAGCGGAGCGACAGAGGATGGCTAAGAAATACCGTTCCGAGGGCGAGGAAGAGGCGGTAAAGATTAAAGCCATTACTGATAAGGAAAAGACCATCCTGCTTGCGGACAGTTACATGACAGCCGAGAAACTAAAGGGCGAGGGTGATGCCGAGGCAATCAAGGTATATGCCGAAGCTTTTGAAAGAGACCCGGAGTTTTACGCATTTGTCAAGACATTGGAGACATACGAGAAGTCACTGGGGCAGGATGCAATAGTTGTTCTGCCGAGCGATTCGGAGTTTTTCCAGTATTTGAGTCCGCCGACAAAGTAAATGGCTTGCCTCTGCGTCTGCGAATTCGGAACGCTAACCAAAAGTGAAATAGCGTACCTGAAGAAAATAGGGGATGGCGGACAGTACTCATGAATAGTCGTTTGCATTTAGCCGCCGGTTCTGCGCTGCGCGAGTCACGATTCACGAACAACGAGTTCAGTGCGAGCCTGCTTGCCAGAGCCGGGTATCAGCGAAAAAAGCGAATTCTTTGAAGTTGACCTGCCCGTAAAATCGCTCAAAAGAACACGCATCGGTAAACTAACCGCGCGGGGCCTGGGTATAGGGAGATTTAGAGGCTGACAAACGCTGAAGTCGCATACCTGAGAAAAAGGCAGAAGTGAATACAAAAAAAGATAAAAAATTATTGCCACTAATCGGCTAATATGCAAATGTCGATAAAACATAAAAAGTCATCTTAAAAAACATCTTCTCAAGAACGCGATTGAAGAGAATCAATGAATGGGTGCCAAAGGCCGGAAAAGTAAGAAACCATCATCACATACAAAAAGAGATATCAAACAGCGAAGAACTTCTCCCAGCACAGGTCTTCACCAGAGCGAGTCAAGGAAGCACCTGCCGGCAGAGAAAACGCTAATCTCCAGAATCTTCAAGAGTGAAAAAAAACAGAAGGATAAGGAGAAAATATCACGCGAGTCGATAACCGGCGGGCGACTATGGTTGTTTCGCATTGTAGCAATCACTGTTATTCCCTCACTTTTGTTCTTGCTGCTGGAGATTGTACTACGCGTTTTCGGCTCCGGCTTTCCGACTACCGCGACCATCAAATGCGAAGTGAATGGCACGGCTTCTTACTGTAACAATCATAAATTTGCCTGGCAATTTTTTCCCTCTACCATCGCCCGAGAAAGCAACATGTTTGTATTTCCTGCGTACAAATCAAGTAACACCTATCGAGTCTTCGTAATGGGGGCGTCCGCTGCAGCGGG
>CAYSPM010000134.1:0-8061 GCA_964432925.1 uncultured Pirellulales bacterium | reverse complement strand
CCGTAAGTCCACAGGATGCCTTACGGCGGAGTCCATAGGACTGTGGAGAGTGAGCTCCCCTTCTTGCTTTCGCAAGAAAGCAGGGGAGCGAGTCGAGAAATCTGTATACAATGGCGTTGCGAACCCAGATTTCTCCACTCCGTTCGCTTCGCTCACTACGGTCGAAATGACACCTTTTCTACAAAGCAATTTCATATATGTATGGAGGCAGTTCCCACCTACAAATAAGCTAAAGGTACTAATTCCGATGAGCAAGATCTCAACTTCAAAAATTAAGGATGATGTTTCGATTGTTCTGTGTGGCCAGGCAGGCCAGGGCATTCAAACCGTGGAGTTTCTCTTGACGAGAATTTTGAAGCTGGCAGGTTATCATGTCTTTGCCACGAAGGAATATATGTCACGAATCCGAGGTGGGATGAATTCTACTGAGATACGAGCATCATCTCATAGGGTATCTGCTATGGTTAGCAGAGTTGATGTTCTCATTGCCCTTGACAGGGGCGCAATCGAACATATTGAAGAGAGACTTTCGCAGAACACTCTCATCCTGGGGGAAAAACAGATTATAGCAGATGAAGAAGACCTAACTGGATACCAGCTTATCGATGTGCCATTTACCAAAATTGCATCCGAAATCGGTAACGCGATTTATTCTAATATTGTCGCTGTTGGAACACTTGCAGGGTTGCTTGGGCTACGCCTGCAGCAAGTTACTGGCTACATAAAGGATTATTTCTCCGCAAAATCGCCCGAAATCATAGAGAATAATATAAAAGCTGCTGAAGCTGGCTACAAAGTCGGAACCGATTTAGTGCGGTCAAGTAAAATCGGCTTTAGTGTCGCTACAGACGCTCAGGTGAAAGACGAGCTACTTCTAAGTGGAGCCGAAGCTGTAGGGTTGGGCGCGATAGCAGGGGGGTGCAATTTTGTGTCTTCTTATCCAATGTCGCCTTCTACAGGTGTGCTTGTATTTCTTGCCAAGCATGGAAAGGACTTTGGAATAATTGCCGAACAGGCTGAGGATGAAATAGCTGCTATAAATATGGCGATAGGTGCGTGGTACGCCGGCGCACGTGGGATGGTTACGACTTCAGGTGGTGGTTTTGCGCTTATGACAGAGGGGCTGAGCTTATCCGGGATGTTGGAGATGCCTGTTGTGATTCATCTTGCCCAACGACCAGGCCCAGCTACTGGTTTGCCGACCAGAACAGAGCAGGCAGATCTTGAGCTTGCTCTTTATGCTGGTCATGGTGAGTTTCCCCGGATTATTCTTACGCCAGGCACGCTTCAAGAAGCCTTTCATCTGACCCAAAAGGCATTCAACCTTGCGGATAAATTCCAGGTGCCGGTCTTTGTGCTTACCGACCAATACCTGATTGATTCTTACTACAACATTTCCCAGTTGAGTCTGCGGGATATTAAGGTTGAGAAACACTTTATCAAATCCACACAAAATTATCGAAGGTATGAACTGATCGCGGATGGAGTTTCTCCTCGCGGCATCCCAAGCTATGGGGATGGACTTGTCTGTGTTGACAGCGATGAACACGACAGCGAAGGTCACATTACAGAGGACCTCAATCTGCATACAAAAATGGTTGATAAGCGATTAAAGAAGCTCGAATCGATACGAAAGGAAATCGTGCCGCCTGAGTTTATTGGGCCGAAGAAGCGCAAGAATCTCGTTATTTGCTGGGGTTCGACATATCATATTGTGCGAGAGGCGATCGAAATACTATCCAGAGACGACACAGCTATGTTGCATTATAAACAGGTCTATCCTTTGCATGAGAGTACAGCAGATTTCTTAAAAACAGCAGAACAGACCATAATCGTAGAAAATAATGCAACCAGTCAGTTCGGCAAGCAGATAAAGCTTCATTTTGGGATTGATATAGACCGGAAGATATTAAAGTACAGCGGCCTGAACTTTGCTGTCGAAGAAATCGTAGACGAATTGCAGACTTTATTAAGTTAGGATAGCGGTTTATGGATGCAAAGGTTTTTAACATGAGCGACGTTGACGTTGCATGGTGTCCGGGTTGTGGCAACTTTCCCATTCTGAAAGTCTTAAAGCAGGCCTTGGCGGAGCTACAAATTGAGTCGACAAGTCTCGTGCTGGTATCAGGCATTGGCCAGGCGGCGAAGATACCGCACTATTTCAAGTGTAATGTTTTTAATGGATTGCATGGCAGGGCTTTGCCTGCTGCGACAGCGATAAAGGCCGCTAATCCAGCGTTGACTGTAATAGCCGAAAGTGGCGATGGAGACATATATGGCGAAGGGGGCAACCATTTTATGCACACTATACGCCGTAATCCGAAAATAACAAATATCGTCCACAACAACATGGTTTACGGCCTAACAAAGGGACAAGCATCACCTACAAGCCAGTTGGGCTTCAAAACCACAGTTCAGGTTGCAGGTGTGTTTCTTGAGCCTTTTAATCCTATCGCGGTTGCTATTGCTCTGGATGCGAGTTTTGTCGCAAGGGCTTTTGCAGGCGATGCTGAGCAAACCAAACAGATATTCAAAAAGGCTATCCAACATAAGGGCTACGCACTTGTAGATGTTTTTCAGCCGTGCGTCTCGTATAATAAGATTAATACCTATCAGTGGTTCAAGGAGCATTGTTACTACCTTGAAGATTCCCACGATCCATCCGGTCGAATCGAGGCTTTCAAGCGAGCTACCGAGACTGACAAATTACCACTTGGGATTTTCTATACTAATCCTGAGAGAACTATCTTTGAGGAAAACACAGGTGTTTATCACGAGGATAAACGTCCTTTGTATGATAGGGATGTTGATACGCAGAAGTTGCGAGAATTAGTTGAACAGTTCAGGGGCATAACTTGACAGGAGGATGCAATGTTGCAGGATGGCGAAAAAGGAGTCATTATTCAGCGTGACAAGAAGACTTATGCGGTAGCGCCGCATATTCCTTGCGGCGTTGTTCAGCCCCAGACATTGCGCAAGTTGGCTGATGTAGCTGAGAAGTATCAAGCGCAAGCCTTAAAGATTACAAGCGCTGCCAGAATCGCGATCGTTGGCATAGACGAAAGAGACGTTGACAGTATATGGTCGGAACTTGGGATGTCGCTTGGCTTTGCAGTTGGCTTGTGTGTAAGAAGCGTCAAGGCATGTCCAGGTACAACCTTTTGTAAACGTGGTTTGCAGGACAGCCTTTCTCTCGGATTGAAGCTGGACAGCAAATATCATGGCATGGAGCTGCCGGGCAAGTTCAAGATCGGCGTGAGCGGCTGTCCCAATCAATGTGCCGAGACATGCATTAAGGATGTTGGCCTTGTGGGCATGCCGAAGGGCTGGAGGGTCCTGGTGGGAGGAAACGGCGGAGCTAAGCCAAGACTGGCACTTGAGCTTGCTAAGGACCTGTCCACAGAACAAGCCATTGAGTTGGTCGATAAAGTTATCCAGTACTATAAGGCGAATGCAAAGCCGCATCAAAGATTGGGTTCAATGATAGAGAAGATAGGTTTTGACCAGTTTAAATCGGCGGTGCTTGGTGAATAAACAACAGCTCAAAATACGATGTGTGCTGGAAGGGCTGTATGCTAAATATAATCACCGCGATTTGATTGAGCCTGATCCATTGCAGTTTGTATATCACTATACAGCGTCTGCTGATATGGAAATTGCCGCGTTTTTGGCAGCAGCTCTTGCTTATGGACGGGTCGAGCAAATCCAAAAAAGCCTAAATGAGTTGTTCAAACGTATGGGTGAGAGTCCGTATTCTTTTGTTAGGAATTTTAACGAAGTACGGCGAAAGAAAATAATCAGCTTCAAACATCGCTTTACAACGGGGCAGGATATTGCTGATTTGTTGGTGCTGCTAAAGCACATTCTGAGACGGGACGGCAGTATCCAGGAATTCTTCCTAAAAGGCTATAGCGCTGGTGATGGTAATGTCATTGGCGCGTTATCGAAGTTTTGCGATAGCCTATGCGCCATCCATGCGCGTGGCAACGGTGGCCAAGTAAGTGCTGGTTTGAAGTATTTATTAGCCAGCCCTGCAAGAGGAAGTGCCAGCAAGCGCCTGAATCTCTTTTTGCGCTGGATGGTACGTGACGATGAAGTTGATACGGGCTTATGGAAGTCCGTCGATAAGGCAAAACTCATTGTCCCTGTAGATGTGCATATAGGCCGATTATCCAGAATCTTAGGATTTCATAATGGCCAGGCGGTTTCATTATCCACAGCTTTGAAAGTAACGCAAGGCTTCGCTCGCATTGAGCCGGACGATCCTGTCAAATACGATTTTGCATTATCTAGAATCGGCATTGTCGAAGATTGTACCGGCAGTTATCAACCTAAATGTGATGTCTGCGAGCTTTTGGAGTTCTGTAAATAAAGCGTGCAGCGTACAGCGGAGAGCGTAGACAGAAATATTAAAAATCAGACCTGTCCCGAGCCAAGCCGAGGGATTTCTCGACTCGCCCCCCTGCTTTCTTGCGAAAGCAAGAAGGGGGGCTCGCTCGAAATGACAAGAATAAGCGCATTGATTATTCACAATCAGTATAATTAGCTGGAGCAACGGGAATGAATCCGAAGGACCTTGAGAAATATTCATCGGCTATCACACTATCTGATATGGAAATCTTCGTATTTCCGGAGTTGATGTACAGCTTGGTCTTAGCAGACATTATGAGCCCGATTATTTGGCAGTGGCGGGAGCTGGATTGCTTCAAAAAGTTAAAGGGTAAGAGTAGTTACAGGAAACTCATGCGCCTTAAGCAATTCGTGATAGATGAGTTTGAGTTTAATCTTGACCTTGAGACGTGGGGCCTTACCAGTAAGAACACCGAGTTGAAAAGGTTCGAACAGTTCATCTCGCCTAAGGACATTGCTAAAAGCAATGCACTATTTGGATACGAGGGCGATAAGTATTATTTCGATGTGGATATTAGAAAACATTTTGGCTTGGACAAGTTCAATAGTGACATAATCCCTTACTGGAAGACGGAAACTGTCGAGGCAATGAACGCTTTTCGACTTAAGGAGGCTTATCGAACCGCTGCTGGCGAATGTGTTTCACTCGCTGCGTTGTACGCGGCAGCGGCTTTTGTCGTATGTGAGATTCCACTTGAGAATATTTACATGATATTAACTCCTCTTCACTCGCAAAATTTCATCGATCTTCAGGATGGAATTTTGACCAACAACAGAAGACTCGTTACCAAGACGATGTGGTTTAATGGAAGTGAAATCTCCAACCAGGCCCAGCGTGCTTTACGCAATGAGAATGTCACGATTGTTGCGCATTCAACAGGCTACATCCATTGTTTGTACACTGAATCAACAATCAGCAGACAAGCCTACGAGCATTTAATGACAAGGCTAAATTCATACCTATCAACAGATTTAACACTCCAGGTCTTCGCAAGCTTTCTGCGTACTCATTCTGACTACCGGCAGTATTTCCAGGTATGCCGTGACTGTCATGGACAATCTCAATTTATAAAGGCCGAGACCTTGTTTCATTATGAGCACAGCAGCAACTATAGAGTGGCTGACGAGACCTTTGAAAAATTGCTCGCAGACGTTTCGGATGAAGATTTTGTCCCTTACGAACTGCCCAATAGAATCCGATGTGACGAACTTGAGAAACTCATAGCTACGGGAGAGACTGATGTGAGAACTTCCACTGGTAAATCAACGCTTGTTGAATTCTTAAAACCAGTTGTGCCTGATCCAGAGCAACTTGTGGACAAGTTGGCTGATTTTATATACACAGAAGCGAAACTGCCCGCCCTGGACAAAAACTTCTTGCCCTGCGATCCAATCGAAATTTCACCGCAGCAGAGCAGAGAGCAAATAATTCAGTACCTTCAACAAAAACGTAAAAGTAACACAACTGTTGATCTTGCTTTTTATGCATACCGTGATATGGATAGCTGTGATTGGGTTCCTTTCGTTATGGCTGCGCTGCAACGTAATCCTGTTTCTGTGAAAGCTGTAGATTCAATGTCGCTCGATGAGGTTTACGCTTGGCTCGACCAGATGACGAACGAATCGATTTATAATGGCAACAGGCTGGCGCAGCCGGATGAGGTGGTTAATTACAAAACCGGCGACGGCCTTGAAAAGGCCTTTCTCATAGCTAACGTGATTAGACAAAGAAAACCCGAACAGGCTGTTACGATAACCGTTAATAATGGTCAAGTAGTAGTAAAAGCCCAGCGAGATTACAGGTTCGTATCGGCTAAAAACCTCAAAAAGCAGCTCCAGATAGATGTTGAGGGGAATATAAGTGTAGGCAAGTCGTAGTAGTTTGGAGGCGACCAGATTTGATTTTTTTTCTTAATTGCGCGAACAAGTAAGACTATATTAGTCCTATATATGATAGACAGTACTTTTTCAGGCTTTTTGGTTTAGAGAGGTTTATGGGCACATGGATATAATAAGAAGAAACACGGATTATGCGTTGCGTGCAATGGTGAACCTCGCAGAACACTATGAGGACGGTACGTTATCTACCAGAAGTATCGCCTATGAAGGAGATTTTTCTTACCAGCTTGCATGTAAATTGATGCAAAAGCTGCACAAAGCTAAACTTGTAAAAAGCAGCATGGGGCCCAATGGAGGGTTCAGTTTGAGTCGAAGGCCTTCTATGATAACTCTATTGGAGATAATAGAGGCTATACAGGGCCCAATCAGGTTAAATAGGTGCTTGTTAGCTTCAGACTTGTGCCCTCGTCAGAAGCGTTGCACAATAAGCACCAAACTTGCTGAGTTTCAGAAGAGTATCGATAAACATCTGAGCAGTGTGACGTTGGAAAAACTGTGTCGCAGTCATAATCGGGCTAAAAGTAAAAGTGTACGGCGAAAAAAGAGGAACAAACAATGAGCGATCAAGAGAAAGAAACCACTGTGCTGAAGACGTGTCTGGGTAAAGCACAAAACCTGTCGGAGCTTGTCGAATATTCAGCCGATTCGATTGTGAGCAAGACTATTATGGATAAGCCGGCGGGAACGATTACATTGTTTGCATTTGATAGAGGACAGCGCTTGAGCGAGCACACGTCGCCGTATGATGCTGTTGTCCAGGTTCTTGAGGGCCAAGCTGAAATAAAAATTAGAGGTGAGCGACAGCAGGTCCTATCAGGCCAGTTGATTATTATGCCAGCGAATGTTCCCCATGAGGTTGCTGCAAAAGATAGATTCAAGATGTTATTAACCATGATTCATGAAACTGCTGGAAGCAGTTGAAAGCTTGGAGACCGCGTAATGATCAGATGTCCTGGACAGGATCAGAGGTTTTGGAAGCCAGGTGATATTTTCGAGGTTAAATGTCCCGACTGTAGCAGGGCGGTTGAGTTCTTCAAAGACGAGCCTAAGAGAAAATGCTCTAACTGTGGTAGCATCGTCATGAATCCCAAAATTGACCTTGGTTGTGTTCAATGGTGTCAATACGCTGAGCAGTGTCTTGGTGTTTGGTCTGCTGAGCAGACGGAGTTTGTCCGGAATAGACTAATTGGGCAGATGAAGGAAACTTTTGGCGAGGATCAGCGGCGGATTGACCATGCTGTTAAAGTGCTTGAGTATGCCGAAAGAATACAGGCCGATGAGGGTGGTGACCCACTGGTTGTTAGGGCGGCAGCAATCTTGCACGATATCGGCATACCCGAAGCGAAGCGAAAGTACGGCTCATCAGCGCCAAAATACCAGGAACGTGAAGGGCCACCAATAGCCCGAGAGATTCTAAAGAGGATCGACATCTTTGCTCAGACTATCGAGCATATATGTAAAATAATCGGCAGCCACCATAGTGCTAAAGGTATTGACACGCTCGAATTCAGGATTGTTTGGGACGCAGATTGGCTGGTCAATCTGTGGACAGACTTTGCAGATGCGAGCAAAGATAAAATTAAGGACATCATCAATAGAATATTCAAAACACGAACAGGGCGCGATATAGCATTAGCTCTGCTTGCTGAATGTAAAGATACGGTGCATGATGGTTGATATAGTCAAGATAATACTGCTGGATTTTTGGGCGACGGTTGCCGAGATGTCACCTTATTTGCTCTTCGGCTTTCT
>CAYSPM010000133.1:0-8061 GCA_964432925.1 uncultured Pirellulales bacterium | reverse complement strand
ATAGGCGCATCTGGCCAAGCTCCTGAAGAGCTTGTGTCAGCTTATTTGGAAAACAAACTCGAGACGGGGGACAATATTTGTGACCACTAATATATCTAAGATACCCTATTGCACAAATGATTTTGTGAAAGAAAAAGGCTAATAATTATGAAGGTGTTGGTCTGTGGCAAAGGCGGATGCGGGAAAAGTACTATTGTAGCCCTGCTATCCAAGGAGATGGCCAAAAGGAATAATACGGTTTTAGTTATAGATAATGATGAGTCGAATATTGGACTTCATCATCGCTTGGGAATGGCTAAGCCAAAAGATTTTATGAATTACTTTGGTGGTAAAAAGATTCTATTTAAAAAAACTAAAGATATGACAGGTAAATGGAAATTGGATGACTTACCTAAAAAGTATTTATCCGAGAAGGGTAATATTCAACTACTCTCGATGGGCAAAATTTACGAATTTGGTGAAGGATGTGCCTGCCCTATCAATGTCCTTTCTTCAAAGTTTATAGAGATTCTTGATTTGGCAGATAAAGAATTTATGATCGCAGACGCCGACGCCGGTATAGAGCATTTTGGCAGAGGTGTAGAAAAAGGTATCGATTTGCTGGTCGTCATCATCGACCCATCTCGAGATTCAATACTTTTGGCTGAGAAGATATCCAAGCTGGGCAAACAGGTTGGTAAGCCTACGTATTATGTACTCAATAGAGTAAACCGAGAAACAGAAAAGTTGCTTCTGGACTCAGTAGACAAAGAGAAGGTGATAGCCATTATCCATGAAAACAAGGATGTATTCATGTCGTGTCTCTCTGGCAATGAGCTTACGATTTCTCTTGATGGAATTAAGGAGATTGCCGATAGGATAGAATCCGAAAAAAGAAAAGCGACAGTTAAATCAATATAATAAAAACAAAGGACAGAAAGATGTGCTTAGCCAATATTTACAAACGTAGAAATGGGGGCAAGCTACTTATAAAAGACATTGCCTACCTTAAAGTTGATGGCAACCAAATAGAGATGGAGAACCTTGCGGGAGAAAGTAAAACTCTGCGAGCAAAAATAAACATGATAGATTTTATGAACTCTGACGTTTTTGTAGACGAATTAGCTTACGAAAGTGAGCATGGAATAAAAAGGACAAAATAAAAATGATAGACCAAACTCAAAAACCTATAGAAGAAATTCTTGAATATTTAGAGGGCAAGGAAAGGGTTGTTCTGGTTGGGTGCGGAGGATGTGCTACATTTTTTCATACAGGTGGCGAGACCGAAGTAAAAGAAATGGCGAAAACGCTAACTGAAACAGGAAAACAGGTTTTAGCAGCTATTGCCCCGCCCTTCGGAGAATTTACCTGTTATGCTCCGTGGAGTAAAGCCCGTTTAAGTCAATATCGAAAAGAAATCGAAGAATCTGATGCTATCCTGATGTTGACATGTGGCGATGGACTTCAAGTTGTGAGGGAGTTAATTCTGGAAGAAGAGTTTGAACTTGTAAAGCCTATCTACCCAGGAACAAATTCAATAGGACACATGGGAGGAGGCCCAACTCTATTCAAAGAGAAATGTCAACAATGTGGAGAATGCGAACTTGGTAAATTCGCCGGAATTTGTCCTTTAACTCAGTGTGCGAAAGGATTGTTAAATGGGCCATGTGGAGGAAGTAAAAATGGAAAATGTGAGGTAGATCCTGAACGTGATTGTGCCTGGGTAAAAATTTATGAACGCTTAAAAACCTTGGGTGAATTGGAGAAGATGAAAGAGATAGCTGGACCCAAAGATTGGAGCAAAATGACCCGACCTCGGGAAATCGAAGTTGCTCCACTTTAGATGAAGTAATGTTTTCAGTCGAAACATAAGAAAAGAGGAGACTGTAGCAAGGTTACAGAGTATGCTGGTTGGTGCGGGACTGTTGCTTATAGCGAAACCGCGGTAAAAACCAACTTTAATGTTTGAATCTGCTACAACAGGAGCCTGTAACCAGCAATTAAGCAGCTTGGACCTTGCATAAGTCATTGTAATCAAACGCCTTAAATATTATTTACTCTGTAAAGCTACTACAGTCTCGAAAAGAGGAGTAAATATATATGAGCAATGATCCACTAACACCGTATGGTAACAAACCCATGGTTACACCCATTGTTAACGCAGTCAATTATGAATACAGTTCTTTCGAGGTGCTGCGACAAATCACAGATGGCCAAATAGATGGCTATACCTATCATAGAGACGACAACCCAACAGTCCGAGCAGTAGAGAAAAAAATAGCTGCATTAGAGGAAGCTGAGGATTGCATTATCTGCACTTCAGGTATGGCTGCGTGCACCATGGTATATTTAACATATCTTAATGCAGGCGATCATCTGATAATATTTCATGATGTTTACGGTGCTCATTATAAGGTTTCACTTATCCTGGAACGGTTGGGCATCGATATAACATGGCTTGATGCTCGCGAAGGCCATAAAATCAATAAGCATATCAGACCAAATACAAAAATGATATTTTGTGAAAGTCCAAGTAATCCTTTATGTAAAGTTTTGGATATTTCTGTCTTATGCAGAGAGGCTGATAAGGTAAACGCTCTTTTAGTAATAGATAATACTTTTGCTACTCCGTACCATCAAAAACCTCTCTTGCTTGGTGCCGATATTGTAGTACATAGCGCCACCAAGGGATTAGGTGGACATAACGACCTTATGGCAGGTGCTATAGCTGGATCGAAAAAGCACTATGACAATCTATGGTTTACACGCCAGGCTATTGGGACAACGTTAGATGCCTATTCAGGATCGCTGCTGGAACGAGGTCTTAAAACCTTCGAGCTTCGAGCAGAAAAAATGGCCTCGAATGCTATGGCTATAGCAAAGTATTTGTCCGGCCATCCAAAAGTTTCTCGAGTTTACTATCCGGGCTTAAAAGAGGATCCTGGGCACTCAATTGCTACTAAACAAATGCACAATGGGTTCGGCGGGGTCCTTGCGTTTGATGTTGGCAAAAACCAGGAAGATGCCAAAAATTTCATAAGCGAGCTTCAAGTTATATATCATGCTGTAAGTTTAGGAGCAACTGAATCACTGATTTGTATACCATACCTTACGACATTGCTTTATATGCCCCCCGAACGTAGGACTATTTTCGGGGTACGTCCTAACACCGTTCGTCTCTCCGCTGGAATTGAGAAAACAGACATACTGCTTGAAGACATGGGACAGGCATTGGACAAATTAGAAATCAAACCTGAGTCAAAGACCAGGATCGACGTTGCACAAAAGAATCCAAAGAAAAGAGGAAGTGACTATGCCGACGTACGAATATAAGTGCGAGGATTGTGGCTACAAATTTGAAAAGTTCCAAAGCATGAAGGACAAATCCTTGGAGAAATGCCCAAAATGCAATGGCAGAGTTCAGCGCTTAATCGGCACCGGAGCAGGTGTGATTTTCAAGGGTTCGGGCTTTTATGCAACAGATTACAGCCAGAATACCTCTCCTGCCTGTGGTCGAGACAGGCCTTGCTGTGGCCGAGACGTACCTTGTGATAAAAAGCCCTACGAATCGTAAGTAACACTTTAAGATCTATTAATTATCTACGTAGCGGAAGTTGAACATGAGCATTTCAGCGAATTACACGAAAATCGCCCAGCAGATTCCGGATTACGTAACCATAGTCGTATCCTGCAAGACAAGAGCAGCGGAAGAAATAGAAGAGGTAATAGATTCTGGAGCTACTGATATCGGGGATAATTACGTTCAGGAAGCCGGGCAAATCTACAGTGCTTTAAGGAAAAAAGCAGCTACAGTTAGATGGCACATGATAGGTCATTTACAGACGAACAAAATAAATAAGGCCTTAAGGGTCTTTGATGTTATTCAAACTGTTGATTCCCTGATAAAAGCAGAAGCTATTGATAAAAGGGTAGAAAAAGCGAAGAGGAGAATAGTTCCGGTTTTCATAGAAATTAATATTGGCAGTGAATTTTCTAAAGCTGGCATAAAGCCAGCAGAATATGAACCCTTTGACGAATATATGGAAAAACTGGCCGGAGACATATCATCCCTTAGTCATTTAAGACTGGATGGTTTGATGACTATGGGGCCTCGCTTAGGAAATCCTGAAGACGTCAGACCATACTTTAGAAGAACAAGAAAAGTATTTGAAAAAATTAAGAGCCTTGGTTTGCCAAATGTGGATATGAAGTATCTCTCCATGGGAATGACAAACTCGTATAGGGTTGCCATAGAGGAAGGTTCCAACATGGTCAGGATAGGGACAGCAATATTTGGAAAAAGAAAATAAAGCTGAAAAAAATGGCAGACAATATAGATAAAATTGCAAAGAGTCTTCAGGAAAGCGTATTAAAAGGCTATTCACGAAGGCTCAAAGATGAACTTTTCGGCCCCAGAAATATTGGCAAAATAGAAAATCCGAATAGCCACGTTAGTATAACAGGCGTTTGTGGAGACACGATCGAAATGACTTTGACCGTCAACAAGGGGAAAATAAGTGATATAAAGTTCACGACAGACGGATGTGGCGCTACAATTGCATGTATGAGCTATGTTTCGAGAATAGCAAAAGGAAGATCAATCGAAGAGGCGGTTCAGATAAAACCTGATGATGTTGACGATTATTTTCAAGGTCTGCCCGAAGAAAGCAAGCACTGTGCGAATTTATCTGTTTCTGCACTCAAAGCCGCTTTGAACATGTATGAAAATAAAGAACAGAAAGTGAATTTTCCCTCTGTGAAGAGAAAAAAGAAAGACACAGATGCAGAAACAGCTATCTTTTAAAGATTATGTCATAGTCTCTTGCGGGACGCTTGCTCCAGAGTTGAATTATCTGAGAAAGCAGGGTTTTTTAGATGCTAAAAAAATTGTGTATACAACACCTGGGCGACACGAGGTTATTAAAGAACTTGAAAGCCAATTAATACAAAAAATAAATATTGCCAAGGAACACTCCAAGAAAATCATAATCGTTTATGGCGGCAAATTCTGCTACGTAAACGTCGAAAATCCCTACAGGACAATAGATACGATGATCCAGGAGCAAAAAGCTAAAATCTCAATCTCCAGAATAAACGCAACTCATTGCATGGATATGTTAGCCAGCGAAAGCCAAAGAGAAGAAATCAGTGATGGTAAAAAAATTTGGTGGCTTACGCCGGGATGGATCATTTACCGCAACCATGTCTTTCAGGACTGGGATAAAGGCAAAGCCAACGAGAATTTTCCTCAACATACCGGAGGTGCTGTTTTATTAGATGGCATAGGTTTCTGGGAGGAATACTCCCAGGAGTATCCTGAGAAGATACTTGAATTCTCCGACTGGATGGGAATAGAGATTCGGCCCCACAAGATTACCTTGGATAGATTGAAAAATCTGCTTGCCAGTTGTATTGTTTCAGACCTGGAAAAAGAAATAGCTGAACTGAAAAGCAGACTGCCTGCTCACTCAGCGAAGCCGTTAATAATCCAACAGTTAGAAGAACTCGAGGAAAAACTGGAAAAGGCAAAAAAGCCAAGAGGGGAATCCTAATGACCAGCGCAATTCTCAAAAATTGAAAAATGAGTGAAAAGATGGAAAGATGGGAAGTAAAAGAAGGGGTAGGATTTCTACGAAAAATTGGAATCAAATCTGGGCAAAGCGTGCTGGATTTTGGCTGTAGAATAGGTCATTATACCATTCCAGCGGCAAAAATCGTTGGAAGCAAAGGAATTGTTTATGCGGTGGATAAGGAACAACAAGCACTAAATGAACTGCAACAAAAAGCAATTCACCTGGATTTGAAAAACATAAAAGCAATAAACACCTCAGGCCAGATACAAATAAGCATAGAAAACGACTCTATTGATGTAATTTTATTCTACGATGTCCTCCATTATCATGAAAAGAAAGAAAGAGAAGAGCTATATTGTCAGGCTTATCGTGTTTTGAAACAAGATGGATTACTTTCCGTTTATCCCAAGCATACTCTGGAAGATGAACCCATACAGGAATTCAGAAGGTTAAGTCTAAGTGACGTTAAACAGGAAATCGAAGATTCAAATTTTATCTTCGATCAGAAACATTGCGGCCTTATAAGTCACGATGACAGCCTTACCCAAGGTTGTGTTTTAAATTTTAGAAAGCACGAAGAAATGTACAAGTATGAAAGAAATTAAGACATCAAGGAAGATTTAGAATGAAAATAACAATTGTATATGATAATGAAGCAGATGCTGGCCTAAAATCAGGATGGGGCTTTTCCTGCTCGATAGAAACTGAAGAAAGAATACTATTTGATACCGGCGATACCGGCGAAAAATTGATTTACAACCTCAAACAACTAAATATTCAGCCCGAAAGCATCGCTGCCGTTGTAATCTCGCATAACCATTGGGATCATACCGGCGGGCTTAATGAATTCCTGAAAGCTAATAGTAAAGCCCAAGTTTTTCATCCGAAATCTTTTTCAAAATGCACCCAGATTTACCCGGGTATCCATTCCACCGGAGCTCTTGGAACATTAATTAAGGAGCAGTCTCTGATAATAAATACTCGAAAAGGAAATATTATTGTAACTGGCTGTGCCCATCCGGGTCTGGAAAACATCATTGAAAAGTCACAAGAACTCGGAAAAATTTATGGTGTGGTCGGAGGCTTCCACGGATTTTCGCAATTGGAAAAACTTCAAAAGATCGAACTAATTGCCCCGTGTCACTGTACACAGTATAAGCAGGAAATAAAAGAAACGTACCCAAACCAGTTCAGAGAAGTAAAAGCGGGCAGTATTATTGAAATTTGAAGATAGGAAAAGCAGCATGGCAAATCTTATTGACTGATTTATCAGACTGTTACAACTACACAATAAATAAAAAAATGTCGACAGGAAATATATTCCACAGGCCGAAAATAGAAATAATGGGAAACATCAAATTGTCAACGCAATTGAATAGATACAATCCGCTAAATAGAACATTTTATATTGATAGAGACCTAAGGCCGACAAGAAGTAAAGATTGACACGGACACAAAAAATTCTATCTGACTCAGAACGAGTGGAAAGTTAACTTGTATTATGAGTGCCAAAATTATTGACAGCGACAAACGAGAATACATATTTGGCCCTGTTCCTTCAAGAAGGTTGGGACGTTCGCTCGGGGTCGATTTACTACCATTCAAGACATGCACATACGACTGTATCTATTGTCAACTCGGAAGAACAACCAATAAAACAATTAAAAGAAAAGAATGGGTGGCAACCGACATCGTTACAGAGCAACTCAAAGAAAATCTCGACTCTAAGCCTGATTATATAACCTTATCCGGTTCAGGCGAGCCGACACTTTTTTCGCGCCTTGATGAGCTTATTTCCAGAATTAAGAGTATTACTGATATTCCGGTAGCGGTGCTTACAAATGGTTCGTTATTATGGCTGCCGGAGGTAAGAAGCTCTTTGAAGCTTGCGGATTTGGTTATTCCATCGCTTGATGCCGGATGTAATCAGATATTCCAATACGTTAATAGACCTCATAGCGATATAACTTTTAGCAAGATGTTAGAGGGCTTAGTAAAATTCCGCGAGGAATACACAGGCAAATATTGGCTTGAAGTCTTTCTCTTGGCTGGCGTAACTACACCAGAAATGGAAATCAACAGACTTAAGACATGTATAAACTCTGTCTGCCCGGATAAAGTACAAATTAACACTGTTACTCGTCCACCTGCTGAAGCTTTCGCAGAGCCGGTTCCTGAAAAACAGTTAGAAGCTATAGCCAAACGGTTGTACAAGAACGCAGAAGTTATTGCCGACTACAGCGGTGTTCATAAACAACAGGATTTTTCTGCTCGACGTGAAGATGTCCTGACACTTTTGAAGCGCAGGCCCTGTTCTATTGAAGATATCGCCGCAGGCCTCGGCCTTCATCGAAATGAAGTCGTTAAGTATGTCGAAGAATTATCCTCTGAAGGCAAAATCGAAGCGAAACCGCAAAATCAGCAGCTTTACTACAAAGCCATAATATCATAATTAGTAACCATTCACAGTTTTTTTTAACGAATTAGCAACGGATATTTTTGCTTACTC
>CAYSPM010000132.1:0-8138 GCA_964432925.1 uncultured Pirellulales bacterium | reverse complement strand
CAGGCGATGTGGATGGGGAGGGCATTCGTCAGTGGATACGCGTGGACCGTGTTGTCTATAGTGATGGCTCACATCATGATGATTTTTCATCTGGAGTGGATCCATGGCCGGTTGAAGCTGATGGCGGAGGTATGTCGTTATCTCGGCTGGAGCCGGCAGACTATGGCAACGACGTAATCAACTGGCGGTCCGCCGAACCTTCACCAGGCTCAATCAATCCATAGAATCTCGAAAGTCGCTTTTTGTATACTTTAACCTCTTTCTTTGCTTAGGGTAGACTTTCCTGAAACAGTGACGGTTTTGAGGTATTATCTTGATTATTCGGCAAATCAAGATACTAGCGCAGGTTGAATTGATTGTGTAGTGATTGGCCTTCTACTGTTGCATCGTACTATTGGGCTGTACTTGAACTGTCCTGATAGCAACTAACCGCATCTGCAAGAAGCCGTAGCCAGAGTTGGACTTCCAGTAGTCGGTGACATTCCATGTCGCGGTGACTTCAGCGCCGTATATTTCGTAGCTTGTCTTGTTATTAGAGAAGAAAATTCTTAACCTGTAACGACATAAACTGCAATTGGCGTCTCGAATTGAAATTCGCTGTGGAAAAGGATTTTTTAACTTGACGTAATAGCTTATATCAAATAGGTTTATGAGATTATCAGGTTTGATGACACTTAGCGTTCGGTAGAAAAGGACTTATCGTAAATGATTAAAAACCAGCAGATAAAGGTCAAGACCGAAGGCAACTGCCACGTTGTGAATATCACAGACCAAGTCAGCGAGGCTGTGGCTGGGTCTGGCGTTAGTGACGGGACTGTTACGCTTTTCAATGTCGGCTCGACTGCTGGCATTACGACTACTGAGTTTGAGCCGGGACTGGCTAATTACGACATAAAGGCAGCGTTCGAAAAGATCGCTCCTGAGGCAGCCCGCTACGAACACGAACAAACCTGGCATGACGATAATGGCCATGCCCATGTGCGTGCAGCGATATTGGGTCCTTCTTTGAGCGTGCCGATAGTGGATGGCCGACTTACTCTGGGAACTTGGCAACAAATAATCCTTGTGGATTTCGATACCAGATCAAGAACCAGAACCATTATCTGCCAAATAGTCTGCTGATGGAGCAGAGCTGCAAAGAGAATCGCCGCGTTGAGTGGTTTACCGCGAGCATAGAAAGGTGATACGTGTAGAGGTGGAACGCCTTTTGAAAAGCGCTGGCAACGCTAAATACCTTGACGATGAAGCTTGTGGAGCGTAGTATTTTAGAACTGCTCTGAATCAAATATTGTGTTCTTTGATTTCGTGCTATATGAGGATTCTTAATCAGAAAACAGTATTACTGGTAGCAGCACTTATTTGCGGATGCGCATTGATAAGCTGCCGCGAACTTGGCCAAATCCATGGTCGCCAGACCCAGCTTATGCCTGCTGGGGATTTAGGTACCACAATTGGCTCACTGGTTGAGATAACCGAGCCTGAACCAATTCCCGTCGAGGGGTATGGACTGGTGGGTGGACTAAAAGGGACGGGTTCCGCAGAGTGTCCGCCACAGGTCAGAGAATACCTGAAGCGGTATGTTCTGGCGCAACTGCCGCGAGACAGGATTAACGTTGACAGGTTTATTGACAGCCCTGAAACGGCCGTTGTATGGATAGAGGGGGTCGTGCCGGCTGCTGCACCGAAGGGTCAGCGCTTTGATCTGAGAATAACTGCTTTGCCCGGTACGCAAACAATCTCTTTGGAAGACGGCTGGCTCTATAGAGCTGAGCTTAAACCCAGAGGTACTTTTGGCATAGCGACGAGGGTGATAGCTGCTGCGGAAGGGCCGGTCTTTATGGACAAGATTAGTACCAGCACTGCAAGCATGAGAATTGCGTATGTCCTTTACGGAGGAAAGGCTTTGGAAGAGTACTTAATATTCATGATTCTTCGCGAGCCGAATTACAGAAGTGCAAATCTCATACGGAACTTGATAAATGGGAGGTTTGCTTCTGGAACGGCTAGAGCTATCTCATCAGGCCAGGTTGAATTGAGAATACCGGCCAAATACAAAACACGAGTGCAAAGATTCATCTCAATAGTTGAAGCAATGTATCTCGACCGGACACCAGAGTTGGACAAAGAGAGAGTTAAAACATTTGCTGCAAAGCTTGCTGTTGGCCAAGACAAGGAAGCAAGCGAAATTGCCCTTGAGGCTATTGGTAGCACAAGCCTTAGTAAGCTTAAAGTTTTGTTGAATTCATCTGATGAACACGTACGATTGCTAGCAGGTCGGTGTATGATCAACATAGGGGGTGAACAGGGAGTACAGGCTCTTAGGGAAATATCAATGGATAGGGCTTCGGCCTATCGGCTCGAAGCCTTGGAGGCTTTGACGGCAGCAGCGAAGCCCGAAGATGCAGCATCTGTTGCGCGAAGGCTTTTGCAGGACCCAGACTTTGATATCATGTTGGCAGCCTATAGTCAATTGCGAAAGCTGAACGACATTGCGGTTACAAAGAGACTCGTCGGGCGCAGCTTCTTTCTCGAGCAAGTCGCCCAGACGAAACAAAAAGCGATTTACGTTTCCCGTAGAGGTCAGCCAAGAATTGTTTTATTTGGTGCCCCGTTGCATTGCCGTGACAATGTTTTTATCCAGTCTGTTAACGGCGATATTGTGATTGACTCCAGATCTGGTCAGCAATACGTTTCTATAATGCGCAAGCATCCCACACGGCCTACCGTGATTGGCCCATTAAAGTGTTCCTTCAAACTCAGTGACATTATTCAGATATTATGTGAGGAACCCGTAAAGGAGGATGGGCAACAAGGCGGACTTGGTGTTTCTTATGCTGAGATCATAGCGCTTTTGAAGCAGATGTGTGACAAAAATGCTGTACAGGCGGAGTTTTGGGCTGGGCCGCTGCCTGATATCCGCTAATCGTTAAAGCATCTGTAGAGTTAGGGCATTTTTGGTTCAACAACACAGTGTCTTGAAAATACGTTCCTACAAAGGGTAGATGAACCAAGTTAATACTCTGAGATTATTCGCGGCATGTTTTTAATTTGTAAAAAATAGCTATCGATTTCAAGCTGGTTTCCGAGAGCGGGATGAGACTATTGATACAACACAGACAGGCAAATACCAAAATGACGTGGTGGCGGTGATAAGGCACTTTGAGTAGATGTGGAATATGATTACGGAGTTATAAAGGCAAATAGAATCATGGGTAAAAAGCTGATCGCTTCTATTGGGCGTACAGTGGGACTTATTGTGTTGTTTCTTGTCGGGTGTTATATAGGAATATTTGCGATGATCTATTTTATGTTCCACATTAGCAACCCCAGACATTTAATATTGGTATTTATGGTGGCGCTTGTAAGCGCTGGTCTTGTTGTAATCTTCAAAGACAGCAAAGCCAATAAACATAGAGAAGAGCAAGAGGGTAAGCATCTTGCCCAGGTAGCTGGAGCAGTTATGAACTACGAGCAAATTGTGTGTCTCTGGTTAGGCATAGCTGTAATTGTGCTAATGGGCTTATATCCGGCGAAAGAAAATCTCAGCATACTTTCCACGAAGCCATATTTTCAGATAAAGCCTGATCTGCTTATTAAGTGGGCGATTGTGGCGGTAGTAACCGCCAGTTTAGCCCTTGCTTTCAGAGACAAAAAAGACAGGCAAAACGGAAAACTGATGAGTCAGATTAACGGCCCCATTATGAACTGGAAACAAAAGGTTTTTGTTTGGATAGGTATAGCTGTGATTGTGCTAATGGGCTTGTTTCCACCCCATGGACCATGGAGCAATATTAGTCGAAGGGCTAATCTTGGATTTTTTCCATTGTTCAAAGTAGCAAGTCACGCAATAAAGCTGAGTAGACTGTATCTGCAGTGGGCTATAGTAGGTGTAATAACAGTCGGCCTTATTCTCTCCTTCAAAGGCAGAGAAAGAAAAAAGTACAACGGTCAACAAAAATAAAAAGTTATTTCGAGATGGTTCGAGACCGGAGACAAAGATAGTGTTGACCATCTAAATGTTTAGCAGGCTACTAAAAGGTTATATTAGCCAGTGAAGCTTATCCTTGGTAATGGTGAAGACAGCATTTTCCTTAGCAAATGCTGGGGACGTTAGTCTCAGGAAATGGCTGTTGGTTGTTCTGTGGACTTTTTAGCGCCCTGCAAGTGCTTACGTGTCTCGATGGTGGTAATGTTACCAGTGAGGGTGGCCCCCCAGATTGAGGCAAGCAGGAAGTATATCGTTAGCAAATATCGTAAATTCCAATGAACAGCACCTAAAATAGTAACTCCTGCCTCCGCTCAGTGATCTGCAGAGCGAGGGCACAAAGCATTGATGGGTTTTTTGGGTATGTTTTCGCTAAGTGTCAGTCAAAAAGGAGGCTGGGACGTTAAACCAGATGGCAGCGACAGAAACTTAGTGAATTCTTCTCTGACAGGCCAAGTACTGCATAGTAATACCAACAGTAGCGTACAGAAAAGTGTGGATAGGGCTCCAAGTACACAGGTAGGTCCTTCAAAGAGCTTATATAGTTGAATAATTGTCAAGAGAAGACAGATGCTCGACCGATAACAATATTGCGTATTGGCGTGGGATATCCGTTTTGGCTTTATGAAAATAGTTACCGGACGTTCATGGCAGGATAGCAAATGAGACTGGAAAAGATTGTCCTTGATGGGTTTAAGAGCTTTGCTGACAAGACAGAATTTGTTTTTGATTCATCTATAACTGCGATTGTAGGGCCGAATGGTTGCGGCAAGAGCAATGTTGTCGATGGCGTCAAATGGGTACTTGGTGAGCAACGGCTTAAGAGCCTTCGAAGCGACCAGATGGCCGATGTTATATTTGGTGGAAGCGGCGGCAAAAAAACTATGAATTCTGCCGAAGTGACCTTATGTATTTCAAACCAGGAAGGAGTTGTGTCGCGTCGGTTGCCTATAGATGCTGATGAAGTCCAGATATCTCGCAGGATATATCGCAGCGGGGAAAGCGAATACCGCATCAACAATAAGATCTGTCGCTTGAAAGACATTCGAGAGCTGTTCATGGACACGGGCGTTTGTACCAGGGCCTATTCGATAATTGAGCAGGGCCAGATTGAACAGTTGCTAAGTGCGTCCAAGACAGACAGAAGGCTCATATTCGAAGAAGCGGCTGGCATAAGCAAATACAAAGCGCATAAGAAAGAGGCGTTTCGAAAACTCGAGCGCACTGAGCAGAATCTGCTCCGGCTGGCAGATATCCTGACTGAAGTAAGAAAGAGACTGCGTAGTGTAAAACTTCAAGCCGGCAGAGCTCGAAGTTATCTTCAATACACCCAAAGACTCAAAGAGCTACAGGTTAATTACTCATTGGTTGAGTATGCGCAAAATCGTGCGCAACTGCAGGAGAAGAATACAGTCCTTCAAGAAACACAAGAGCAATATGCGCTACTGTCAGCAGAAATTTCAAGGGCTGATGCAGCGTTAGGTAGACTGGGCAATGACATCCTGGACAAGGAACACCTGCTGAATCAGACGGGCAACAGTCTTGTTGCTGTCCAGAGCAAAATAGAGCAACAACTACAGCGTATTGAATTTTTGCGGACGAGGGTTGGGGAGCTGCAGCAAAGAACGGAGTCAGAACGCCAGAAAGCGAAATCGCTGCAGGAACAGAGAAGCACGTTGCAGTCGGCGTTGGCACGACATAAAACTGAGCAGGCAAGCTGCGAAAGAATGCTGAGGGATAAAAATCAAGCGGTTGAGCGAATACAGGAAGAAGAAGTCCGCAAAGTCGATGCGAAGCTTGTTCATCTTCAGGCGGATCTGGAAGATGAAAAGTCCGGCATCATTGACATTGTCAGAAGAACAGCTCAACTTCACAATGAAATCCAAAGTACCTCAGCTCACCGAAACAATCTGTCGAGCCAGAAGGATCGTCTGGCCAGTCGAGCTCAAACTTCTAAGTCTGAGCTTGAAAAATTGCTTACCGAAAAGGCGCAATATCAGGCACGCCTGAATGACGTGGAGAAAGTGCTGGACGAATTGCAGCAGAGTCTGGAATCCAAACGCAAGAAAATTGAAGAAATTGATTGTTCCTTGGAGGAGAACCAAAGACGATTGGTCTGCAACAGGGAGGTACGAAGTGCACTCAATGGCGAGTTGAGTGTTCTTACTGATATGGAAAAAAGATGCGAGGGTCTACCACCGGCTGTCAAAAGCCTGCTGCAAAGCCAGGCAGATGCGAACAGTAGGCTGGACTACGTCGATGGAATTTTAGCCCGGATCATATCCACCGATGTTGAGCATGCAACTGCTGTTGAAGCCGCTCTCGAAGGCCGAACCGACTCCGTCGTTATCAACGATATAGGTAAATTGTTGGCTGACTCTCAGACAATCGGCAAGCTCGATGGAAGAGTAAATTTTCTATGTCGTGATGTGAAGGAGCCCTTTGTAGATAAAGAGGATTTTTCAGGGTCGCCTCATGTTAAAGGCAGACTCGTTGAGTTTGTTCAATACGAAAGCAATTATGCACAGTTAGTTTGGAAACTGTTGGGCAAGACCATCGTTGTCGATACGCTCGAGTCTGCGCTGGGGCTGGCCCCTAAAGGGCTGGCTCACAATGGTAAAGGCGAGTACAGGTTCGTAACGTTAGAAGGCGAATGCTTTAGTCCTGAAGGATCAATAAGGCTCGGGCCATTAGGCAAGACGACTGGTCTTATATCTCGTAAGAGCAGAATGCAGCAGCTTAATGAGTCTGTCACTAACATGAGCTCCGAGATTGCCGGACTTGAAAAACAAATTGAAGACAAAACGCGCGAAAAGGCACATATAGACAGGCTTTGCAAGGACCTGCGTACGGCCGTTTATGAAGCCAATACGGAAAAGACACAGATAATTGAGAAGCTCTCTTTTTATGGGGAGAATATTAAACGGCTCAGAGACGAGGAGCCGTTGATAGAAGGCGAGATTGATCTGCTGGAAACGCAGATAGCCCAGTCTGTACAAAAGGAGTACGACTCCAAGCAGAAATTGCAGGAACTGGAGGCCGTAAACAGTGAGCGGACCTCGCGCGTGCAGGAGCTTGAAGCTCAATGCGCTGAACAAAGAAGCCAACAACAGTCATTGAACACGCAACTGACAGACTTGCGTATCGAACTCGGGCAGGTCACTGAGCAAAGTAAAGCACTGAAGCAAATCATTGAGAATCTGCAGGGTCAGATGCAGGCAAATCTGAGGGATACCGATGCGGCGACAGAGCAAATCCGGACCTGTAGTGAACAATTGAAAGATGCTCAAAGAGACATTCTTAACTGCGAGACGGCTGTCTCTGAGCTGTTCGTGGAAAAAGAAAAGGGCCAGCAGAGTAACCGGCTTTTGCATGAAGAAGTTGAGAGGCTGCTTGCCGAAAAGAGAGAAGCAGAACAGCTTATGCGCACTAAGCAGCAAGAGAAAGCCGAGGTTGAGCAGGTGATCGGCCAACTTAAGGTGGAACTCGGCCAGTTGGAGGTGAAGCAACAGGACCTTATCGACAGAGTGCACGACGAATTGCAGATTGATTTGGCTGATGCCTTTAAGAGCTACAGTGGCCAGGATGTCGATTGGGAAGGCATCAAAATCGAGATAGCGGAGCTTCGAGACAAAATAGAACGCCTCGGTAATGTGAACGTGGATGCCATAGATGAGCAGGAAGGCCTTGAACAGCGACATAAGTTCCTAAGCGATCAGGTCGGGGACTTAAATAGTAGCAAAGCCCAACTTCAACAGTTGATAAACCGGCTCAATAAGAAGAGCCGAGAGAAATTTGGACAGACATTTGAAGAAATCCGTGGTCACTTCCAGCAGATCTTTCGCAAACTTTTTGGAGGCGGCAAAGCCGACGTTGTGCTTGAGGATGCCGAAGATATTCTTGAAGCTGGGATAGAAATCATAGCTCGACCGCCTGGCAAGGAAACAAGGAGTATCTCGCTGCTTAGTGGTGGCGAGAAATCACTGACAGCATTATCGCTTCTGTTCGCAGTCTTCAGAACAAAGCCGTCGCCTTTCTGCTTCCTTGACGAAGTTGACGCAGCCCTGGACGAAACAAACAATGAGCGTTTTAATTTGCTTCTGAGCGAGTTTCAGAAAGATACTCAATTCATAATAATCACGCACGCTAAGCG
>CAYSPM010000131.1:0-8185 GCA_964432925.1 uncultured Pirellulales bacterium | reverse complement strand
AATATTTTAGCACAGAGCGAAGAGCTTAATATTATCCTGCTGATTGGAATTGCCATTTTTGGTGGCACGGTAGGGGCGAGAATATTTCACCGGCTTAGCATTCCGCGTATCGTAGGTTACGTTGCCATAGGAATAATATTAGGGCCTTTGCTGGGTGTCATTTCTCAGAAAACAGTTAGTGATCTTGAGCCGTTCAACACGTTTGCTCTGGGGATCATTGGTTATTTAATCGGTGGTGAGCTTAAACGCGATATTTTTGTGAAGTTTGGCAGACAGGTTATCGCCATTTTGCTTTTCGAAGGGATGGTTGCGTTTCTCTTGGTGGGGCTACTTAGCTTTGGATTAACATGGTATTTCTTCGACTGGAAAACTGCGTTAGCGGTTAGCGTGGTATTTGGAGCCATCTGCGCAGCAACAGACCCTGCCTCGACAATGAGCGTGTTATGGGAGTATAAGACACGTGGACCACTGACCGCGATGCTGATGGCAATTGTCGCACTTGATGATGCTCTTGCCTTGACTTTGTATGCTATATGTGTCAGTGTTGCAGGGGTAGTCATAGGACATCAAGAAGTAGGGTTTCTTCCCGCCTTATTCTCATCTTTCTACGAGATCTTTGGCTCGCTGGTGATAGGCATAGCAGCAGGAATAGGACTCAACTGGATTTTAAAACGAACCGATGAGCCGGAAAGAGTATTGATTTTTTGTATAAGTTCGGCGTTGCTCATCATCGGTGTAGCAATAACCCGGGAGTTGGATGTTATTATTTCAACTATGGCTTTGGGCGTAACGCTAACGAATATCGGCTCGAAGAAAGTTTCATCGAGCTTCGAGCTTGTACACAGGTTTTCGGCACCGATATACGTTCTGTTTTTTGTTATTGTTGGTGCCAGATTAAGTATTTCCGATGTAAGCATCCAAACTCTACTCCTCGCAGCTGCCTATATTATTGGAAGTGTTGTTGGCAAGACCACAGGCGCGTGGTGTGGTGCCGTTCATTCCAAAGCTGTCCCGACAATTAGAAAATATCTGGGATTTTGTTTGTATCAACAAGGCACAATTGCAATAGCGCTGCTGATAATGGCGAGCAACCGATTTGAAGGGCAGATAAGAGATACAATGCTGTCGGTAATAATAGCTGGTGTATTTGTACTCCAGCTTGTTGGTCCGGTGTTTGTGAAGATCGGGATGAAGAAAGCCGGAGAAGCAGGACTCAACATTACTGAAGAAGATCTTATAAGAGCCTACAGCGTCGCCGATGTAATGGACAAGAATGTGCCGGTTATCTCTTCTGGTGTGTCACTGAGCGAAGTAATCAAAGTAGTCAGCAGTACTGACAGTTACTATTACCCGGTTGTCGATAAGGACAACAAGCTGATAGGCAGTATCACGCTTGAAGGTATCAGAAATACCTTCACCACTCAGGAGCTAAATGACTGGCTGGTAGCGCTCGATATTGCCGAGCCGATTGTTACCAGTGTAACACCGGGCATACGACTAACAGATGCGTTTGAAAAGGCACGGCAATTCGACATTGAATGTGTGCCTGTTGTGGCCAAAAGTAATGGTGATACACTTCTTGGTATTCTGGACACGCGTATTGTGCATCGCCGACTCAGCGCGGAGGTGCTGGCCAAGCAAAAGGAAGCAGACAGTATGTATGGTCTAAGCAGAAGCTAAGTGCTGCAATGGTATAAATATGATTCATACACTTGCCAATTCGAGCGGTAATCTTTTCACCGGGCTTGAGCTTAACTTGGCTTTGCTATTCGGGCTAATTGTTCTGGGCGGTGCGTTGGGTGCGCGGCTTTTTCAGAAGCTGCATATCCCGCAAGTTGTAGGCTGCATAATCATCGGAATTCTTTTAGGCGATGTCCTGGGCCTGATAACGACAAGAACAATAGAAGCTCTTGAGCCCTTCACGATGTTCGCTCTCGGCATAATCGGTTTTATGATAGGTGCGGAGCTAAGAAGCGACATATTCAAAAAGTACGGAAGGCAGTTTTTCACCATCCTTTTTTCTCAAGGCATCGGTGCCTTTTTGCTTGTTGCAGTAGGTGCATCAATAGTTGCGTGGTTTGCACTGCCTGGCATAATCAATGATATCACAGCGACGGATAGACTTTACATCGGGATTGCGGTCGGCCTTGTGCTCGGTGCTATAGCCTCAGCCACAGCCCCTGCGGCGACGGTAAACGTCCTATGGGAGTACAAAACCAGAGGCCCGTTGACGACAACAATCCTTGCTATAGTAGCTCTCGATGACGCTCTGGCACTATTGCTTTATAGAGGCGCAGCTACAGGAGCAAAGGCCCTTATGGGCACAGGCCAGAACTCAGTCTTAGCTACTATCTTCATACTTCTGGGCGAAATTGTGGGAGCCATAGCGCTGGGCTTCTTGGCTGGGGTGCTGCTTTATTTTCTGCTGAAGTTTGTGAAGGCTGATGATAAGGTGCTTGACTTTGCGCTAGCGTTGCTCTTACTCGTTGTCGGTGTATCAATGATACCGCGAATCGATCCAATTTTGCCTGCTATGACGCTGGGCATAACAGTTGCAAACTTGATGCCTCGGCAGAGTAAGGCTACTTTCAAGCTTGTGGAGAAGTTTGCACCGCCAATTTATATTTCGTTCTTTGTGCTTGCCGGGGCCCACATGGAGTTTGGCAGGATAACGGTGTGGATGATGGTCATGGTTGCTGTGTACACACTATGCCGGGCGGCGGGTAAGGTGGCAGGCTCCTGGTTTGGAGCCGAATTTTCCGCGGCGCCGGCAGCAGTTCGCAAATATCTTGGCATTTGCCTGCTACCCCAGGCTGGTGTGGCAATCGGTCTTGCAATCCTGGCCAGCCAGCAGTTTGGCTCAGAGTTGGGCCATGCAATCGTTATTGTTGTTATGACCGGCACTTTCCTCATGGAAATTGTCGGTCCAGTGCTGGTTAAGGCTGGAGTTAAACGGGCCGGCGAAATAGGCTTAAATATCACCGAGGATGACCTTATCAAGACGTACACCGTTGGTGATATAATGGACACCGATGTGCCGGTGATCTCCGCGGGTACCTTGCTTAGTGACGTTATCAAAGTAGTCAGCAGCACTAACCACTTTTACTATTCAGTTATTGACGATAAGAACAAACTTCTGGGGGCCATCACACTCGATGGCATAAGGAGCATGTTTGCCACACAGGAGCTGAGTGACTGGCTGGTGGCACTTGATATTGTAGAACCTGTCATTGCCAAGGTGAAGCCTGATATGGCTTTAGCAGATGCACTGGAGAAGGCAAGGCAATTAGATGTGGAATGTATGCCCGTTGTGGCTGCGAAGGATGGTGACAAGCTTGTTGGCGTTTTAGAAACCAGAACTGTTCGTCGCCGGCTCAGCGCAGAAGTCCTAGCCAAACAAAGGCAAGCCGATGCGATGTACAGTACGGCCTAGATGTTGGGGGGAACGTGCACCGATTTTAACACAACTCTTTTGGTGGGGTTTGTTCAGGTTTTTCAACTATTGGCGTGGTGAGAAACTTGTATATGCTTAAGAATAGATTATAATAGTTTCTTTTTATAGTTATCGAAATTAGTCTACAGGCTAAAGGGAAACATATTATGAAGCTTGTCAACGTTTTGCGGAAAGAGTGTATGCAGGCTAATTCGGCGTTTAACAACAAGAAGGAGGTGCTGCAAGCAATTGCTCACTTGGCTAAGAAAAGTCCGATTCTGGCCGATGTGAGCGAGCAAAGTGTTCTTGAGGGACTGCGAAAGCGCGAGGCTTTGGGATCTACCGGTTTTGGCAAGGGGATAGCCATTCCCCATTGTCGTCTGAAATCTGTGCCGGATTTTGTTATTGGGATAATCACCGTGCCCGGTGGTGTGAATTTCGAGGCTTTAGACGATGAGAAAGTGAAACTTATCGTTTTTATTGTAGGGCCGGAGGGCAACGCCAGCAGGCACATAAAGCTGCTTTCTGCCATCTCACAGACTCTCTTGGTGTCTGGGGTTATCAAGGAAGTTCTGGACCAACGGACACCCGATGGTATCTACGAGAGCTTTCTGCGTTATACAGTGCCCGAGGTAGGTATAGAGGAAGAACCTGGTAATAGCCTGTTGCATATATTTGTCCAGGATGAAGATGTGTTCAGAGAAGTTCTCCAGCTCTTGGCCGCGGTAGATGATAGTCCCCTTATGGTAGTCGATGCGAAAAATGCAGGGGCATATCTTGCAAAGATACCTTTGTTTGCTGACTTCTGGACAGATCAGCCGAGCAGGTTCAGCAAGATCGTTATTGCGGTGGTCAAAAAAGCGTTGGTCAACGAGACAATTCGCCGGATTGAGAGCATAACAGGCGATCTTAACAAGGGCGAAGGAGTCATGGTAACTGTGCAGGCGATTTTATATTCGGCAGGTTCTTTAATTACTCAACTGTGAGGATGGGTTGTTGGAGTTTGTATAATAAGAGAAAGAGCTTGAGCTATGAGTCTTGACGTTTCGTTTATTCATCTTTCGGCGATAACACTTCTTGGATTAGCCACGATTGGAGGATTCTTCCTTGGTCGCGGAGCGAGACGGATCAGGCTGCCGTCGCTTATAGGCTATATGGTTCTTGGGGTGATCCTCGGTCCTTCGCTGCTGCATCTTTTCAGCGATTCATTGTTAGGGCATTTGTCGTTTATCACGGAGGTTTCTCTTGGGCTGGTGGCATTTAGCATTGGCTCGGAGCTGAATATATCTTCCATGAAGCGTCTCGGTGCAGCAATCGTCGGGATAATTTTTGCGGAGTCCTTTGGAGCTTTCTTTTTGGTTGCCGCGGCTGTGTATTTGCTCACGCGTGATCTTCCTTTGGCGATTATCTTTGGTTCGGTCGCTCCTGCCAGCGCACCGGCAGGCACCGTCGCTGTCATCCATGAGTACAAAGCACGCGGCACTCTCACCAAAGCCCTATATGCAGTGGTCGGATTCGACGACGGCCTGGCTATTATTATTTTCGGATTTGCGGCGGCTGTGGCAAAGAGTCTTCTTATCGGCGGAACGACCGATAGAGCAACAACTATTATGTCATCGCTTTTAGCGCCCTTTGAGGAGATCCTGTTAAGCTGTGTTGTTGGGGGCATAGTTGGGTTCCTGTTCTGCCAGATGGTACGAAATCTCCACAGTTCACGTGATATTTTTATTATCACGTTTGGCGTTGTCTTGTTGACTACAGGGTTATCCATACGCTGGCATCTGTCTCTGATTCTCACCAATATGATTGTGGGAATGATATTGGTGAATACTCGCAGGGAAACGCTGACATCTCGTGTGGTAGCTCCGCTACACGAAGTCATGCCGTTTGTGTTCTTACTCTTTTTTTGTCTGGCGGGTGCGCATCTGAAACTATCGGCCCTACCAGCATTAGGTCTTACTGGTATTGTGTACATCATAGCTAGGTCTGCGGGGCTAATGGGCGGCGCTTATTTTGGAGCTCTTCTCGGGCGGGCTGAAGATAAGATTCGAAAGTACTTAGGTATGGGCATCCTTTCGCAGGCTGGCGTGGCGATAGGTCTGTCGCTTATTGTTCAGCATGAGTTCACGCAGCTTGGTACACAGCACAATTTGCCACACGCTTGTGCAATCGGGACAGCAGTTCTTACTACGGTTACGGCCACAAGCATATTCTTTGAGATAATAGGTCCAATTCTCACGAGGATCGCCCTTAAAAAGGCTGGTGAAATACCCGAGTCGCGGGAGCAGTAATCTTTATCATCCTACGGCAAGCAGCCTAATAATATAGCGATCAAGTATCACATGTTTAACTGAATGTGTGCTTCAGCTTTATCGTAAGCTATCTATCTGGGCATTCCTTTATTTCAATGTTGTCTAGGTCTGCAGACAATGTTATCTTGGCTGATTGTAGGTGTCAAAGACTTCTTGCGCATAATGGCGAGATTCTTGGCTGGTTTAACTTTGTAGTTTTGATAAAATTAACCACAGCCAAATGTAGCTTTTGAAGAGTCTTGTTTTCTCTTTCACCTACTATGATTACGTCGTAAAAAATCCACGGATTCAGTTCCGAGGACGTTTCGCACAAGAAGCTTTATGTGCAAACTCATTCTATGGTGAAACCTTGAAACGTCATTCGTTTCCAAAAAGCAGAAGGCTTAAAAGTAACAGGCAGTTCAAGCGTGTTCTAACTAATGGCCTACGGGTAAGCGATGGCTTGTTTACGCTTTATATGGCTGATAATGACTGCGGTCATCCGCGTCTTGGAATTTCAGTGGGCAAATCCTATGGCGGTGCGGTTGTCCGCAATCGATTGAAGCGAATGTTACGAGAGGTTTTCCGACAGAGTGTGGATGCGATTCCTTCGGGCTTCGATTATGTGCTGATAGCATCAACTCAGTCTTCGCAGAAGCCACGTGCTTCAGGCAGGATCAAAAAGGCTTCTGAGAAGATTAGCTTCGAACAAGCACGGAATTCTTTTTTGAATTTGGTCAAAAATGCCATTGGGACAAGGACCCAATCGAAAGAGAAGTTTAACACAGGCCCAGACCAAATAGAAACGTGATGGTATGGACCGGAAAACAATTGTAATTAGGTTGAACAAGGATAGAATAGTATAGCGAAAGTCAGGAAAATAGCAGCATAAAGCCTGATGAGAACCACAAGATGTCGGTAGCTGAGCGCTGGACTTCAGGGAAGCTTGAAGGCAAACACAAGGGGACAATTTTGGGTAAGAAAGGTAAGTTGGTACCGATAGGCACTGCTGCAAAAAAGGCTGGTGTTTCAAGGCAATCTCTGCAATATTACCTTATGATTGGTTTGCTTGAAGCAACGGAAGTTACGTCGACCGGCAGAAGGCTATTTGACGAAGGGGATATCAAGCGGATAAAACTTATAAAAAGGCTCAACGAGAGCGGTTATCAATTGCGCGCTATAAGAGAATTATTTCTCCAGGGCCATGCCGATTTGAAAGGGAACGAGCAGTGAGCGACTATGAAACTATTCAGAGAAAACGCAATATCGTGGTAGGCGTTTTTGTGATAGTTGGTTTGTCTGCGCTTGCCTGGTTAATATTTAGGTTTGGTGATCTGCCCACTGTCGTCAGTAAGGTTGGGGCGTTTCAGGTATTGGTTCAATTTCCCACGGCGCCGGGTATACAGAAAGACACCCCTGTGCGTTTTTGTGGTTATCAGATAGGCAGAGTGACAAAGGTTATGGCTCCACGGATGCGTGCGGATCTGATCACGGGTCAGGAGTATCATCAGACTGTTGTTATCCTTACTGTTGACAAGCAATATGTTGATATCCCATCTAACGTAAAAGTCAAATTAATGACTCGCGGGCTTGGAAGCAGCTATATTGAACTTAAGGTAGATACTGCATCTCTACCCGCGCCACCTCAAGATCCAAATCGGCTGGAGACACGTTTTTTAGTCGATGGAATGTGGCTGCAGGGATCAACCGGTATGACCAGCGAGTTTTTCCCGGAGGAAAGCCAGGAAAAACTGAATAAATTGATTGAGGACTTGAGGACTTTCATTGCTAATGCCAACGATATTATCGGCGACGCTGAGAACAAGGAGAACATAAAAGCAACCGTGGCTAATTTATCTGAGGCATCTCAGCATGTTACGAAGGCGATGGAGCAGGCTGCAGAGAGAATGAAGCAAGCCGAACAGACGTTGGAAGAATTCCGCAAGCTTGCCACCACAGGGACAGCAACTTTGAAAAACGTTGATGCCAAGGCAGAAAAGATTGTTGCTGCTATGGTTGAAACAAGCGGACAATTGAGCGAGGCGGCTTCACAACTTCGGATCATTCTTGAGAAGGTAAATAGCGAGCAGGGAACTGCCGGCAGACTCATTAGCGATGCGCGATTGTACGAGAGTTTGCTTGAAAGCAATGAACAGCTACAAACGCTCATGCAGGAAATTAAATTCGTCATAGAAAAAATCAGAGACGAAGGGTTGCGGTCCATATATTAAAGCCTAGCTAACGTCCTGGTGCGCTGTTCTATTCTCGCTGTCAAAACTTCATTTGAGCCTAACCTGCGTTGAGCAGAAAAGAACTCCGTTTTTTGATGATGTTCGGGATTGGCCAAAAACCAAGCAGCCATAGAAGACCACACACTATTGGCCGCACTGAGGATACTCAGAAAGATCGCTCGGCTCAAAGTCGTCCGGCTCACCAAGACCTGCAGATAAGCCCACTATAC
>CAYSPM010000130.1:0-8260 GCA_964432925.1 uncultured Pirellulales bacterium | reverse complement strand
TTCCTGATACGATATCCGTGCTCACCGCCTATTAAATCAGAAGTGGTGAACTCTTCGTCTCCGTGAATCATTTCCACTGGCCTTGCTATCTTACTTGCCAGGTGCATAGCCAGTGTTGTTTTGCCCGTCCCAGAGGGCCCTCTTAAATGAACCGGAAAGCCTGCTCTAATATAACAAAGAGCCCTGTCAGTCAGATCTTTTACATAGCTTGTTTCCACAAAGTCCGGAAGAGCATTTGGCTCTAATACTGTCGTCATCTCATCAATCATTTTGATAGACCTCCTTGCATAGATTTTTCTTAACTGCTATTTTCCTAATAAAACCTTTGCCGCCACAGTTGCTGCAGGGCAGGTTTTCGCTTACTTTGTGGCCTTTGCCCTCACACTCAGGACATTGCTCATCAGTGCCCTTGTTATGTGTGACACTGCCCTTACCTTCGCACACAGAGCAGGTTATTCGCGTATGAGGGTGAATACCTGTGCCTTTACAGAATGCACATTCAATCGCAGGGTCCTCTACGTAGACTTTACCGGTACCACTACAAACTTGACAGAAGGCAAGCTCAGACAATAGATCGAAAGGGTCTTTACCTGTCCCTTTACAAAAAGCACATGCTATCCAGCTCATAACCTATCCCATCCTTGAATTCGTATTCGCACTTACCTATCCTTTACTGCCAACAACCGTTTAGCTTCAGATAAGCTTTTCGATGTCTCTTAAACACCAACTTTGGCTTTTTGCCTATTGCTTTTACTTTTCGCTGCGGTTTTCTTTTTGCCCTGAGCTCTGGTCTTGCCTGTTGCCTGCTTAACTGTCGTTGTTTTTTCTCTGGCATCAATCTTTGGCATCATAAAACCGGCTTTTCTTGCCCTGGCTAAAGTTGCTGACATATTTTTCCATGCTTTCTTTGCCTGAGCCATACCAGCACCGAATTCGCCAACAAGCTTGTCAGCCTCACCCAGAATTCGTTCAACCTCTGCCTGTATATCCTTTATTTCCATGGTGAGCTTAGCCTTGGTTTCCTTGGACATATGCTTGTGGTCCTTTTGGAAACTATCCAGCATTGAGCCAACGTTACTAACAAGATCATTGACAAAATCTGCTAAATTCTTGGCCTGTTCCTTGCTCATCTGAATATTGTCTTTATGGAACTGCTGGATCATGTTTCTGGTACTTTTGAGCATACTCTGCATGTTCTTTGACAAGCCATTCATAAAATTAGACAGGTCCTTGGCTTGCTGAGCAGCCATCTTCTTTCTATCCATAGAAAACCCATTCAGGGTCTTATGGGTGTCAGACACTATCTGCCCTACAGCTTTCAGCCGAACATCATTGGAAATAATGATGTTCTCCGTCAGATTCTTCATGTCTTCGGCTATCGCCATTACCATTTTGATTCTCCTTTCTGAACTTTTAAACCATCTGAAAATGATTTGTATTTACACTGTCCGGTTTTTTTAATTCTTTGATTTCCAATAACGGCATATCTTGAGGTTTGCCACTTTCTCCAAGAGGTGTTATTAGACCCTCAACTTGAGTGATTTGGCCTTCGTTATTAAAAACAGGTTTACCTTTATCACACACATAACGCAACGAGCCATCCTTATGAATCATTCGATATTCAATTTCAAAAGGCTCGCCGCAGTCCTTGCATTTAGCAAATGCAGCAAAGACTCGCTCCTGGTCGTCTGGATGAATTATATTGGTCCACTGCTCTCTATCGGCCAATATCTCATTAGTATCATAGCCGTTTAGTTCCTTGATTTTTCCAGAAAAGCAAATGATCTCTGGTTTCTCCAAAGGCAAGGCAATATAAGGAACATCGCCAATAGTATCAATAAATCGCCGAAGCTCTTCATTTAGCCGTTCTAAAACATATCGGGTCTTTGCTTCTTGCATTTTCTTATACCTCTAAGTGTGTCAGACATTTTGACTTTTTATTATGACTCGTAACCGATTTTATACTTGAGTGATTAAATAGATTTTTCAAATGATTGTCACCGCCGTCTCGGATTTGGGCTGGAGAATCTTCTTTAGTGTTTGCGGTTGATTTTGGCAAAGATTTGTCACCCTCGCTGCTGTTGGCTTTATGGAGAAAAATCCTCTGCATCCGGACAAGTTTGGCAAAACCACTGGTAATATTCCGGACGAATTTAACCGAACGGATGGTTAAAGTATCGCTGGTTTCGTCTAAAGCTTTGTCAAATTCTCTTAGTTTTTGACTCACACTGGCTTCAAGCTCTCTCATTTCCTTATCGACCTTTTCTTCGAAGGTTTGGCCTTGCTGAAATCTATTAAGCAGTGAGCATACATTCTTGGTTAAAGTCTTTACGAAAATCACAAACTCGGCCATAACATTGGCCTGCCTATCAGTCATCGGCCCCTGCCGCCTATTTTTGCGATCCTTGAAAAAGTAAAACCTCGTAAACATACTGTTTAAATCCATGATTAGATTTCTTATAAAATTCTCCACTCTTTGTGCCTGATCATTAGCTTTTCTTTCTCTTTCCGATTGCTCTAAAGCCTTCTGGGCATTAGTTACTAAAACATTCAAGGCTTCTGCCTGTATCTGATAAAAATTTATAATGTTGTTTATGATACCTCTCATAATAATGAGTTATTTGCATTTTAGGCCTTCCGCAACTCGGCAAGACGCTCTCGTTCTGCCTGCGTGCGTTTGGCCTTGAATTTACCAAGTATATCCCTAACTTCTTTACGTCTCCTTTCCTGGCACGCTATACGTTGCTCTCGCTGCTTCTCGAACTCCGCAAGCATTGTCTTAAAATCCCTTATTCTTAGTTTCTCTCCTTTGGCTAAAAGGTCTTTGAGCATTTTTGATGTTTGCTGCTGGCCTTGTTGAAATTCTTTGAGCTTTGAGGTAACCTCATTTTTACTTTCATCCTGCTTAGATAGAATTTCTTTAATTAGTGTTTGTAGCTCCTTAACCCTTTCTGCTTGGCCTTCGGTAAGAGCATCCTTGAAATTTCTTAAGCCCTCCCGTAATTGCTGCACTAACTTTGTTTGTTCGTTAAGGTATTTTTGAGATAATTGCCTTACTTCCAGTTCACTTTGGTCCAAGTGCGTTGAGATAATACTCATCATCCGGTCAAAATCCTTCTTCCGCAGAGAACCATTTTTGGCAAGGCTTTCTTTAAGCTGACTGTTAATTTTTTCCCGTTCAGTTCTTGTACTAAGAAGAGAGTCCTGAAAATCCTGGAAGATATGACCAGTCGTATCGAAAAATGCTTCAATACTCTGTATTCTGGCTTCGTATGAAGATATGATACTATCAAGAACATTTTCTTTTTCAGTGGCTAAAGTCATTGTTTTGATTTTCCTCTTTATACAACTCCCTGTTCGAAGAGGTTTTTCTTGGCGGGACATGCTTTTTGCTCCCCCCATAGCGGTGCATAAGGATGACTCGGCAAGAACCCCCTTTACCCCATTAGATATGGAATTATCTAACGGGCTTTAGTTACCTATCCTTATGCAGCTGTTGCTGTCAAACCGATAGCCTCGGCATACTTCAGATAGGTCTCGACTGAGGCAGCGACGACTCTGGCTTCGATGGCAAGCAGTTCAATACCTACTAAAGAGACTCTCACCCAGGCATCAACTACGATACCCTTGTCCAGAATTCGGTCTACGACCTCGACGAGGCTGCTCGAACCAATTGTTTTTTCTACTGCCATGATAATGCTCCTTTCTTTCCCCTTAGGGGAAACAATAAAAAAATAGAAGTTAAAAAACGCACGCTACACACGTACGTTTGAACTTAACTCAATTGCATTGACAGCACTGATTCTAATACGAGGGTCTGGGACGGTTCTGACTATTTTGTTAATAGTGATGTGTTTTCCAGCAGTTCCTTTTGACGCCCCCATTTTGTGCCCCCCATTTAAAATCCTTTTCCAATTTCGCCCAGCCGAGAAGAGCAAAGTTATCGCTTACAAAAGGGCTACACTGGCAAGGTACCTTTTCTTAAACTTTATCAATATAGATATGTTCGTTGTTTCGGCATAATTTTTGGACAGCTTTAAGAAGTTTTTCCCTATTTTTGGATAGCTTTAAGAAGTTTTTCCCTGCCTTCAGACCAAGCTAAGGATAGGTATGGAAAGTATGAATAGCTACAGATGATTTGCAGAGTTAAAATAGTTAAAGATTGTTTCTTAGGAAAAATCGGGTTTTATTAGTGAAATATTTCAGCTTTTCAATACTAATAACTGCTTTTAACACCAAAATTACAGCAGTAAGCATAGACAACGCCAAAGGAGGGATGGTAATAGTCAATGGCTATAATGAAAATCCTTTTGATATAGCGGGATGATCAACTTTGTCAGCAAGCCCAGGTTTTTTCTGTCAGACAGTTGTTAAGCTCTGGCGAATCGCATACTTGGTCAAATCCGCAAGGTTATCAACATTGGTCTTTTTCATAGTCTGTCTGCGGTTTGCTTCGATTGTCTTGACGCCCAGGCCGAGCTGGGCAGCACCTGTTTTGCCGAATGGCCCTCGGTCAAAAGCTGGAGGATTTGTTTTTCCCTCGGGGAAAGAAGTTCATACCAGTTACTGATGCTATCGAAAATACTATCTTTTGTGATGCCATCCGGAACGATGCTTACGATCTGAGGACTCAGGTATGACTGATTGTCCATAACTACCTTAATGGCCCGGACTAAATCATCGAGCACGTATTCTTTGATCATATAGCCTGAAACACCTGCCCTTACCATATCCAGCACAAACTCCCTTTTGGCATGGACTGACAAAGCCAGAATTTTAACCTCCGGCAGTTCGCTTTTAATCTGTCGGGTCGCTTCAATGCCGTTTAGTTGTTCACAGTGACAATGGTTCTCAGTCTTGCTCGAAGCGATTTGTTGAGTACCTGGGCTTGGCCGAACTTGTACGACAGTCTGTCCGAGGCCAGAGCTGCGATAGAGGATTATGTCAAATACTACAACAACAAACGGATTCACTCGGCTCTGGGCTACAGGGCGCCCAGCGAGTTTGCGGCTGCGTATAATACCCTCGCTGCCGCTTAAATGTGTCTTGCTTTCAAGTGAGCACTACGATCGGTAATGCCATTTTTGGCATCATAGCTCTAAATCAAGATACCTACCGGTAGTTTTCAAAAAGTTGTTGAAATCAAGAGTTGCGTGGCATTATGAATTAAACTTGAAGAACTAAACCGCTACATCTTGTTTTTTAGATTGCGTTCTACTTGCTATAAATTACTTGTAGCAGAAAAAATAACTTTCGCAATCATTGTTGTAAGCCCCGTTAGATAGGGACTTATGCCAATTGTGCTTGATATTTGCGCCCCTGTCATTTCGACCATAGCCCCCGTGTCTTCTGTCGAAGACAGAAACGGGGGCGACGTGGAGAAATCTATTAAAAAGCAGACCTGTCCCGAGCCAAGCCGAGGGATTTCTCGACTCCGCTTCCCCTTCGACTTCGCTCAGGGCTAAAGGCTAAATCGCTCGAAATGACAAGAATAAGCGCATTGATTACTCACAATCGGTATTATCTAATGGGGTAAATTAGCCTGGACAAGAAATCCTGCTGGAAGGGAGTTGCATCATCGAGCCAATTCAGGTATTCTGGTATCAAATAAGCATAGCAACACAATTGAGCAGAGATTATCCAGCAGTTCTCTGCGAAGACTATAAGGAGTGAATTAAGTTATGATTGCCAGGCTTTTATTAGGTGTTCTGATTGGTGGACTAATTGGTGCAGGTTTGGGATATTTTGGCAAGTGTTCCTCCGGCGTCTGCCCGCTGACGGCAAATCCGTACCGCGGCGCAATCTACGGAGCGGTGCTCGGAGCTTTATTGACATCGGTATTTTGGCCAAAATCGCAAGAAAACACCAGGGGTTCAAACGTTGTCCATGTTAACAGCGAATCGGATTTGAATGCCAAGGTGCTTAAAGAAAACAGGAGTGGTCTTGTGGAATCGTTAACGAAAGAGAGCTTTTTACAAAAAGTTTTTAACTATGAGCAAAATAAAGAATGGAAGTTTGAAGGTAAACTACCCTGCATCATTGACTTTTATGCGGATCGGTGCGGGCCGTGCAAAATGGTAGAACCTGTTTTACAGGAACTTGCTCAGGAATACCAAGGTAAGCTCAATATTTACAGAGTAGACACACAAGCTCAGCAGGAATTAGCGGCCGCCTTCGGCATTCGGAGCATCCCAAGCATCCTTTTTGTACCGCTAAATGATAAACCGCAAATGGCAATAGGCGCCTTACCAAAAAAAACACTAAAAAAGGCGATAAAAGAAGTGTTAAAAGTTGAGTAATGTGGGCTTATTCCCTGACCGCTGTCCTCTCTGCGGGATTGTGGCTTTAACTATATCGTCACTTGCTGATAAGTACGCTGGTAAAGTTATCGTCTGCGAGGTAAATGTTGTCCAAGTACCCACGATAGCAGAACAATACGGTGTGAGAGCAATACCAACAGTTTTGATTATCAACAACGGCAAGGAGATAAAACGGTTCGTGGGATTGCAACCTGAAGCCGAGTATGTTGCACTCATGGGGAAGTCACTTGGCGAGGCCGGGGATTGATACGCAGACACATATTTAGCCCTGTACAATTTTTGTTGACAAAATCAGCATGGTATGGGACATTTATAAAAATTTGTAAAGCAAATGCGTTCATAATTAAGAATAAGAACTTATAGATGTCACAAACGGCACGTTCAACAGGGGAAAAGTTAAAAGGATTCGTTTGGCTTTTGGTGGTCACCTTTGTTTTGTGGTCGGCTTTGAGCTCAAAATTAGACCAGCTGGAGCTCATTTGTGGAGGTGTGGTTTGCCTGATTATTTCGCTCTTTGGAGCTAACATTTACTCTAAGTTAGGTTTCCCCCCACTAAGTCTAAAGGGAGTTTTATTTTCCCTGATATATATAATTGTGCTTTTATGGGAGATAATAAAGGCAAATTTTGACGTTGCCTATCGGGTCATCCACCCAAAAATGCCTATAAAACCAGGTATTGTGGTTATAAAGACTCGCCTTAAATCTGACATTGCAAAGATGATTTTAGCCAACTCCATTACATTAACCCCCGGCACGTTTACACTGGATGTTATCGGTGATAAGCTCCTTATTCACTGGATAAACGTAAAGGCTGAAGATATTGATGAGGCAACGAGTCTGATAGGTCAAAGATTTGAGAAATATTTAAGGATGATATTCACATAAACCCCGTTAGATAAGTACTTGAGTTATAGAGAAGTGAGGTAGGTTCATTATCTAACGGGGTAAACCAAGAAAGTGATCGGAATTTTCATGAGTAATCAAGAAAAAAAATAGAGGTTCAGCAGTGGCAGTAAACCCCGTTAGAAAGAGTGCCCTATCTTCTGGGCGTGGTAAACAATATATAACGAGAGTGAGGTCTAAAGCTCCACCCGAATTTTCTAACGGGGTAAACTACGAAAAAGTCAGCGAAACACTGAAAGCACTGGCTCACCCAGCGAGATTAAAGATCGTGGTCGGTCTTATCAAGGACGAATGCAATGTCGCCCAGATACAGAGGGTATTGGGACTGCCTCAGTCTACCATCTCCCAGCATCTTAGGATATTGAAAAATGCAGGTGTCATTAAAGGCAGAAGAGAAGGAAACAGAACATGCTATAGAGTGATTGATGCGCGAGTAAGAAAAATTGTGGAGATAATAAAAAGGAAATAAATTTTTTCGATTTCTTTATCGTATTATTCATATATGCAAATAAGGCAATAAATTATAGCGTTTAATATGAGCGACATTGTTTTTCTTGCAATCATAATGGCTGGTGTCGTCTTGTGTCTTTTGCGTATGCTCAAAGGCCCCACCGCCCCGGACCGGGCGGTAGCAGTGGATACTATAGCTACGATTACCACCGCCTTGCTTGTCCTTTTGGCCTCTATCTTTGAAAGATATGTTTATTTGGATGTCGCTTTGGTTTATGCAGTTTTAACCTTTATCGGTTCGGTGGCTATTGCAAGATTCTTAGAAAAGGGAATTTAAGTGCAGGTCATAGGTACTTTTATTACGACAATAGGGATAGTATTTCTCTTTTTAGGAAGTCTGGGTGTATTCAGATTACCCGATGTTTACAACCGACTCCAGGCAGGGACAAAATGTACGACGCTGGGAGCTTTCCTGACCATTATCGGCGTTGGGGTAACCCAACCTGACTGGTTCTCGAAGACGTTAATTATCGCCCTGTTTATCCTTATCACCAACCCCATCTCTAACCATGCCTTGGGTAAAGCAT
>CAYSPM010000129.1:0-8293 GCA_964432925.1 uncultured Pirellulales bacterium | reverse complement strand
GGCTAAATCGCTCGAAATGACAAGAATAAGCGCATTGATTATTCACAATCAGTATGAGTCTGCCAATTGAGGCTGTTCGAGATGCCCAGTTTCATGCCTCCAGCAAGCGTCTTTTGCGCTCTCTATAAAATGGATTTTACCAAGAGGAAACGTATTGTGTCTGAAATAGGCAGGGCTGTGTGCTTCTATGAGCACACAGCCTTGTGTGAATATGTTTGACGCAGTTTATTGCACTGAATCTATATTGCGAGTTGTCTGTGACTAAGGAACTCCGAAGATGCCGCCAATGAAGGCACCCCAGCCGGCGCCTGTGAATTGGCCCTCGACGTACATGATCGATTTCTTGCCGTAATCCCATTTTGCACCGACGAAACCTCCAAACTCAGAGCCCTGCTCAACATCCAACGAACACGTTTTACTTATTGAAATGTTCTCATTGAACTCGGTGCCTCCCGATTCCCAGCTTATATCAGCTTCGCCACTGCCTTGAAGTTTGAGATCCCCATCCAGGAAATAGAAGAATGGCCCGCCGTATATGGCGACATTATCTGTCTGGTAAGTAGCCCCGATAGCGAGCTGCATTTCATACCATTCAAGCTCGCCATGGCCGAGAAGGTCTGTTGTTATATCCGTGGTTACGCTAGCCTCCTCGTACTGGAGGTCGCCTCCAAGAGCAGCATCAGCATTTGAATTCCCTAAAGTGACTTGAAAGAGCCCGCCTAAGCTAAGTTTTCCTTCCTGCATAAAAGTGGCTCTTGTGCCGACGCCATAAGCAAATCCCCAGTTGCCTTTGAACGAGGCAGCCGAATCCATATCGAACTCGGCGTCTATGCCACCAAGCCTCACATACACATCCAACTTGTTATCGATACCATAGCCGATGCTACTGAAAATCATGTTCGATTTAAGATTATTGATGTTAATTTTGCCCTTTTCCGATTCGTCTACATCCATTTCGTCAAGAGTATCACCATCTACCTGCATTGTTATATTGACGTAATCTCTGCATGTTCCGTCCGCATCGAGGTCCATTTCGCTATAACCGTACACAAGATCAAAGGCCCATTGCCCTTTGTTCAGAACATTTCCCGGCGGACCAAGCGGCGACAGCGCAAATGCAGCGGCATTTAACACCCCTAAAACCGCAAGTGCCATAGGTAGCAAAAAAACTCTTCTTGTCATAATTTGCCCCTTTCCACAAAAATTCGTTATGCGAATCTACCGATTTTGGCTCCAGCCTCGTTGTAACTCGTCAACTTACTTGTCCTTAAGATGAACGCAATATCATAAACCCCACTTAAAAAATCACGATTCAAGGTTCTATATCGGATATGGGTACCAAAATTCAGCAGTTTTTTCAGAGTTTTCTTTCGGCTAAAGTGCTATTAACTATTTCACCAAGCAGCATATACCAAAATAAAAAAGGCTGCGAGCCGAAACTCACAGCCTTTTCTGGATTTATTCTTGATTTTACAGAAATTCCGACTAACTCATAATTTCCGCCGGAACAATAGTAATAATGGTTTACGGCACCGCGAAAGCACCCGATATGCCGATACCCCACTTGCCTGCCTCGCCAACGAGCACCTCGCCGCACACGTGGACATTATCGGTAGGCTGAAAGCCTACGCCAAAGACAGCGATGGCCGAGGCGTGCTTGACTTTGAGGGAAGCATTTTCCTTGGATCCCTCAAGCGGAACCCGTCCGTCCAATTCTGTATACTCATCGTCGTCCGGAAGCCTATAGTCTGTCATATAGGACGTCTCGCTTCCTGAATATTCAAAGGTTCCCTGCAGAGTCTGCCAGCCACCGCCGCAATAAACTTGTAATGCGTCGTTGACCTGGTATGTTCCACCCAAATAGGCCATGGCCTGCCACCAGTCAACGTCAAAATTTCCGCGCCAGGAATCGTAGCCTCTGATATATACGTCGTAATCCGCTACATACACTTCATCAAAATCATCGGTTTCGGACCAACTGTATTCGCCTGGATCAGCCATGCCGAACTGCATTCTTCCGCCGAACGTCCACGGGCCGCTTTGGTAGAAGGTGAAACCACTACCTACCTGCCAGGCAAAGCCGTAGTCGAATTCAGCCGATAATGCGCTACCACCAGACCAGCCGTATCCTTCTTCTTCCCCAAGGTACTCCCAGGACCTCCCGGTCACATCGGCCTTGGCATCAGCCATACCGGCCCGGACATAAACGGTACAATTTTCCCAGAGGCCGTAATCAAAGCTGGCAAGCCACGTATTGGTTGTGAAATTTTTCAAGATGAGCGATATTCCAGTATAGCTATACTCACTGGTATTCGGGTCGCTCCATTCCCATGTGTAGTCATTTGGGTCATCCTCGTTAACATCCGACATGCCGCTCCGATAACTCGTCCAGCCTGATCCATAGAGGTCCATATCCTCGTAGAAATATCCAGCATCAACGGCCCACTCACCTTGAGGGAGTGTGGCGCCTGGAGGTCCTAGAGGACCACCGGCCAGAACGGTTGAGCTGAATACACCCACAACAATAAGCACTACCGCTGACAGTAATGTTCTCTTTTTCATAAGTTGCTCCTTTAGCAAAAAAACATTTATACGATAAAGTTCTTCACCCCTTACTAAGGCCTATCAAATATACTCATTAATCTATGGCCATTTCACACACGCATATATATAAACCCCACTTGCCGCATTTTAAGTCAAAAATGTATATAGTATGCAGGTTCAAATCAAGGAAAAAAGTTTTTTTATTTTCGGCCAAAAAGGCCTGTCCCTAATTCTCATCCTACAATCCCTGCACGTCCTTCTCGGAATAATCCCAGGTGCTTATGTATAAAAGTTTAGCGGCATATAGCCACAAATCAATGGAAAATAAGGTTTTTTTAGATTTTTTTGAGATGCTGAATTGATCCCCAAATTGTGTTTTTTCCGGCACTTTTAATAAATTCTCCTTGTCACGAAAAAATCGACGCAGTTGATAGGTCAACCATCATTTTTGTCTAACATGCAAATCCAACTCACCCTTGGCCGCAGAATAGACCAATTCGACAGGGACGTCAACAATTGATACGCTTCGGATTTATTTTGCTGCGTGGCGTGCTAAAGTTTAACTTTATCATAATACAAACCAGACATAACATGAATGCACCGAACAGAATTTGTATTACAGATTCTTCAACAGGTTTCTCACAACGCTGTCGTATACAAATTTAATTCCATTTTTTGAAACCTATTGCAGCAACAAATGGACTACTCTGAGCAGAGTTGACGTTAGTATTATGCGAGGAGTTTGTCCCCTGATACCTGCTGTGGATTACCGGTAGTGTGTCAGGTATTTGATCAATGACATCCATCCCTACAAGCAAGCGAGCTAATTCAGACATATTGGTATTGATATAAGTTAGCAAAACCTGATCAGGTTCGTCATGCCAGTTGTATCGCAAAAGTTCTGCGTAAGCAAAGGACGGTGACCTCTTCTCCACAAGCATTCTATAGCACGCTATTACTCCACCGGTGCGCTGTGTACCAGCAGCGCAATGAACGAGTACAGGCTTTCTATTTTTCCTCGCATCAACAATGGTGGCTATTGCCCCGGCATACCTTTTTATATCGCCTGTGCCATTGCCCTTTAGGGGGAATCTAAACACTTCAATACCAAGTTCGTCCGCCGCTTGTTTTTCAGCTTCCTGATCTTTGTCACCAGAGCCTTCGACCGTTAAATTAACAATGACAGCAATGTTGTGTTTTGTTAGTGTTTTCTTGACAAGAGCTGCAGAAAGTTGGCCACTGCGATATATTTTGCCTTCTTCTACAACACCCCATCGCTTGGGGATTAGTCGGTCCTCAAGCACCTCTTTCCAAAACCAGATTCCTGAGCCGATGATTGCGACAATCAGCAAAATTGGCAAAATCAAAGCCCGCCTGGACTTTCCGGCTGATCGGCTAGTTCTATTGTTGGCTTTGAGGTTATCGGCCATAGCGATTCTTATAACTTAAGTTATACTGATTGTGAATAATCAATGCGCTTATTCTTGTCATTTCGAGCGAGCCCCCTTCTTGCTTTCGCCTGCCTCCGCGTCTCTCGACGCGAGTCGAGGCGGCAGGCAAGAAAGCAGGGGGCGAGTCGAGAAATCCCTCGGCTTGGCTCGGAACAAGTCTGCTTTTTAATGGCTAAGGGTTAGGCCCTAAAAGTAAGAATTAGCCCATATTTCCTTGCCTGACATGGGATTGAGGGTATAATTATGCAGTGTCATAAAGCGGTTGCGTATCTCACTTTTTGAGGGAGTGATATGACCAGACGAAAGAAATCCAGCAAAAAGGACATAGAGCAGTACGACCATGATTTATACCCACGTGCTGAACAAAGGAGGTCATGGCGTGCGCAGTCCAGTAGATAGCCTTTGACCGGGTTTATGCAGTCTGTATAAAATAGGCGTAGATAGAGAACCTAAAGCATGCAAGTCTTTGATATGAAAGACATTTGACAAAAATGTTAGAAGAGACGGGAACTTCTTATACTGAAAAGAACTGTCTGCCTCTCCCGATTTATGAAGACTGTATAATCATTGTTAGCGCCAAAAGGAGATGTAAGAATGACAGAACCAAGACAACTATCACCATCGGACAAAGATTACCCGGCGAGACTCCGCGATGCTCTGCAAGAGCCTCCTTCCATCTGGATACACGGACAGGGAACCAGCAATCCCGAAAAAACAGTGGGTATTATTGGCACTCGGTCTCCTTTCTACAAGGCGGCTGAGATCGCTCAGGCTATCGGACAGAAATATGGCGCGGCTGGATACACAATAGTCAGTGGCTACGCTACGGGCGTTGACTCCTTCGGCCACATTGGAGCTATGGATGCCAGTGCGCCAACCGTAGCCGTCTTAGGATCGGGCATCCTAAAGAAGCAGCCGCCAAAACCCGCTCTCGAACGGTATGTTCTCTCAAGTGGGTTGTTCCTATCTGCCGTGAGCGACCCAAACAGAGAACGTACCTACGGAGAGCTTATGGCCCGTGACGTCATTACAGCGGCATTGTCGGACATTCTTATCGTGGTAGAAACAGATGCAGCAGGAGGGGCGGTTCATACCGCTGGGATCGCATCTCGACAGGGACATCTCGTATACGCAGTCGTTTGGTCGAAGGACGAGAAGTATAGTAAACTGGCCGATTGTCTGGGAAGTGATGCACTTGTGCAAGCAGGGATTGCCAAACCTCTTCCAATCGTCGATGCGGGAAAGGAGTTCCTTGATAGTTTGCCAGGCATAGAGATGAGGCGCTAACACTATCATGCACCTGACCCGCCTCAGGTGGTGCAAGTTTTGAAGTTCTTTTTGTTATCTGTAATTTATTTCTGTTGTTTAAGTCTTGATGTGAAGTACCGGAGGGCAGGTGATGATTAGACGTTAGGTGGAATGTTCATGTACACCGCTCGATTGGAGAGATTTGAATGGATGCTTTACGTTGTAAATTCGCGGAATACCTGCATTAGCTGTTTTGTATATTTGCCGGGTTTACCGTCTCCGATAGTTTTGTCGTCAAATTTTACGACTGGAACGATATCCTTGGTTGTGACGGCGATGAATAGTTCATCGGCTTGATTTGCCTGTTGCGGAGTTAAAGATTTCTCAGTCACCTTTAGCCCAATGTTTTTAGCTGCTTTGATGACATAACTGCGAGTAATCGAAGGCAGGATATTGGCTGTGAGGGGAGCGGTTTGCAGAGTCTTTCCGAAGATTGCGAAGAACGCGGAAGCGGCGCCTTCGGTTATCAAGCCAGACTCATCGACGAGAACAGCCTCGGTGCATCCCTTTTTGGCGGCGTCTTGACGTGCAAGGATATTGGGCAGGAGATTCAACGATTTTATGTCGCATCTTTTCCATCGCCAGTCGGGGTAGGTGGAGACGGCAATGCCTTTTGTTTTCTCTTCGGAGTTGTCGGGCAGCTCGGTGACAGTGAGGAAAAAATTGGGCTTCAAGTTGGTTTCCCATGTGTGGTTTCGGGAGGCTGAGCCGCGAGTTATATGAAAGTATATCTTGGCGTTTGAAATGCCGGCAGATTCAAAGGCCTGTTGAACACGGCAGCGAATCTGCTCCATGTCGACGCCGGTTATTCCAATAGCGATAAGGCTTCTGGTAAATCTTTGCAGGTGCTCATCGAGTGCGAAGATTTTGCCGTTATAGCTTCTGATGACCTCGTAGACGCCGTCGCCGAAAAACAGGCCTCTATCCAGATAGGCTGGACCAAGTTCCTCGAAAGGCACCATTTTATCTTGAATCATGGCTAACTGCATTGGCTTATCCTGCGTTATTGTCCAAATGCCAAGGTCGTATTAAAGTCTATACGATACAAAAATATCCGACAAATTGCTTTACAAAAAATAGGTGAGCTAGTAACATACCGGCTCAATTTTGTTATTTTCAGTACAAGAAAGGCAGGAGCTTTTATAATGTATGCGGTGATTGAACAAGGGGCAAAGCAGTACAAGGTCGCCCAGGGCGATTGCATAAATATCGAGCTGACCGAGGTTGAGCCGGATGCAGCGACGATAGAGTTGGGTAAAGTCCTTTTTATTAGCGATGGCGATGATGTAAAGGTCGGCACACCTTATCTGGAAGGTGCTAAGGTTACTGCATCATTTGAGAGTACCGCAGGGGAGGCAGTAGCTAAGGGCAAAAAGCTTTATCCTACACATTTTCGCAGGCGTAAAAACAGCAGACGACGCATAGGCCATCGGCAGAAGTATCTGCAAATAACGATTGACAAAATAGAGGCCTGAAAAACGTCTCTCTCTATAAAAATAATCAAAAAGTCTCTGATTAGCCCTGCATATACAAAGACGAGCGTACCTGCCTTTTATAAGAATCTCCTATGAAAAACATGAGGGTAAAGTCATAGTGGCGTCGGAGCTGATAGAAATCAAGGAGTATCGGCTGTGAAACACAGCTTTGAAAGAAATGAATGTTATCTATTCTTTTTATTTGCCTTAATTCAATTGGTCGTTCTGGCTCCCGTGCGGGCGGAGTTTATAGCAGACGGAGTTAAACTTACACCTTTGACCAATGACGGCAAATCCAGGGCGGTGTCATGGGCATTTCATGGAGACCTAATCTGTATTGTGCGGGAAGAGACCGGCACGCAAAGGCAACTGTTGATTATGAATGTGGATGGTTCAGGTGAGCAAGTAATAACTCCAATGGGAAATCCGTTCTTTGCAGAGTGGTCGTGGGTTGGAAAGAAACTTTCGTACGAGTTTTCCAACGCGGACGATAGTCAAAGCCAGGCAGGAGTCTTCATTTACGATGTGACCACTAGGAAAACCCTCTCAATATCGGCACCATATCCTCAAAGGCTATTGATGAAGATGATGGACCGTTCTGGTCGGCAGATGATAAATATGTAGTGTACAAGGTTGAGGCTGGAGCTGCGAGAAAGGAGCAGCTCTGGGTGGCCGATGCTCAATCGGGCAAGTCCTGGAGGTTGTTGGCCGAGCGTGGTGAGGGGCAAGAACAGCGGTGGAGTCCTTCCGTTCCTCCAAAGCTGTGTTTGCTGACAGAAGCTGGCGGCGGGGGGTTTGATGTGGCCACAGTCAGTCCTGATGGGAAGGATCTTATTCTTCTGACAGATATTGGCGCACAGTCAATAGATGTGGATGATCCCCGATGGAGCCCAACCGGCGAATGGGTTGCCTTTATCAGTGATATCGATATGACGCAGACCGAGCAGGAAATCGGCCGTTCGGACTGCTGGGTCAGTCGGCCAGATGGCACAGAGGCTCGAAACCTTACGAATGCTACTTCCCCCGCTACTGAAAAACAACTTGAAATTGATGAACCACTCTGGTCCTGGGACGGCCGGTGGATTCTCGCCGAGGGTGAGAGGTTTGACAATCAAGGCAATGATATCTCCACCGTTTATCTGATTGACCCAGTGAACGGCGGGTATGACCCGATCATAACATCCTACCCCCGAAAAACAGGCGAAATGGACTTCTTCGAGTCAGTAAAATGGTCTTATGACTCTACTAAAATCGCTGTTCTTGCCGAACGTTACGTAGTAAAAAACTGGGGGCCGGAGCCACAATTCGAAAGCCTACGGTTGGTTCTAAGTATCTACGACGTTCAAGAAAAAAGACTGGAAGACATTCTCATTTACGATACACAACTCGACCGAAAGGGAATTCTCGGCAGTTCCGATAGAGGCGATATAGAAGAGATAACGTGGTCTCCCGACAATCGCTCGATTCTGCTTACAATAGCAACTATCGTGAGCATGGATGATAATATCTTTCAAC
>CAYSPM010000128.1:0-8342 GCA_964432925.1 uncultured Pirellulales bacterium | reverse complement strand
ACGAACAGTGGCATTCGACCAAGGATATAATTTCATTTGGCCATGATATTGAGGGTAGTTGGCTACTCTGCGAAGCGGTTGAGGTGCTGGATAAACCGGAACAGGTTTCTCAGGTCAAGGAAATCGCCCTTAAGATGGCAGAAGCTGTTTACGAGCAGGGACTCGATGGGGATGGCGGGCTTTTCTACGAAGCAAGGGGCACAGACATCATCAATAAAAACAAAGAGTGGTGGCCACAGGCTGAGACAGTTGTGGGATTTCTTAATGCCTACGAGCTCTCTGGTCGGAAGCATTTCTTAAGAGCTGCCTTGGACTGTTGGAAATTCATCGAACAGTACATCGTTAATAAAACGCATGGCGAATGGTTCTGGCGTGTGAGCCATGATGGAACACCCGATTTGCAGGAGCCAAAAGTCTCTGAATGGAAGAGCCCGTACCACAATAGCCGGGTCTGTCTGGAGACGATCAGAAGACTAAAGGACATAAGCAAAGGAGGTTAATACGTATGCAGAAAGAAGCATTCGAAAGAAAAGTAAAGGCTCTTTTCGACGATCATGAAAAGCTCATCAAACGCAGAAACCAAAAAATCCCCTGCTTTCGCAGGGGCAAGCTTGCCCCCGCGCAGGCGGGGGGCGGAGATGGCATTCTTAACCGATACATGTATCCTGTTCTAACGGCTGAACATACCCCAATCTTTTGGCGATATGATTTAAACCAAAAGACTAATCCTCATCTGATGACGCGAATGGGCATCAATAGCGTCTTTAACGCCGGAGCAATCGAACTGGATAACAAGATATATCTTGTAGCTCGTGTGGAAGGGTACGACCGTAAGAGCTTTTTCGCTGTAGCGGAAAGTGAAAACGGTATCGATAATTTCAGGTTCTGGGATTATCCAATCGTGATACCGGAAACTGACAACCCTGAGACAAACGTCTATGACATGCGGCTGACAAAGCACGAGGATGGGTGGATTTACGGCCTGTTCTGCGCCGAAAGAAAGGACCCAAACGCCCCCAGAGGCGACCTCTCGTCGGCTATTGCACAATGTGGCATCGCTCGTACGAAGGACCTCAAGACCTGGGACAGACTCGATGATCTGAAGAGCACCTCTGCTCAGCAGCGAAACGTTGTGCTGCATCCGGAGTTCGTCGATGGCAAGTATGCGTTTTACACACGCCCACAGGAAGGTTTTATCGAGGCCGGTTCCGGTGGTGGGATTGGCTGGGGTCTGGCTGAGGATATTGAACACGCGGTTATCGACCACGAAACGATTGTCGACGACCGAAAGTACCATACTATCAAGGAGATCAAAAACGGGCTGGGACCCCCTCCAATAAAAACCGACCAGGGCTGGCTGCAATCAGCTCATGGAGTGCGAGCTTGCGCCGCGGGCCTGCGTTACGTTCTTTACGCCTTTTTAACAAAGCTCGATGAGCCTTGGAAAGTCACGCATGCCCCGGGCGGTTATCTTCTGGCCCCACAGGGCGAAGAACGTATAGGTGATGTCTCGAATGTGGTCTTCAGCAGTGGCTGGGTGGCCCGAGATAATGGCGAGCTGCTTATCTACTATGGCTCATCCGATACGCGATTACATGTAGCTGCCGGCACTGTAGAAAAGCTGTTGGATTATGTGATAAATACACCCGAGGATGGTTTGCGCTGTTGGGCTTGTGTTTCTCAAAGGATAGACTTAATCTCCAGAAACCTGAAGCTGCTCAAGGGACTAAGCAGAGTTTGAATAAAGGGTCAGAGGCACAAAGGGGCAAAGGGATAAAGAACTTTGTGTCTCTAAATTTGCCGGGCAGCAGTTTTGTATTTCAAAGGTTATTTCGCTCGGTCAGCTCCGGCCTGCTTCGGCTCTGGAGCGGGCCATCTGATCCAAAGCTACGGCGCCGATTATAATCGCGCCTATTACCACAAGCTGGACGTTTGTGGATATGCCCAAAAGTGTACAGCCATTGCGAAGAAAACTTATTAGTAGTGTTCCTATTATTGTTCCGCTGACCGTACCTCTTCCGCCGGCCAGACTCGCCCCGCCGATTACGACGGACGCGATTATATCCAGCTCCAGACTTATTCCAGCGGTTGGCTGCGCCGAGACCGTCCGAGAAGTAGCTATCATCGCAGCAATTCCTACAACAAGACCGGTCAACGTATAAATAGCCGTTAGGTTAATATCCACATTCACGCCAGCGTGGAAGGCTGCTTCGCGGTTCGAGCCTATCGCATAGGTATAGCGCCCGAGGCGAGTGTACCGCAAGATGAAACCTGCGGCAGCGACTATAACGGCAAAAATCAACACGCAGACAGGAATACCCAGCACATCGCCCATACCAAGATAGGTATAGGTGGGGGCATCGTACATCTTTCCATTGTTCATTACGTAGGATATTCCACGAAAAGCGCTCATTGTGCCAAGTGTGACGATGAATGGCGGAAGCTTCAACTTGGTGATTAGCGTCCCATTCAGTAGGCCACAAGCAATGCCTGTAGCAATCCCAGCGATGGTACCAGCAACCATTGATCCAACTTGTGGGTGGGCGCCACCCAACTTCAGCATTACATACCCAGCGACCATGCCACACAAAGCCATCATTGAACCAACAGAAAGGTCAATGCCAGCAGAGATTATCACCGCCGTCATACCCATAGCAATAATGCCGTTGACGCTGGAGCGACTGAGTACATTGAGGATATTTTCGGCTGTGAGAAAGGAGTCCGGCTTAAGTGCTGAGAGAATACAGATTATCAGTGTGAGAGTTCCAAAAGGTAGTAGTTGGCGCACCATCTTGTTCATTTAGTTCTTCCCAACAGCAGCTAAGTGCATCACCTCTTCGGGACTGGTCTGGCTGGTCACAAGATTGCCGACAAGTTTTCCCCGGCGCATAACAAGTATCTTGTCGGCGATGCCGAACAGCTCCGGCAGTTCACTTGATATGAACAGTATCGCTTTTCCCTGCTCGGCAAGCTTATTTAGTAGAGTGTAAACCTCTGTTTTAGCTCCGACATCTATACCGCGTGTTGGCTCATCAAAAATCATGAACTTAGAATTTGCCAGTAACCACCTGGCGATGAGCAGCTTCTGTTGGTTTCCACCCGAAAGTGAGTCGGCTGGTGCCTGGGGTGAGGCCCATCTGATTGCGATCTGTGAAGCAACACCTTCTGCAATCAGTTTTTCCTTTGAAGGCCTAATCACGTGCCTCATCCCAATTTCCACTAGGTTCGGCAGTGTGATATTCCAACTGCAAGGTAGCTGCAGACATAAGCCTGTTCGCTTGCGGTCTTCGGTAAGTAGTGCAACACCGTTCGATATGGCATCTGCGGGCGAACGGATGTTCAGTTCATCCTCAGCTACGACAATCTGTCCGGAAGTTTTTGGATTGACGCCGAATATAGTCTTGGCGACCTCTGTTCTTCCTGCACCAACAAGCCCAGCCATCCCCGCAATCTCACCTCGGCGTATTTCAAAACTAATGTCGAAGGCTCCAGCTTCGGAGTTCAGATTCGAGACCCTCACAAGCACATCGCCAATCTCGGCGGTTCCGCTCGGGAAGTAATCGGTCAACTCACGGCCAACCATATGGTGAACGATCTTTGGAATATCAAGTGCTGTCATCGGCCCAGAGTGAACGAGCTTGCCGTCACGTAGGATAGTAACCTCGTCTGCCAGACCAACGATTTCCTCCAGCCGATGCGAGATATATACGACAGATAATCCCCGGGCGCGAAGTTGCCGGACCACTTCAAATAATCTTTGAACCTCGCGCTCAGATAACGCTGAAGTCGGCTCGTCCATGACGATGATAGTGGCTTTACGCCTGAGCGCTTTTAGAATCTCGACAATTTGACAATCACCGGTCGATAAATCCTCAACCTTGGCGGTCGGTTCTATGTCAAAGTTAAAACACTCAGCTAATTCTTTCGCTCTTGTAACTATGTTTTTTCTATCGACCATAAAGCGCACAGGACCCATAGGCTCTGCACCTAAGAAGATGTTCTCAGCGACGGTCAGATGTTCTGCAAGGTCCAGCTCCTGGTATATCATCGAGACTCCCGATACCAATGCCTGTGCGGGGTTTGTAAAGACGCATCTTTTGCCGTGAATTTCTATAGTGCCTTCATCCGGCTGATAGACACCAGCGAGGATTTTCATAAGGGTCGATTTACCTGCGCCGTTCTCCCCCACAAGAGCATGTACGGTACCGGCCCGAACGGTAAGACCAACTTTATCTAGCGCCTGAACGGGACCAAAGTGCTTGGATATCCCCTTCATTTGCAAAGCAATTTCCTTTGTAGCAGTAGCGCGTTCTTGCGAAAGTGTTGTCATTGCGAATCGAGCAATTTTTTTATACCGGGTTCACTCAGATTGTCTTTGGTTACAAGCTCGACACCTGTATCTACGTGTTTGGGGATATCCTTACCCTGCAGCTTGTGGACGATTGCTTTGACTCCGTCATAGCCCATTTTGTAGGGATTCTGGATGACAATTGAATCAAGATCTCCATTTTTTACGCCTTCAACCAGCATAGCCAGAGCATCAAAGCCAACCATTTTGATATCTCTGCTTGCATAAGCTGGACTACGAATTGCCTGTAGTGCTCCACAAGCAGTAGTGGCATTACAAGCAAAAATACCATCAACCTCAGGGTTCTTTGTCAGCATATCTTCAGTGACATCTCGCGCCTTTGCAGCAGTAGGTGGATTGGGATATTTAGAGTCTATGATTTCGATGTCACTGAATTCATTCGAAATTGTATCTCTGAAACCTTTCACTCGAGCATCGGTCGATGCAGCATTAGGTGTCCATTCGACTATTATTACTTTGCCTTTGCCTTGAAGTATTTCGCCAAGTCGCTTGCCCGCGAGGACGCCTCCTTTATAGTTGTCTGTTGCCATAAACGAGAGATATTTGTCTGTCTCGACGCCTGAATCAATTATGACACATGGGATTTTTTTAGCGTATATCTTCTCGACCGATGGTACTAGTGCTTTTTTGTCATTAGGTGCCAGGACAATTCCTGCAACCTGCTGGGCGATGCAGTCTTCGACTATCTGAATTTGTCTTTCTCGATCAGTTTCGATTTCAGGCCCATTCCACAGAATCTCATACTGTTCTTCTTGACCCGCCTTCAATGCTCCTTGTCGAACGGCCTCCCAGAAAAGAGAAGCTGTCTCTTTGGGAATCACAGCGACGCGCCTGCTACCTGCAGTGTTGCCCTTTCGCATAATGCCAATCACAACAAACACAACCACCAGTACAGCAAATAATACGACCCACAATATATTCTTCATAATCTTCGCTCCATATAATTAGCTCCTGCTAATCTCGTATTAGATATCATCCAGCGCCCATCAATACCAATCGGGCGGGCTGTGAAGCTATACGGTAGACCTCAATAGCTTTACAGGATACAGGATTTCTACCCAGTCTGCAAGCATACAGCAGGATTCGAAGCAGAGGGTCAGGCTGACAGGCCGGAAGTTTGTTCCACTGGCCAAGATGCCTATCGTTAGCATGTCATACTCTTGGCACCCCGAGCGAAGTCGGATAACTTACAGTGACAGTAGTTGCTTGAGCTTTAGCCAAACCGTGATTGGCTCAGCTAGAAGCTCAATCCCACGCTGAGGATGTATTTCACGTCGGTACTTCCTGCGCCCATTGCTGGTGTTGCATCATAATCGTAAATCACTTTGAAATTCCCGAACATCCTCTCCGTAAAATATGCACGCAGTTCCGCTGTAGTTGTCAGATAGTAATTAGAGAAGTTATCCGTGCTTGGATAGTAAGTTAGATCGTGAAGGAACATTATCGACTTATGCAACTTTTTGTCGAAATTGTAGCCGAGCTGGACAGACAACTCGCTGTTGCTGCTCGTTTGGTTGTCGAACTTCTCGTAGACAGAAGCAAGACCAGCTTCTGTCGAGAAGTTCATATCGTCCGACTCAATCCATTGGTAGCCGGCACCACCACCGAGCACCACTCTGCGATCAAGTTGGGCAATGCTGTCCTTTTCATAGCGGCCGTCAAGATAGCCATACAGCTTCTTGGAGAAAAAGTAGTCATACTTTGCTTTGGTGCGCCACCAGTCTTCGGTTGTCTTCTTTACTCCGGTGTCTGGGTCCTCCTGTCGTCCTTTGGCATAATCGGCAGTTAGTTTAGTGCGATCCTTTTCACTGCGTCTGGTCAGATTGATACTAGCATTGACTGAGTCAGTGCTGGTATTGCCCTGTTTCGATGTCAGACCTGCTGAAATGTTTCCTGTCCATTTCGGCTTTGGCTTTTCAGGAGGGTTTATTGACATAAGATTGGCAAGCTCAAACGTCTGCGGCTGCACTGTGTCACCACCTTCAATGGCAAATCGGTCTGGTTCTGCCTTTATGGCTCTTTGATTTAGGATAGTTCCGTCTTTCAAATGCAGCTCAATCGGCAAATCGCTGGAGAATGTCTCTATGCTCGATATGTCTATTGTGATTTCTCCTGCGACGTCTGCCTTGAAAACCAATTTGCCCTCAACGAGGTACTGAATTTTACCTGTCAGCCGATCCCCGTTTTTCAAGAGTAGCTCATCTGCGTGAAGAATAGGTGAAAATAGAACAATACAAAGTAATGGTAAATATTTACTGTAGCGCATCTTCGACTCCTTTCAAATTATAAACGTTCAAGTAACAATGGATTCCGCACCGTATACGGGTGAATTCTGCAAGTTGTTCCGGATAATATACAGCAAGACCGACCCTTTCGGCAAGTATTCTTAGTTTTTGTATGCAACTGGCAGATGACTAGGCGGGCCGAGCATAGGGCTCATTCTGATAGTGTTAGTCCAAGTTTACGAAAGCTAACCTAATCTTATGTGAATACCTTGCATGTGGGGTGTGGTCCGGCGCATCTTCATATATTTACGATTATAGTATTGCATGGAGGTATTCGAGCGGTAGGACTGCTCACAGGGGGTTCCCAACCGGCTGCTCTAAAAGCTTGTATCTCGATAAGCCCGCCTTAGTCGCAACAAGCTATCGTCAATGACGGTGAGATAGGTATCCTCGGGCGTGCGTGACTTGTCAACCAAAAACTGCTAAAGACAAGCCGAAAGGGCCAAAGGAACCATATTTGATCGCGGAATTCACAGAATAGGATATTACTTTGTCTAAAGTTTAGGACGTTCTCAATCCGATACTCTAAACTGCGTAAATCCTTCGTATTTTAACGAGTTGTGACGGATTTTTTAAAATCTTTTACTGTTGGGGGACTTTGCTAATTGCAACCTCTTAAAAAACATGAATTCTTATGAAGCAAAACGCCGTTTTCAGTATTAGAAATGGGTGTATAAATACAAAAATAGAGTTCTTCTTATAGGTTCCATAATGAAGCGGACACATGTTTACCTTGCCATCCAGGTGGTTATCTGGGGTCTCATCGTGGCAATCCAATCGCCGCTTTTGGCCCAGAAAACTGATCCTGCGGAAGACTTATTTGAAATGGACATCGAGGACCTCCTCTTCCTGGACATCGAAGTATCCGTGGCCTCGAAGAAGGCCGAGTCGCTAATCGAGGCACCGGGTGTTGTCGTAGTTGTTCCCCGGGAGGAATCCGAGGTTTACGGAGACAGGAACCTCCATCAACTACTGCAGCGCCAACCCAGTGTCTACACGCGAGATGTTTATCCTTACACTGACAATGTGGCCGGCTTTCGAGGTGATATGGCGATGGTTACGGATTCGCATACTCTGATACTTTTTAATGGTCGGCCCATCAGGGAAAGCACCCAGGGGCTCAATGTTAATATGTATTTGGCGTTTCCATTGTCAACTTTAGAGAGTGTAGAGCTGATTCGCGGCCCCGGCTCAGTTCTCTACGGGTCCAATGCCTTCACAGGTGTAGTCAATCTAAAGCCCCGCATTCCAAAGAAGAACGAAATCTCGGTCTCATCAATGGTAGGCAGTTACGGGTACTATGAATCGGATGTTACGGCTGGAGGAAGGTCCGGTAAACTCGGGTATATCACCGCTGTTCGAGTTGCCGGCCAGCAGGGATACCCCTATAATATGACCGATGGGTTGGGTGTCTACGACGAGGATAATAAACAATATAAAAGCTACTCGGCAGTGGCGCATCTGAATTATGGAAACTTCACTTTTGACACCTTCTGGTCGGATTATGATGCTTTCGCAATAGGGGTTGTTCCTTTTTGGTCCAATCCACATAAATCATTCAGCAATAAAAAGCTATTCTTAAACGCTGGATATCGAATTCCTTTGCACGAACGAGCAACCCTGGAATTGAACGCCACCTACAATTTTCAGGAAAACAGCCTGACCAGCTTTAAGCCGGAGCTTATCGG
>CAYSPM010000127.1:0-8373 GCA_964432925.1 uncultured Pirellulales bacterium | reverse complement strand
GACTTAAAATCCCCTGCCCGAAAAGGGCGTGTGGGTTCGAATCCCACCTCGGCTACTATTTGTTGTATACAGTACAAACGTGGGCATATTGCAGCCCATGTTAGCTGACAGGAACATCAGTGAAAATTTAGTATCAGGGGATATGTCGGAGATCGCTAATGACAAATAGAAACCCTAAGATTGAAGATGTGAGCAAGCCCAATCTGTACAGAGAGACTTTTCCATACGATGAGTTCCCCAGGTCAGTGTTTGATAATCAGAGCATCGAGCGGGATATACCGGAGAACATCTGGATAACCGATACGACATTCCGCGATGGTCAGCAGGCTCGGCCACCTTACACGCCTGAGCAGATTCTGCGGATATATGATTTACTACACGAGATAGATGGTGGAACCGGCTTGATCCGACAATGCGAATTCTTTCTCTACTCAGAGCGAGACAGAAAAGCCGTCGAGTTGTGCAAAGAGCGTGGCTACAAATATCCTGAGATTACCGGCTGGATACGGGCGGTTGCAGACGATTTTCAATTGATCTCAAAGGTAGGCCTTAACGAAACCGGCATTCTTACCTCGGCTAGTGACTACCATATATTCCTGAAGTTGCGAAAGACACGGGCGCAGGCCATGAACGCCTACCTTGATATCGCCAAGGCTGCCCTGGACCATGGTGTTCTTCCACGATGTCATTTTGAGGACATTACACGAGCCGATTATGAGGGCTTCGTTCTGCCTTTTGCAGCAGAATTGATGAAGCTGTCGCAGGAATATAATAAACCTGTCAAAATTCGGCTTTGTGACACGCTTGGGTTTGGTCTTCCATGGGTACAAGCTTCTCTGCCAAGGAGCGTCCCGAAGCTTGTCCACGGACTTCGGCAAATAGGAGTGCCATCGGAACAACTTGAGTGGCATGGTCATAACGATTTCCACAAGGTACTGGTAAATGCTGCTACGGCCTGGCTGTACGGCTGCAGCGCAGCTAACGCCGCGATATTTGGTAGCGGCGAGCGCACGGGCAATCCACCACTTGAGGGTCTTCTGGTCGAACATGCTCAACTAAAGGGCATGACAAAGGCAGTTAACTATACAGCTATAACTGAGCTTGCTGAATATGCTAAAAAGGAGCTGGGATTTGATATCCCACGAAATTATCCTCTGGTCGGCAGGGACTTCAATGTCACACGTGCCGGCATTCATGCAGATGGCCTGCTAAAGAACGAGGAAATATATAACTGCTTTAACACACAGAAACTGCTAAACCGACCTGTTAGTGTGGCGATTACAGACAAAAGTGGAGCAGCAGGCATTAAACACTGGATAGAAGCCAGATACGAAATTGAGATTCCCAAGCACGACCCTCGTGTTACTAAAATAAAGGACAGAATAGACGCCGAGTATACCGCGGACAGGGTATCGATAATATCGGACGACGAGATGTTCGAATGGGTCCACGAAGCATTTGGCAAGGATGTACCTCCGCTGAGGAAATAGATGATAGAAGAATGGATTCCTGAACTACTAAAGAAAACTGAGTACGCACACATACACTCATCCACGTATTTACGCATTGGCACAAACTATGTCTGACACGAAGATCAAAGCAGTGCTGTTTGACCTGGGTGACACGTTGCTAAACTTTGGCAAGATCGATACGATCCGTCTGTTTGCGGCAGGTGCCAGGTCTTCATACGATTATCTTAGAGAACAGGGTCAACCGGTCGGCAGATTTACGTTCTATTTGTGGCGGAACCTTATTCGTCTACACTTAAAGGACCTGTTTTCGAGAATAACCGGTAAAGATTTCGACGCCTTGGCCTTGCTGCAGAAGATTGGCACAAAGAAGGGAGTAAAGCTCAACTCTGAACAGTGGCAGCACCTGGCATGGCTTTGGTATGAACCGTTGAGCAAGGTTGCCGAGGTCGAACCGGGCATGAAGAAGATACTGACCGAGCTTAAGAATAAGGGGCTGAAGCTCGGCATAGTCTCAAACACTTTTGTCAATCGCAGTTCTCTGGAAAAGCATCTAAGACAATTAGGTATTTTAGACTTCTTTACCGTTCGGGTTTATTCATACGAATTTGATTTTAGAAAACCCGATCTTCAGATTTTTAGAATTGCCGCCGAGAGGATCGGCGAGGCTTTGGAAAAAATTCTATTTGTAGGAGACCGAATCGATAAGGATATCCAGCCTGCGATAGAAACTGGCATGCATGCTGTCTTAAAAGAGGCCCACACCAACACCGGCCAAAAAGTTCCGAAAGGAATCCAGAAGATAAAACAACTTGCCGAGCTGCCGGGCTTAATAGAAAAAATCAACAGCTGCTAAACTATTTAACCACGGATTACGCGGATTTTTAGAATTGACGGGAATTGTGGTTTTGGATATTCTGTAATCGAAAGGTGAGCAAAAAAGGACTGATATGTCTAAAGGACTGTTGTTTATTCCGGAACTTCGTACAAAATGGCGCAAAGAAAAGACTTTTTACGAAGTTAGAGAGGTTGGCACCGGCGTCCAGATATTTGTTAAAGACGTATTAAAATCACCCGAAGTCTTTGCGCTAAAGGTCGGGCTCAATTCTACAAAATTAGAGGACAGGAAAAACGAATTTTTGGAGGAGAAAACATCCAAAGGTAGAAACCAGCCTGATATCACTATTTTTATAACACCTCAAATTAAAATTCCGGTAGAAGTGGAAAGATACAAGAATATAGACGCTGGCAGAAGTCAACTGTTTCAATACCAAATCGATTTAGATAAAAAATACGGAATTCTAACGGATGGCTATACCTGGCAATTTTATAATAATAACGAATATAGAGAATACACTCTAAAGACAATTCTCGACAATACAGGCCTATTCTTAGAGTTCTGGCGCGAATATATAAAGCCAGAAAAATATTATCTGTCTTTCTTTGAAAAACGTTGGCAACATTCGCTTTTGCAAGAAACCGAGCAATTACCTGTTGAGGACTATCGCCAGCTATTTTTCGAGGATATCACTAAGCTCATTGCAAGCTTCAAAAATAAACTTGACATTGAGGGTTACTTAAATGGCTTGCCGCAAAAAGAAAGGACAAAAACTGCCGTTGAAATTACATACGCTTATATAATTCAGTTTATATTGTATAAGACCCTGGTAGATAATGAATTTGATGATTTTCCGAAAGAATATGAAACTTTAGTGGAAGCAATACATGGTCATTTGAAACAAGATAGATTCAAAGATGTATTAGGCAGTATCGATGGAATTTCTGCTACGATATCCAAGAATATTTATCGCCCATTTTCGAAAGAGCAAGAGTTTATTAGGAACAAACTTTGGGACATTCTCCATAAGACTTTAAGTGAGTTGCACGATGTTTCCCCGTGGCTTGATATCTTTGTTTTTATAAAGAAGTATAATTTTGCTGAAGTTCGCAATGAAATCTTCGGGTATATTTATGAGAATTATCTAAAGGCTTTATACGAAGACCAGAAAAAAGGCCAATACTTTACAGACCCCGCAGTTGTAAACTTTATGCTCGAACAAGTTGGCTACACACCTGAAAATCTTAAAAGCAAAATCACACCAGATAAGAACACAATCTCTCTCATTGACCCTGCCTGTGGTAGCGGTACATTTCTTTATTCGGCTGTTGATACGCTTATAAGGACGATAGGGCATGATTCAGAACAGCGTGTCAAGAAAGTTAAAGAACTGGTGAACAAAGATATATTTGGTCTTGATATCGCTGAATTTCCTCTTTATCTGGCTGAAATGAACATTTTGATGAGGATGCTTCCGCTCATAATCAATGAAAAATATAACAATCCTATAGAGAAGAAAATTAAGGTTTTTAAGACAAGGGACAGCATCGCTGAATTTATGGATACCGCACTTCGTAATACTATTCATGATATTGATGTTGCCGTCCAGAAAAACAATGGTCAAGGTTTTCTTTTCAAGGAGAAATTAGATCTCGGCTATGTTAGTTATGTTCGAGATAAGGACGACCTGAAAGAAATGAAGGAGAGTTTAGAGAGTCGCCCTCGCTGTCCACGACGCCGTTTTGATTTTGTAATAGCAAACCCACCATACGTGGGCTATAACGAATGTTGCAAACAGAAAGTTTTAATCACTAAACTAATTCAAGAAAAAAAGATTCAGATGAGCAATATTTATGGGGTAAATTTAAACACTGTCCCTGGGCGAATAAAAGCTTACGCTCCAAAACCAAATCTTTATGCTTTCTTCGTCTCATTGGGTTTAGCATTATTAAAAGATAACGCAAAACTTTGTTATATTATACCTCAGACAATCTTAACATCTGGAGATTTAGATGTTATCCGTTATCATTTGGCAAAATTTACTACTATTGAAAAGATTGTAACTTTTGAAGGAAAGATGTTCGTTGGTCGGGGCATAAAACAAGATAAGCCGGTTGCTACTTCCAGTTTGATTTTTGTGACAAAAAGAAAAATCCCAAACGCAACTCATAAAGTTGAAATCGTAAATTATAAAAATCCTAACGATACTGTTGTAGAGACGTTAAAAAATATTATTTCTGGCAGGAAAATTAGCAAAAAGAAAATCTTGCAAGGAAAATTATTACAAAGTGTAGTAAATTGGAATTTTCTAAAACATGATAAAAAAACATCCGATTTTATAGAACAATATATAAGAAACGAGACAATATATATTTACAGGATGCCAGAGTTATCAAAGTCAAAGTTCAATTCAGTTTTTTACTTCGATAAAGGACTAGTTTTTGCTAAAGATAAAATCACAAAATTGGATAGAGTCCAGTCAGACAAAGAATTTTACCACCTCGTAAGTACCCATAAAGATAAACTTAAATTAGATGTTACAAATAATGTTATTTTTAAAAAAGACCTTCGATTTCCAAAAGGCAGTCAGGGTATAGATGTTTATGAGAAAAAGTATAAGATTATTTGGAGATATATGAATACTAAAAAATTCTATTTCTCTGAAGATAACATAATGGTTAATTTTAATTGGATTGTTATCTCATCTGAAAACAAGAAAGAAATAGAATATATCCTGTCTCTATTGAACTCTAAATGTAACCGATTTGTATTTAATAATTTATTAAAAAGTGAAAGTGAAAAAGATATTTTAATTGGAATTAGATCAATTAAAGAATTTCTTCGTGTTCCCAGAATTTTTGATAGCAATCAGCATATTAAGGATGAAATTATAAAACAGACTGAAGAAATGATCGATTTAGAGCAGGTAAAACTTGCTGATTTAATTGATTTTTCACAAGTTATGATGCAGAAGTTTGATGCTGTATCAGTCACGGCGAACGACCTTGTTTTACGAAAGGATAAAAAAGAAAAAAAGCTGAAAATCAAGAGTAACAAAGAGCTTGTTGAAAAAACCGTCATCGATAAATACAGAAGCGGTGAATTAGAATTTGAACATGACCAGATAAAGCTTTCAGAATTAAAATCTTTGCTTGCTATTGACTTTGAGAAGCAAGAAGACGTAAAAGACTATATTGACGATTTAGTCTTTGCATTATATTTCAACATTCCCCTTACAAAAGTGGGATTGAAACATCGTTCTGAAATCAAACAGGAGTGCCAAAAGAACAAGTTTTATAAACTGTTGAATAAACTTTCATAACGACTATTGCGAAAACTGGAAATATGGATATGGATTAATCCTTGATAGACTGCGCTCAGAGCGGCCAAAAAAAACGATTTTCTGGTTGATTTTTGTATGAAAGTGTGTTAAAATACCCGCATGTTTGCCAGCAGGCAAACGATAAACCGCCACGAGAGCTTGCCCGCCTCTGTCGGGGCGAAGATAACTAAACATTTCAGAGTTCATAGTTCTTAGTTCATCGTTCATGGTCAATTATCAATAATCATTTATCAATAATCAATAAGAAAGGGGGGGTTAATCATGTCCACCGAAGCCCAAATACTCGCCAACCGGCGTAACGCACAAAAATCGACAGGCCCACGCACCAGCGAAGGCAAGTCCGCCGTCTCACAAAACGCCGTCAAACACGGCCTTTTGGTCCGGCAGGACGCTCGTCTCGGCGGAGCGAGCCGGAGCCAGATAATCAGCTCAGAAAGCCAGGCCGACTTCGACCTCTACCGCCAGCAGTTGCTCGCCGAGCTGGCCCCGGCCAGCCCAATGGAATCTATGTTAGCCGAACGCATTGTCACTCTCTCATGGCGGCTAAAACGTGTCTGTAGAATCCAGAACCAGACCATCGACGCATTGAACGCAGGTAATACCTCCAGCCCATTAACAAAACTCACCCAATCGCTGTTTTTCAAAGGCGTAGACCGGCCGCAGGGCGATCCGAGTGACTCGGCTACCCATCTGGCTCTGGGTCGTATGGCGATAAAGGACTTCTCAAATGGAAGGGTGCTTGAGCGGCTGTTGATGTATGAACGCCGAATAGAGCACAGCCTGTACAAAACGATACTCGAGCTTCAAAGGCTCCTGGTCATGCGAAAGCTGGACCCCGAATGTGAAATGCCATTTAACCAATTAACCATTTAACCACTCACAACGTACCACGAAATACGAGATACGAGCGACGAATTATGAACCACTATTCACTAACTATGACCCCCGAAACCCGATCCCTGAAGCCTGCCCCCTGAACCCTGACCACTGGTCAATTATGCAAAACAAAGCCAATTTCCGAAAATCCCAAATGAACTTAAACTTCTATTCTAAAAAGGAATATGAAAATGAACCGGCATCCAGATTCCAAAAAAAACAAATCCAATCAAAGCCAATTTCTGTACTAAAAACAAGAATCGACGTTTATAATTATCTAGTAGCAGCAGTTAAGAACAACGTTGGTGAAGCCGAAGTACTGAAAAAGGCAAGATTTCTAATTTGTGAGATTTTTGTTGATGTGCTCATTAAAACATACCGGCGCAGCTTATCAAAAGTGTATCAATCCGGATTGCGGGGCAGAGTTTGACTGCGGCGAGGTGATTTTCAAATGCCCCAAATGCGGTGAGCTGCTGGATGCGCAATACAATTGGGATAAAGTCCCGGTGCCAGATAGACTCAGTGACTTCGCTAAGCGCTGGGCCAACAGAGATAATCGGCTGGATTTTTCTGGCGTCTGGCGGTTCCGCGAGCTCTTGGATTTTTGCCCCGACCAGCACAAGGTAACTATCGGTGAGGGCCAGACAATTCTGCAGCAAAACTGCGCTATCGCAGAATACCTGGAAATGAAAGCCGACTGTTTGTATCTGCAATACGAGGGTCTCAATCCGTCCGGCTCGTTCAAGGATAACGGGATGGCCGCGGCGTTCAGCCATGCGATGATGGTGGGAGCAAAATCCTGCGCCTGTGCTTCGACCGGCAACACCTCTGCGTCGGTGGCACTGTATGCTCATAGCTGTGGTTTAAAATGCGCTGTCTTTATCGGCTCCGGCAGAATCGCCTTTGGCAAACTCAGCCAGGCAATGGACTATGGCGCACAGACTATTCAGATAAAAGGTGACTTCGACGATTGTATGCGGCAGGTTCAGGCTGTGTGCAGTAAACTGGGGCTGTACCTACTAAATTCACTGAATCCATTTCGGCTCGAAGGCCAAAAGACCATAATGTATCGAATCATAGAAGGACTGGGATGGGACGTGCCGGACTGGATAATTGTTCCAGGTGGAAATCTCGGCAACTCCAGTGCTTTTGGAAAGGCTTTTTATGAATTGAAACAACTTGGCCTGATTGAGCGAATACCACGAATGGCTATCATCAACGCTACCGGCGCCGATACCCTGACCGACCTAGTCAACAACAAAAAGTTAATATGGAATAATGGCCAGGTCGATCAACAAATTATCGATGACTATTACGCGGATTTGACTGCCCGTAACTTTTCTCCACATACATGCGCCTCCGCAATAGAAATTGCCCGGCCGGTCAATCTGAAGAAATGCCTGCGGTCCATAGATATATGTGATGGTATCGTGCGTGCGGTGAGCGACGAAGAAATTTGTGATGCCAAAGCAATCATAGGCAAGTACGGTCTTGGCTGTGAGCCAGCTTCTGCAGCGACAATAGCAGGTTTAAAGCACCTCCTTGCTGAGGGTGTTGTCGAAAAAGACCAGCGAGTTGCCTGTGTGCTGACCGGACACCCACTAAAGGACCCCAATGTCACGGTTAACTACCACAAAGAAAAACAGGGTCAATTCAGCAATCCACCTATCGAAGCACCCAACGATCTCGAACAGATCATAAAGCTGATACAATAAAAGAAGTTTTGCAGACTCGCCGCAAAGATTCCACAAAGCCTCATCGAAATTAAAATAAGTGAGCATGTGCGATATAAGATATTTTTTAAGCAACAACAGTACGCATAAGCATCCCAACAGATAGCGCCAGCG
>CAYSPM010000126.1:0-8387 GCA_964432925.1 uncultured Pirellulales bacterium | reverse complement strand
GCGAGAAATAGTAGTTTTTTACAGAAGGTGTGACATAACGTTGTCACCCCCCACAGAAAAGACTTAGCCAATCCATGAATTACTCGATATTGCCAAACTAACAGCACAAACAAAATTCGCAAGCCGAATGCCACCGCCGAAGAAAACCGGCGGGGCTAAGGCGGGGGGATAGCCCCGCCGGACCGTTTTTTACAAAGCTCATCGGCACAAACACAGATTCTATTGCTATTCTAAATGCTAACGCCAAAATAAAAATAATAATACGGAATGCATATCACTCAATGCGCTTGCGATAAAGCCGGGTCTGCAAAGCGCTCTTCCAGGCCGTCCAGTTAGAATCGCTCATTTCATTATCGATCGCTGAGGTCACCTGGTTGAGCTTGGCGTCCAGATCGTCAATATAATAGACCATAAATGCCTCGGGTGTGGCCGGTAGCTTTGGTGAGCCGAATTCATATTCCCCATGGTGTGAAAGGATAATGTGCCCAAGTGTATCAATAATTGCCTGGTCAATTTGTGTGCCTTTAGACCTAAGAACATCGGCCTTTTGATTTATCATAAGAAGACTTTTAACGATGTGCCCAATCAATTGCCCGGAGTCCGTGTAAGAAAATGCCATATCGTACGAAAGCTCTTCGGTCTTGCCGATATCGTGAAGGAATATCCCCGCCAGGACTAAATCTGCCTGCACCTGTGGATACAAAGGAAGTATCGCAACCGAAACTTGCAGCATATCGTATGTATGCTCCAGCAAACCCCCGATATAATCATGATGCAGCTTCACTCCACCTGGCGCCTGACAAAATTTTTTCATAAGCTCACGGTCGGTGAGAAACTCCTCGACCAACGCCTTTAACTGTGGATTCCTCACCTGGCCAACGGTGCTTCTTAGCTCGGTGAACATTTGCTTTATATCTCTATCCGTGTGGGCCAAAAAATCGTCCACACAAACCTTACTTGGATCTACAACGGCAATGCTATTCACAATGATTTGAAGATTATTCTGGTAAAGCTCGCTTCTGCCCTGAATGCGAACGAAGCCGGGTTTGGGCAGAGCTTTGTAAATCTCTTCGCTCGCCTGCCACATCCGTCCGTTCAGTTGGCCAGTCTTATCCGAGAGAAACATTGCGATGTACAAATCGCCCTTCGTCGTGCTTCGCAGAATCGGCTCCTTAACCATGTATACGTCATCTATCGCCTCACCCGGTTCTATCTCATTAATAAACTTGTGTGCCATTTTAAGCTCCGTCGCTGAATTTATATCCGAACAGCCCTATCATAATGCGAAATTTCCATCCTTGCAAGGTTATACCTGTCCACCGTTGGGAGCGAGGCAGCAAAACTTCAGGTAGCTCCGAAACAATCTACTCCGGATGGCTAACCTGTGATTTGCAAGTTTGGCATGCTGCCTCCGGTATTAACAGCCAAGCCAATCAGCAATAATGACAGTAACGTTGTCTGTTCCACCGCCCGCATTAGCTGTCTTAACCAGCGTGTCACAGAAACCTTGACTATCCAGTTCTTTGCTCAAGATCGCAGCAATACCTTTGTCGTCCACGATATCCGTCAGACCATCTGTACACAACAGCAATCGATCTCCTCGCCTAAGGGCAAAAGACCGCACATACGCGCGAGCTATCCTGTCCATTCCAACATAACGCGTTATCTGGCCCTGTGCTACGTGATTTTCGACCTCTTCAGGCTCTATCTTTCCCCGCTCCAGAAGCTCGGATACAACAGAATGATCCTTCGTAAGCTGAACTAATCTCCCTTTGCGAAAACGATAGACCCTACTATCGCCAATGTTGGCAATATAAGCCCTTCCATTAACCAACAAAGCCATAGCTACGGTAGCCCCCATATCTTTGTAGCCGTTTTCACTGCCTCCCTCCATCCGTAACTGCTTACTTTGCTCAGCCACTGTCCTTCTCAAAAGAGAACGTATCGCTCGTGGACTTGGCGATCTAAGTTTATCCAGCCCGTTCTCGATCATAGGCGGTAAATCTTCTACGATTATTCTCGATGCGAGTTCTCCCCCGCGATGTCCACCCATACCATCGGAAACTAAAAATAATCCTATCTCCGGCTCAATAAAATAAGCATCCTCATTTTCTTCTCGCAGCTTACCTACATCGCTGGCTGCACCCCAATGAAATGCAAGCCCTGATGCCACTACCTCATTGTTACCGATGTCAACTCGCTCACTCATGCACACATACACTCATTAACGCATCCACGCATTTACGCTTCAACTATACGAGGCACTGCCCGCACCACGGACAGTAATTCCAGAATGTCGAGTCTACAGGCCACTTACACCGCCCGCAAATTTCAGGAAACGGTCGTACCTGCCACGCCTGCCGTACCTTTCGATGGCACCATGGACAGTAGCGCATAAAACGCATCAGTTTTCCTTTGCAATACTTGCAGTGTGCCTGATACCGTGCTCCCGCTGTACGAATCGAGCTTGGTGATGCAAATCCCGGCCCATAACACCAAGGACAATAACGCCACTCCGGCAATACTCCCTTATGACAGCGAGCGCAAATATAACTGAATTGGCTGTTGTTATCGAAGCGGTTTCGCCTGCTGCCGCACCACGGACAGACCAACATGCTCTCAGCTATCGGTTCGCCACAGTCAACGCATCGAAACACGACCGGCAGAACTCTGCCATACTTCTTTATGAAAGTCCCTCGTCGCATCTTTTGCCAGTCGAGTTTTTTTCTTTCACCCGCCGATCTAACGAGCCCTTTTTGCAGCTCCTTTGGCACCGCCTGCACCAATGCCGTTAGCATTTCCTCTGCATTGCTAAAGCGCTGTGCAGGATCCACCGTCAAAGCCCGCTTGAAAAACCGCACCATTGCCAGATTCGTCCGCTCTTTCAAACGCTGATGTCCCCGTAAAGGCCAGCGAAAAGGCCAGCGCGGCAAAAAACCCGTTAGATACTCATAGAGAATCAGCGCCACTGAGAAACAGTCGCTTCGATACGTCGGCTTACCGTAAGCCTGCTCCGGTGCCACATACCCCGGAGTGCCGAACTCATCTACCGTTTCCATACGCCCTTTGACCTTGAGGCTGATCCCGAAATCTCCAAGTGCTGCCCGACCATCCGGAAACAGAAAAATATTGCCCGGCGTAACATCGCAGTGCACGACCCGATTCCGGTGCGCGTAGGCAAGTCCTTCGAGTACCTGGCTGGTAATTGATACGATTCGCCGAGCTGACATTGGTTTGGACCGATCAGCCAGAGTCCCTACCGACAGTTCGGTCGCCAGAACAACGTGACCATTGACAATGTCGGCGTTCTTGATTGGCATTATGTGGGGATGCCGCAATCGAGCAACGAGACGAATTTCGCGGAAAAGACTATGATCGTCACGCTTACCCTTAACATCCAACTGCGGGATTTTAAGCGCCACCGTGATATCTTCTACGCAATCTTTAGCCTTCCAGACCTCACAACTTCCACCAGTACCAAGATGTTTTCCCAGCCGGTATTTGCCAAGCCGAGTGCCGACTACAAGGTCAAGACTTCTCCTGTCGGAAAGCATCAGCTTATTGGTCCGCTTCCGAGCTGTCATCTTCTAACTTCCCTTTGATGTTGAACATGGAACCTCAGTTTCTCCCTAAGAGGATCTTCTCCGAACACCACTCGACATATTTTTGGCATGTCTGAGCAGATTTTAGCCTGCCCGATAAAGACTGACAAGACCACTCCCACCAATTTTCCCTCAATATTTCATTTAGCTCCCCCGCGCTCCCAGGACATCATTAACAAGCAATCCACTAAATATCCTTGAAACACAGTCAGATTTGAGCTATATATTCTATCTAAAATTGAACTCCGGTACATAACTTACGCAATACGAAATACGCGGTACTACAATGAGATACAGCCAGTTGTTCATACCTACAGTTAAAGAGATTCCTGCCGACGCAGAGGTAACCAGCCACAAGCTAATGATTCGAGCGGCCCTGTGCCGAAAGGTTGCCAGCGGAACATATACTTATCTGCCGCTCGGCTGGCGCAGCCTGCTGAAAATCATAGGAATCGTCCGCCAGGAGATAAATAGAGCTGGCGCACAGGAGATTCTCGTGCCCTCTATGCAGCCGCTGGAGCTATGGCAGAAGACCGGCCGCAGCGTTGATTATGGGCCGACAATATTCTGTCTCAACGACCGCCATGGCAAAGGAAATGTGCTTAGCCCTACTGCCGAAGAAGTCGTTACCCACCTCGCTGCCGGCGAAATAAAATCGTACAAGCAATTGCCAATCAACCTTTACCAAATAAGTCCCAAGTTCCGAGACGAGTTCCGCCCCCGCTTTGGCGTTATCAGGTCCAGAGAGTTCATAATGAAAGACGCCTACAGCTTCGACGCCGAGCCTGCGGGCCTCGACAAATCGTATCAAGCAATGTACGACGCCTATTGCAGGATTTTCAAACGTTGCGGCCTCGAATACGTCATTGTCGAGGCAGAGGTCGGCGAAATGGGCGGCTCCGGCTCACACCAGTTCACCGTCCCATGCGAATCCGGCGAGGACACTATTGTCTACACCGAAGATGGCTCTTACGCCGCAAACCTCGAAAGAGCAGAGGTTGATTCGCTTTCTCCCTCTGTCATTCCGAGCGATTCAGCCTTTAGCCCTGAGCGAGGTCGAAGGGGAAGCGAGTCGAGGAATCTGCCGTCGATGCAGGAAGTCCATACGCCAAATATCGGCAGTATCGAGGCCGTTTGCGCCTTCCTCAAGACTCAGCCGAAAGATATGATAAAAACCCTCATCTATTCTGCAGTAGATAATGTCATCGCTGTTTTGGTGCGGGGCGACCATGACGTTAATCCTGAAAAACTCACCCAGGCACTGGGTGGTGAACACATCGATTTGGCCGATGAGTTGACCATCGAAAAAGTCACAAGTGCCAAGGTCGGCTTTGCTGGGCCAATGGGATTAGCCAACAATGTAGCGAAATTGATTATCGACCACGCGGTGGCAGCAATGCATGTTGGAGTCACCGGCGCTAACAAAACGGACTACCATATCAAAAACGTCGTGCCGGGCAGAGATTTTCCACTTAATGGTGATAACATTATCGTCGCAGACATTCGCTATGCCCAAGAAGGTGACACGTACAAAGGCAAAAAACTGCTCTTCAAAAAGGGCATCGAGGTCGGACAGGTCTTTAAGCTCGGAACGAAATACAGCAAAAAGCTCGGTGCCACATTCCTCGACGAAAACGGTAACGAAAAGCCCTGTATCATGGGCTGCTATGGCATCGGTATAAACCGCATCCTTGCTTCGGCCATCGAACTGGGCAACGATGAGAACGGCATCATCTGGCCAATTAGTATCGCACCATTTGAGGTCATCATCACCTGTGTAAATCAAGAAGACAAAGAGGTAGCTGGTGCGGCTGAGAATCTATATCAACAATTGCTTGATAATGGTACCGATGTATTACTTGATGATCGACCGTTGCGCGCTGGAGTCAAATTCAAAGACGCTGACCTAATCGGTATACCGGTTAGACTAACCGTCGGCAAAAAATCGCTGGCCGATGGAAATATAGAGATAAAATTGCGTTCTGAGCACAAAAGCCAGAAAGTTTCTGCTGATAAAGCTGCAGCAAAAACTGCTGAACTGGTCAAATCATTAAAAGAACAACTGATACCATAATCCTGTATGTATATAATAATGTCCGATTACACACTTTGCACTTTTTACTGAAATTTTTTATATATCCTTGCCAGAATTAAATGAACTAAATACAAAAATAAAAATCATCCAGATGAGGAGAACGAACATGGACAATGGCAAAATCTCCAGAAGAAAACTTATCCGTAACACATCCTTTGCAGCCGCTGGCGTATTCGCAGGCACTTTAGCTAAAACTGTACAAGCCAGCCTTGCCGACAACGTTGAACACATAGTTTCAAAAGGCCGGATCAATCAATCGGTGAGTCGATGGTGCTACAGCAAATGGTCGCTCGATGAGCTTTGCGAAGTCTGTAAGAAAATAGGCCTGAAAGCAATAGACTTGCTACAGCCAAAGGATTTTCCAACTCTTAAAAAGCACGGTCTTATTTGCTCAATGGTAGAATCGACGCATGGCTTGACAAAAGGATTAAACAGGACAGAGAACCACGCTGAATGCCTTGCTAAAATCCGCTCTGCTATCGATGCCGCTGCCGAGCATGGATATCCCAACGTTATCAGCTTCCCTGGCAATCGGGCTGGTATGTCTGATGAAGAGGGAATCGACAACAGCGTCGCCGCCCTTAAACAAATCATCGGCTACGCAGAACAGAAAAAGGTTACAATATGCCTGGAATACCTCAACAGCAAAGTTGACCATAAGGATTACATGTTCGACAACATGAGATGGGGCGTTGAGGTATGCAAGAGGGTTGGCTCGGAGCGAGTAAAAATCCTGTACGATATTTACCATGCTCAAATTATGGAAGGTGACATCATCCGCACCCTCCGTGACAACAAAGACTACATCGGCCATTACCATACTGGTGGCAATCCCGGCCGAAACGAAATCGATGAAACCCAGGAGCTTTACTATCCTGCTATTATGCGCGCCATTATTGATACGGGATTTACAGGCTATGTCGCCCATGAGTTCGTCCCCAAAGGTGACCCACTTGCAGGCCTATCCAACGCCGTGCGAATCTGCGATGTATAATTAAATGCTGGCCGCTGCACTGGTTGAGTTTTCAAAAGAAATGTGGCAACTTAAAGACCCAACGCCGGTAAAGCTTATTGTTGGAATCCTCGCCGCCAACGAAGACTGCCTCAAAGCAGCAAACGAACTCGTGCACCACGCACTAGGTAAAATCGACCTTACAAGTGACATCTGGCCCTTCAATCAGACCGACTATTACAAAGACCAAATCGGCCCGAACATTCTTAGGCAATTTGTCAGTATAGAAGAACTAATCGATCCAGGTAAACTCGCAAAAATCAAACACCAAACGAACAAACTCGAACAAGACCTGGCCAATAAGCTTTCTTTAGATCTGCCAAGGCCCATCAATCTCGATCCTGGCCTTATCGAACCATCCAAGCTCGTGCTCGCCAGCACTAAAAACTATTCGCATCGTTTATACATCGGCAATAAAATCTACGCTGAGACAACACTTATCTTTGACAAAGGCTCATGGTGCCCCCTACCATATACGTATCCCGACTACCGGCAAGTGTGTTATCATGAATTCTTCGATAAAGTAAGAACCCGATTACTGGAGCAGCTAAAATCGATCCGTTGACTGTATTAGCAGCGATCTTGCTTATCGGCTCATTCTCGCTGTCAGCGATTCTGACGGCGGTTGTACGAAAACTGAGCAGCCGTATCGGCTTCGTCGCTCATCCAGCCGTCGACAGATACCACAGTGGCGCCATTCCTCTCGGCGGCGGTTTCGCTATCTTTTTAACATTAATGGCATTCATTATAACAGGCACAACAGCAATAAAATTCCTCGTCCTACCCGGCCATCTCAGCCGGCTCAGCGAATTCGCCAACATCGACCCAACTGACTTCCTTGCAAGGATTAGAGAACTCGTATTTATGTCACTATGTGCTCTGATCCTGTTTCTACTCGGTCTCTGGGATGACAAAAAGCCGATTGGCCCATTTCCCAAACTCGCCGTGCAGTTTGTGGTTGCAATAATCGCCGCCGCCATCGCTGAAATCAGAGTTGAGTTCTTTATCGAGAACAGATTCATTACCTCTGCGCTATCAGCCCTTTGGATTGTCCTTATCATTAACGCCTTTAACTTTCTCGACAACATGGATGGCGCTTCTGCTGGAATTGCAGCAATAGCAAGCGCAATCTTGTTCATCGCTGCTGCAACAAACAGCCAGGTCTTTGTCGGCGGCCTGGCTCTGGTCTTCGTTGGAACTCTGTTAGGTTTTTTGGTATTTAATTTCCCGCCGGCCAAGATATTTATGGGCGACGCCGGTTCTCTCGTCGTAGGCTTCTTTGTTGCCGTGCTGACTTTGCGCACAACCTATTATCAACAAGCACAAAGCGGCTCCTGGTACCCAGTATTTCTACCCCTAATCGTTATGGCCGTACCACTCTATGACTTTATCAGTGTCACCATGCTCCGCATCAGCCAGGGCAAAAGCCCATTCGTAGGTGACACTCAACATTTCTCACACCGATTAAAAGGGCGAGGCTTAACTCAGACCCAAACAGTTCTGACATTATACTTAGCTACGCTCTGCACCGGCCTGAGTGCAATTTTCCTATATCAGGTTAATCTAACCGGTGCGATCCTGATCTTTACCCAGACCTTTATGATACTGGCTATCATTGCAATCCTTGAGACAACTTCCCGAAATGAAAAAAACACTGATTAACACCGATCCAGTAAAA
>CAYSPM010000125.1:0-8390 GCA_964432925.1 uncultured Pirellulales bacterium | reverse complement strand
GCGTAAATCTCGACCATGACGGCGAAGATGACACCGGCCTTGAAGGCCAGCTCGGGTCTTTTAGCGGTCATTAGTATGCCGCCGGAACAAACTCGGCCCTGAAAGATCGCGCTAACCAGGCCGGCAAAGGCGATTGGCAGACACGAAACGAAGGCCTGCAATCCAAGCGAGGCGGACAATTCGGGCAGTTGTCCTTCGCCGAAGAAATTAAGTTTCAACATGACCATGAATGCGGCTAAGAAGCCATAGAATCCCTGTGTTCCCGGCAGGACGACCATAATGAACATCTGTCCGTATCGTTCGGGCTTTTCGCTAAGGACGCCGGTCGCGCTTCTGCCGGCTATGCCGATTCCTATCGCTGAACCGATACCAGCCAACAAAGCCGCTAAACCCGCGCCGCCCAAAGCCAATATCATTCCATAGTCCATTGCGCAATCTCCTTTCGCATCTTATAGTGTAAGGTTCAGTTCTCTGTTGCGTTTTTGATATAAACGTGCTCGTACTTCCTGGCAAGGGGCTCGAATTTTCGCCCGCCTCCGACGAAGAACTTGGGGAAGAACTCAACGTACTGCAATCTCAACGTATGCACGAACGCTCCCAGGCCGGACATAGCGATATTAAATCCATGGCCTCCAATGAGCACCAAGATCATAACTACAACACCGATGCCGTAGGGAATATCAAGAGAGATTTTTGCTATTACATTGACAGCCATAGCGATGCCGGCGGTCACCATGCCCAGGGCCATTAAGCGAAGATAGCTGAGGACATCGCCGACATAAAAGATTGTGCTAAACAAGTTGTATGCTCCCATGCCGATCCGGCCTGCCAGAGCACCTTCTCTGTGGCTAAATAAAAGGATAGCTAAAGCAGGGACCAGTGCGAGGCGACCAAAGAATGTGCCAAGCAGCGGTGATATGACGCCGGCTTTGCCGGCACCAAATAAGACAATCGAGTTGAGCATGACAAGCCATGTGGCCTGGTCAAAGACAGCGGCAGCGAGGTCCTTGCGCTTTAGGTTGTATACAAACGCGATCAGCAGACCTGCCTGAATTTGGGTATAGCCGATCGCGAGTGAGAGTCCGAAGAACATCATCGGGTTTTCAAAAGGATCGAACCAGAGCATCTTTTCTCTGACCGGCTTCAAGACGGGTATGAACTGCTGAATGGCATCTCCAAACCAGCCACCCGTTAGAGATCCAGTCACAATTGTGACAGCAGAACAAATCCCCAGCATCCACATCAGCTTTTTGTCGCCCTGCATTTTTTTGATTAGAAATATCATAACAGCGATGATAACAAGGCCATAGCCGGCGTCGGTCAGACAAAGCGCAAAGAAGATGGCGAAAAACGGAGCTAAGAACTTTGTCGGATCCACCTCGAAATATCGCGGCATACCATACAGACGTGTTATAACCTCAAATGGCCTTATGATGTTCTTGTTCTCTATCTCGACGGGAACCTGCTCATCCTCAGCGGGTTTGATCTGCGTCAAGCTCGTGGCCTCATACTGCGAGATTACTTTTTCAAGGCGAGGATAGTCATGCCTTTTGACCCAACCTTCCAATATGACGGTGTGTTGTGTTGCCGGTGCAGTATCTCTTGTTTGCTCTCTCTGAAGGAGGTTTTTGTAATGGTCGTGCAAAATTTGGAGCTTAAGAAGGTTTTTGGATAAAGAGGCTGCGGTTTTCTGGTAATTTTGCAATTGCTGCCGGGCCTGATTCAACTTGTCGCTATACTGGCGAATCAAATCTGCGGCAGTTCCTTTCATAGACTCGAAGTGGACCGGCTCGAACTCTGCTGAGCGCAAGAGCTTCTGCACATCCTGGGCGTTTTCGGTCAAGGAGACTATAATACAGGCGTGTTTGCCGGCGGCTGTGCCTACCAGTTGGATTGCGGCATCGAATTGACTAATATCCTGTTCGACCTGATTAAAATGCTGGCTGGGGATGAGGCCGGGCCAAGAGATTGTATATTGAAGCGGGCCGATTTCCTCCACGGGGGTTGTCAGAGATTCCCATGGGTATAATATATCCAAAGTGACGTTTAGGTTGTCGATTTCTGTTGTGGTCTTTTCTATTGACGCAGCAAGGTTTTCAGATTCATCAACAACCTTGAGAATATCCGCATCGGAAATAATTTCGTTGTATGCGCGCTCGTCAACGACGGCACGTGGAGAAAATACAGCAGCAAAGCCTTTTTGCGGCTGGGCATGGCTTTTCAAAAATGTAGTGTTTTTTTGTATGTGAGCGAGTAGTGTTTCGATGTCTCCTGGCTTTTTTACGGCTTGAACAAGGTCGGGAGCATCCTTACTGACGATTGCCTCCTCTGCATTAAGAATCTGGCAGATGCCCTCTCGTTGCAGGGTTTCGAGAAGCTGCGAAGCCTGCGAGCGATGGGTGACGATCATCACTTTTATCATCTGGGCTACGGCCATATTAGCCTTTCAAGTAGTTCATCACCTTCGCCACGGCGTCAGCTATTTTCGGTTCTGCCTTGGCCCGTAATTGTTGACGTTGGTTTTCGGCTTCTGCTTTGAGAGTTTCGGCCTCTGCCTGGCCCTGTGAGCGTGCCTCGTCGATAGCGGCTTCGGCTGCTCTCTTACGCTGCTGCTGGGCTCGCTCAAGCAATTCATGACGTCGCGTACGAGCCTGCTCGCTAAGCTCGGCTACCTCAGCTTTGGCTTTTTCGATAATCTGTTGGGCCTGTGTCTCGGTCTCTTTGATTTTCTTTATTAGCTCCATCGGCGTTCCGGCAATTCAAATTATCTAAAACTTGCGGATATTCGTACCTGTGTACGACAACAGTTTTTCAGCTTTGCCAGGCAGCAGCCACAGCCTGGGCGACTTTCTTGTGCACTTCTCTATCGAGAATATCGGGCAGCAGGCTGCCCTGGGGTGTGAGGTCGGCCAGTTCCTTTGCAGCGGCCAATTTCATGTTTAGATTTATTTCGGTAGCTCTTGCATCCAGGGCGCCACGGAATATTGGGGGGTAGGCTAATGCGTTATTAATATCCCGGCCATCGGCTGCGATTGCGGCTCCTGCTTGGAGAGCTTGCTCCTTGCTTATCTCGCCAACGGGATTGCCCAAAGGAAAGACAATAGGGTCCTTTGCCATCGAGGCAATCATATCCCTGGAAACTACGTTGGGACGTGACAGGCCGATAAAAATGTCCTTGCCGACAAATCCTTCGGCTAAGGTGCCAGTTTGATTCTCCTTGTTCGTGATTTCTGCCAGACGCCGCTTATAAAGATTCATGTTCTCGGCTCTGCCTCGGTAAATGGGCCCTTTGGAATCATAAAGTACAATATCACCAATCCCGAACTCAAGCAACATCCGACTGACAGCGTAACCGGCGGCACCAGCTCCTAACATGATAATAGAACAACTTTTGGGGTCCTTGCCAGTCTGGTGCAGGGCATTTATCAGAGAAGCAAGGACGATTGTGGCGGTTCCATGCTGGTCATCATGAAAAATAGGGATATTAAGCTGTGCACTTAGCTTCTCCTCAATTTCAAAGCAGGCAGGTGCAGCAACATCCTCAAGCTGAATTGCACCAAAGCCCGAGGCTATTCGCACTACCGTCTGGACAAAGGTATCAATATCTTTAGTGTCGATAAGGATAGGAAAGCCACTTATGCCAACGAACTCTGCTAATAGCGCAGCTTTGCCTTCCATAACCGGCAGCGAGGCTAAGGGACCGATGTCACCTAATCCCAGAACAGCCGTTCCGTTGGTTACTATTGCCACTCTGTCACAAATGCCGGTCATTTCCCATGCAGTGGCTGGATCGCGCTTCACTTCTTCACATACTGATGCCACGCCAGGAGTATAAACCATCCTCAAGTCGGTCTGACCTTTGATTGGTACCCTGCTGACCATCTCGATTGTCCCGCGCCTGTGTATTTCAAGGATGTCGTCCGTGACTGAGACGATTTCCACAGCGTCAAGGGCCTTTATCGCAGCAAGGACATTTTCAATCTGAACTCTGTCAGGTAAAAAGACAGTGATGTCACGGATCTTATGCTGAGGTTCCAGGCTGACAAGATTGACCTGACCTATATGGGCACCGACCTGGCCGATCGCAGAGGTGAGCTCTCCGAGCATACCGGGCCTGTCGGGAATCCGGCACCTAAGAGTAAAAATGCCGGAAGCAGAATAGCGCTGCTGCCAACTTGAGCAATCCAAATCGATCATGGGACTAATAGTACCCTGCATCATTGACGAGAAACTACACAATGACCTGAGCTTCCCAATGTATGTTTTGGTTCGCAGGTTCTTTAAAAATAAAAGAGCTATATACTATTGGCCGGCTTCTTATCTGTCAAGCCTTCCTGATAGAAACAACAAATTATAAGCCAAAAGGTATGGGCGTGCTAATAAAAATCTTGCGCATTTAATGAACGAACTATAGCACGGAAATGATAAGCGAACCTCAAAATCATCGGCAAAAATGAGATGCTTCAGCGCAAGATTAATCAACAAGATGTGATATGACCATGTTGTAAAGGCAGGCAAAACCAAGATCGCAGACTATGCGAGTTCAGTCGTGCTACATAAGATGCAGCAAAAGTCCTTACAGAAAGGTCGGTATGCTGTTTGCTTACGGACGCAGCAGTAGTATTGAGTAAAGTGCACCCTAAAGCAATATAAGACCGTTATGGAGTCTTCTTTTCAAGCCAGCTCTCAATAAGCTGCTGCAGATCGTCAACGTCTACTTTTCCATCACCGGTTATGTCAGCACCTTGGCAATCATCACAGTCGATGCTGAGCCAATGTTCGGCGAGTATCGCAAAATCGAGGAAGTCCACATAGCCATCAATACTTATGTCAGATGGTGCCGGAATACCGCGATATAAATGCACCTTTCCATCCGCTGCGCCAATAAGAACATCCGGATAAACATCGGCTGGGCCGAAATGACCGTCACCAGTGAAGTAACATACGAAGGGCCTGGAGCGCGGTGAGCCGGGAAGGTCTATTGGGCTATCATTAGAATCCACAGGCAGGTAGCCAGAGAACACCGGTTGCGAATCGGTTCCAACATTCTTATAGAACAGCAATTGACCATTTGTGTTACCTGTTAGAATATCCTTGTTCCCATCACCATCGAGGTCAAGAACGACAGGGCTGGAACGCTTCGAAGGTACAATCAAAGATGTGTCATCTTCCTGAGCGTATATTCCATCCGAATCAGATAAGGAGAAAAGTGGTTGTAAGGCATCGTCACCGCTACAATTGTAATAAATGTGTATTTTACCGTCGAGGGCACCGACGACAAGGTCTAACATACCATCGCTGTCCCAGTCCACAAATGTTGGTGTGGCCCTTGATCCTACATCAAGGATCCGACTGCCGGTAGTGCCGACACGAATATTTGCTCCGCCATCGAAGGTCGGGCTCTCATCTGTTCCAATATTGGTAAATATCTTAACAGTTCCATCAGCCAAGCCCACAAGCAGGTCTTTGCGGTCATCTTTATCCCAGTAAACGACACGAGGGAAGCATCCTAAACATCCGGAAGCAGTCAAAGTTAGATCGTCGCCATTGGACTGTGCATAGAAGTAATCAGCAAACTGCGGCTCTGCTTCAGTTCCAACATTCAAATATATGCGGATCCTGGCTCTGCTGGAGCTGCTGCCTTGGCCTATGACGAGATCTTTAAGCTGATCGTTGTTCCAGTCAACTAAAGACGGTACCGAGTATCCCGGCACCTGAATGTCATCGCCGTCGGCCTGAATTATTTCTTCCAAACCGAGGTTAAGCAATAAGCCCCTACCAACATCTGTTTCATCCGGTGCGGGGATGCCTCTGTATAGATGTATTTTTCCATCGCCAGAGCCAATCAGAACATCAAGGCAGCCGTCACCATTCCAGTCGCAAACGAATGGCCTTGAACGCGGTGAGCCGGCAAGATCTATCGGGACTCCATCAGATTGGACAAAGGAATAACCCGAAAAAGCCGGTTCCGTGTCGGTTCCTATGTTTCTATAGAATAATAACTGTCCATCAGTATTACCACAGAGAAGGTCTTTCCTGCCGTCACCATCAATATCGGCTGTAACGGGACTTGAGCAATGTGAAGGGACAATCAGGTCGCCACCGTCTTCGGACACTAAGTATCCCGGAATCGGACAAGAAAAATGCGGGGGTACAGGACCACCACAACCACAATTGGGATACATGTGAATACCGCCATCATACGCACCAGCAATGAGGTCCAACCTTCCATTGTTATCCCAATCAACGGGGTTTGGTGCTGCCCTCGCTCCAACATCCAACTTCGTGCCCGTAGAGTTAGACTGGAGGTAAGCTCCGCCATCAAAGGTCGGGTCTTCATCGGTCCCTACATTCAAAAAGATTTTGACGGTTCCGTCGGTCTGGCCTATAAGTAGGTCCTTGCAATTATCCTCATCCCAATAAACCAATCGGGGGAAGCATCCCTGACAATCATCTGCTGGGCAGGTCAGAGTCGAGCCATTAGACTGGACATAAAAATAGTCGCTGAACTGAGGATCAGACTCGGTTCCAATATTGAGATACACTCGGACTTTGGCGTTTCCAATGCTGCTGCCCTGGCCAATGACAAGGTCTTTTAAGTTATCGTTGTTCCAGTCAACGAAAGACGGCACCGAGTAGCCGGGCACTTGGATATCAATACCATCGGCTTCTACAAGCTCTTCGGGACCGAGGTTTAACAGAAAATCATTGCCAAGCACATTGCATGGAGCAATAACCAGGATGGAAGCCATGAATAATAATGCAAGTTTCACTTTAACTCCTCCAGCATGTTGATACTCACAACACTATATAGTATGAAGATAAGATACGTTTAGTATCCTGCGACTTGCGAGATGATGAATCGTCATCTACAAATCAAATATCCCACCTCCAAATCACAAGCGAGCATATCCTACCATGATCCGATACTTCGACAACACTTGTGATGACCAGGAAGAATTTACCTAATAAGTATATCATACTCGACATTGACAAGCAAGAAAACTATTCGATGTGCCTTGCAAAATAGCGAGAAAGACAAGATTCACAACCTTCGGAACATACACCAGGCAGATTTAGCAAATTCCTATCGATAAGCGAGTTATTGGCGAGATATTAAAGCTTCAGCCCCGTATATATCCAATCGGAATAGCTCAAGTGGGAATACGAGCTCATTCTCGCATGGGCATAATTTGCGCACTTAGCAATATAACCAATTGAGCAAGTAATCCTACAGAGAAAATCACAAGGGCAAACCAGTATGGAGAGTAAGGGCTGATGTTTTTTGCCAGGTATCCGCCCGCCGCTGAGCCGACAAACACTCCCAGAGATATGGTGATTTCGTGTACCGCCATTCTTGCCGAACGTCTTTTGCTGCCGTATGCACCATAATAGAGGTGCGAGCTGTATGCAAAGCTAAAACCAAAAGCTAATACAATAAAGGATAAGAAAAACATCCAGAAGCCTCGACCGTATATAATCATTAACAAAGACAAGATGAACAGCATTTGGGCCCCTATCAACAAGAGTGGCTTGTAGTGCCAGAAAGCAAATCTGCCAGCACCGATAAAGATCGCAAAATTAAAAACCGAAAAGGCGGTAATAATGATTCCAAACTGTGACTCAGAAAATCCAAAATTAGTAAAAAGCAAAGCAAACTGTGAGCGATAAATGGCAAAACATGCCCATGAACTGAATAGCGCAATTCGAGCCATCCACCTGAGCCTTATCAGCAGATGCCGTGGGTAGTCAGCCGCAGGGCCACCAGTGTTTGCGGTCAGCTCTATCTGATCGACTTTATTGTTTCCTACGAAACTAAGTGAAACAAAGCATAATACCAAGCACCCTGTGGTGACAATCATTGGTAATATAGAACTTATGTCCACGAGCACTGCGCCTATCAATGGCCCTATCAATCCTGCGCCAGACCAGGCTCCGTTATAGTATCCAAGTCGTTGATTCAACAGCAGGCCCTCGTAACCGGCTGAGACCCAACTCATCAAAAAGGGCCAGTATAAAGCCATTGCAACGCCTGCTGTAGCTGCAAGAACAATGATGGTCCAAATCCATACAAGGCTGGTAATCTGGCTCGATTGGCTTGCCAAGTAAATTCCTATGCATATCACAACTGCAACTAAAGAGATAATCGCTGCAGCCGTGCGTGAAGCCCACCGGGGTTCCAGGTGATGCAACAGCGAGCCTGTCACGAGCAAACCGCACATGTAACCAAGCATATTCGCTGCAGGGGCATATCCGACATGCTCTTCTGTACCGCCGATGTTGCGCAGGATAAATGGCATCGCCGTCCACCAGATACTTAAAGCAGCGGACATTGAAAATGCTGACAAGTATAAGAGCCTCACATTTGTGGTCAAAGTCTTCTCCGATTT
>CAYSPM010000124.1:7096-8520 GCA_964432925.1 uncultured Pirellulales bacterium | reverse complement strand
AAAAAAACTCTCATTTTTCCGTTAACGTTCGTTGATACCTGTGCGTCATAATCGCGGATAGACACAATGCCACACTAAAAATTTCGAGGCGTTACGAGTTATGGTTGTAAGTAATTCTATTGAAGGCTCTTATGCGAAAAACGCAGGTGCACAGGACGTTGTAGCCTTGGTAGATGATTTGCTCGCTAAAGCAGTCCAATCCGGCGCCAGCGACGTTCATTTTGAGCCCACCGACTCTGATTTAGCCGTAAAATTTCGCCTTGATGGTGTCCTAAGCACCGTCGAGAAGCTGCCAAAGGCACTGTCTGAAAATATAATCGCAAGGTTAAAAGTACTGGGTGGTCTGTTGACCTATCGCAACGACATTCCCCAGGAAGGTCGAATCCAGATATCTCAAACCGGTGATAGGGTGATGGACCAGCGCCTTGCTGTCTTTCCAACGATACACGGCCAAAGGGCAGTCGTGAGATTGTTCTATAAGAATAGAGAGCTTATGGAATTGGAACAGCTCGGTTTTTCCAGCGAAATAACTGCGGCCTTAAAACAAATTGCAGCCAAGAGCCAGGGTGTTCTATTGCTGACCGGCCCTGCGGGAAGTGGCAAGAGCACTACACTTGCCGCTTTGCTGCGGCATATTCTAAAGAATTTCTCCGGGAAGAGCATCGTCTCTCTTGAAGACCCGGTGGAAATCAGAATCGAGGGTGTAACACAAGTCCAAATCACACCACATGGTCAAATGACGTTTCCGATAGCTTTGCGGTCACTGCTCAGGCAGGACCCTGAAGTCCTGATGATTGGTGAGATCCGCGATGCAGAGACAGCCGGGATTGCTATTGAGGCTGGACTGACCGGCCACTTGCTGATGAGCACTATGCACAGCGGTTCACCGGCAGGGGCGCTGTTGCGCTTACTGGAAATGGGCATTGAACCCTACCAGGTGACATCAAGCATCTCTGCGGTTCTCAATCAGAGGCTCGTCAGGAAACTTTGCGAACAATGCAAACGTAAAGAAGAACAAACAGATTTATACGAAGCCGTAGGTTGCAGTGATTGTTTCAATACCGGCTATAAAGGTAGAGTACTAATAGCGGAGATAGTCCAACTGGACAGCCATTTACGAAAAGCAATCTTGTCAAAAGCTGACCTGGATGAGCTGGAAGCTTTGCTAATGAGTAGGGGCCACATAAATATGCTTACTGACGGTGAGCGCCTGGTTGGTGAGGGAATAACAACCAAGCAAGAGATGAATAAAGTTTGTGGAATCGCACATTCTGCATCATAGGTTAATGAACAGGCGATCAATGAATTTTACGATAGTCTTATCAATTTGTCTGATTAGTTTGAATATTGCAGCTATGCCGACATTCGGGCGGGAAGCTAAGTTGGTGATCTGGCCAGCAAAGTTGTCTGAAGATGCTAACGAG
>CAYSPM010000124.1:0-6996 GCA_964432925.1 uncultured Pirellulales bacterium | reverse complement strand
GTATGATGGAGCCATGGCAGCAATGCAGACAGGCTTTGGAATGGCCAGACATCTGGGGCAAACTCCAATTATTGTACAAGCGTTAATTGGAGTGGCTGTTGGCGCGCTTATGTGTAGGGATGTTGAGCACTTCGTACAGGGCGAGAATGCCCCGAATCTGTATTGGGCACTTGAGAATCTGCCAGAGCCGTTTATCGATATAGAAAAGGCGATAGAAAGTGAGAAGCATGCTCATCTTGAGCAGGTCACGAATGATGCACTTCGTAAGCAATTCGAGCAACAGATTGAACCTGCGCACGAAAGAGTACGAATAGTCGCGAAGAGGTTAGATAGTAACTTGAATGCTTTGCAGTGCGTAGAGGCGATACGGCTTTATGCAGCGAAGCGCGAAGGACAATTGCCGGATAAGCTCAGTGACATCGCTGAAGTTGAAGTTCCGGATGATCCGTTAACCGGAGAGTCATTTGAATATCGCCGAACTGCTGCAGGAGCGGTTCTCACAGCCGAACCCACACAAGGCGGGACCGAAAAAGACGCGATTCATTATGAGTTAATTATGCGAAAGTGACATTCGAGACATGTTATTTGTTTCGTCAAGTAGAGGACAAAAAAATGGCGGCATTTGAATATAACGCACTAACATCAGCGGGCAGACTCATGACGGGGACGATCGAAGCAGGCTCGCTCGAAGAGGCACACGAGCTGCTTAAGCAGATGCAGCTTGCTGTAAATTCGATTGAAAAGGCTAAACCTAAAAAGCCTAAGGAAGCTGTAAGCAGGAACGAGTTTCTACTTTTTAATCAGCAGCTCGCCTCAATTACAAAGGCTGGGATTCCAATGGAAAGGGGCCTGCGCGAGCTTGCCAACGACGTCAGTTCGAAGTCGATGCGGAGACTGGTTAATGAGATTGCGAGCGAGCTTGAAGCGGGTGTGAGTATCGAAAAGGCGTTTGAGAAAAGACAAAAGCGTTTTCCACCTCTTTACGGGCGAATCCTAAAGGCTGGGGTCCAGACCGGAAGACTGAGTGAGATGCTTACAAGTCTAAACCGACATCTGGAACTGGCTAATCAGACAAGGCGGATAATATTCGAGGCGGTCAGCTATCCTGCTGTTGTTCTGACCCTGGCAGCAATTTTATTAACGTTTGTATTTATGTTCGTAATCCCGCAGTTCGAGCCGATCCTTGCCGAAATGGCCGAAATGGTTTACGGTAAATTGAACCCTGTCACAACCCTTTTTCTGTGGATGGCGAAAAATGTCATACCCTTCTGGATAACCGTGGGATTCCTGATTGCTGCGATACTTGTTGTCTTAAGTGCGCTTTCATCCTTTCCAGCAGGGCGCAGATTTAAGGAATCAATCGTCCTAACTCTTCCAATTGTGGGAAAGATCTATCGTAGCAGTATCCTTAGCAGGATGGCTGAGGCTATGGTGATGATGGTAGCGGCTGGCAGCGATTTGCCGAGCTGCCTGAGATTGGCTGCGGGGGCGACCGGCAGCGAGAGGCTAATCCTGGAAAGTGAAATGCTCGCCAGACAGCTTGAGCAGGGGACAAACATACTGGAGGCAGGACAGTTTTGCAGAATGATTCCAAGGCTGTTTTTGTATTCAATCCAACTGGGCACCCAACGCGACGAACTACAGGACAACCTTTACAGCCTGGGACAAATGTATACCGAGCAGGCAAGGTTTGGACAATCAAAATTGCGGGCGGTTTTATTGCCGATGATGCTGGTTTTCGTAGGTGGAATTCTGGCGATAGCCATCCTTGCGATGTTCTTACCGATAATACAATTGATATCGAGCTTATCTGCAGTCTAATTTGGTGGAGCTATGTTTGTAATCATTGGAGTATTAATTACGATTCTCTATGTGCTACTTGGTTTGAAGAAGCCCGGTTTTGCGGTAGTCACATTGCCGATTACCTGTTTTCTCTTCGTTGGTTCAGCCCTTACTGCACATGACGATGCTGCTATTTTTGAGGCTATATTTTTGGCTGTTATTATGATCGTTGCTACCCTGATAGCTGTCCGAGTTTCAATGCGTCTAACTGGTATAGAAGAATGGCCTCAGAGAATGGCGAAATTGATTCTTTTAAGTTTCATGATCTTTCTGTTCATATTTACTGCTCTTGTTGTGCTTCTGACTGGAGGTGTTTTGCTTGCAGCACTGCTGTTTTTTACAACCTTAGGAGTAATTGCAGCGGTGGTCTTGGTCTGGGTTTTTAAATCGAGCCATGGTACTGCTGCATACGTTCTCTCTACGATTGGTTCGAGCATGCGGCAGAATCTGCCATTACCTATGGCTTTGGAATCGGCAGCGAGTGGACAAAGAGGTACGTATGCAAGAACCATGCAGCGCATCAAGAGATGGCTGGTCCAGGGCTATTCATTGAGCGAGGCGATAAAGCGGGGTTATCCAACATGCCCAAGTTATGCTGTGGCGATGATAGCAGCAGCGGAGCGGATCGACCAGCTACCGCAGGCTATTGGAACGATCGAAGCAGACATCTCTGCCAGAGCCGAGGAGAGAAGAAAGCTCAAGCCGATACATCCATTCTATCCTTTGATTCTTTTGACCATCATGTTTTTCGTAATACTCGGGTTATTGAGAATAGTAGTTCCACAATTCGCGACGGTGTTAGTGGAGGTATTCGGAGGCTCCCTGCCACTAGCCACTCGGATTTTGGTGGGGACCGGACAATTCGTTACGTATGGAATTGGGCTATTAGGTTGGGGTATTCTGGCATTTATTGCTTTGGTGATAGCGTGCTTATTGATACGTACCAGGTTTCGGCCACGCAGGCCCGAAAGGCCATACTTAACCTCGCAAATCGGCGATCTCATTAAGTGGCGTTTGCCTATTGTGCAGTGGTTTGAAAAGAACTACGCGATGGTGCAGGTTGTTGAGCTCCTGCGGCTTTCACTTAATGCCGGCTGCACTGTCAACGACGCGATTGCTAACACACTGCGTTTGGATATGAACAACTGTTTCAGGAAAAAATTGCAGAACTGGCTGCGAGAGGTAGAGCGTGGCGACAATATCGCTGCTGCGGCAAGAGAGAGTGGACTGGGCAACACTCTGGCCTGGGCGTTTGATGACAAGGTTAATCAGGCTAACGCACCGGCCATTCTTGAGACCCTTGAGTCATTCTATCGTTGGAACTATAGCTACTGGGTCAATCTGGCAAGATTCATAATGTGGCCCTGCATTGTAATTACTATCGGGCTTATGGTGGGCTTCATAGCATACGCATTTTTCTCTCCGTGTGTGAAAATAATTAGCGTTTTCTCCGGTGCAGTTTATCCATAGGACTTTATCGAGCAAAGCTATGAATTGTAAGTACGAAAGGTACCGTGGTGTTTGGTTGGCCGAGATGATAGTTGCACTGTCCGTTCTGGGGATTCTCTTGGTAGTATTTGCGTTGTCACTGGACGCCTTTGCCAGGTTCAATCGCTATCAATTGGTCAGGCAACAGTGCATATCAGCCGCACAGGCCCAGCTTGACAGTTTCACTGCCGTTGGCAAACAGATTCCTGCCGAAGAATTCAAGCGTCTCTGGCCGGACCTGAGTATTTCGGTCAATCGCTCTCCCGGAACAGGCCAGTGGGAGCAGATGGAGCTGATTGAGGTGGCCACGAGCGGAAAAAGTTATCGTCATAAAGTAGAGATCAAGCTAAGCAGGTACGTTTTGCCTCAGCTAAATCCACAGGCTGATGCAAAGCAGAGCCACTTAGCAATTCAGGAGTAATAGGCATGCGTAAGGCTTACGCCCTTGTCGAAGTCTTGATTGTAGTAATGACCCTTCCTTTTGTTTTGGTCGTCCTGGACACAGTATTCAGGGATATCGTCATAGATATTCCACGAGCTTCACGGGTTGTCCAGGAAAATAAGACGTTGGTTAATATGTTGAATCATCTTTGTAGTGACATCGACCAGGCGGTAGAGTTGCCGGAATCATTTTCTGAACGGACATCAGATGATAAATCTCTGTTGATCAAGTTAAAAGATGGCATTGTTTGCTATCAGTTGGGACAAGATGAAGTTACAAGATGCACTTTGACGGGTGATAAGGATATTGATAGTGCGAATATGCGAGTTTGGTCGTTGCCTACTGCTGAGATTAGCTGGCGCCTCTGGAGAGAAAATGATAACGGCTATGCCGTTGAAGTGAAGAGTTATATTAGACTAAAACTTCGTGAGAAATACCAGAAGAAGATGGCCAACTCGCATGTATTTTTCCCTGGTGTTTTATGAAAAACTCGGGAGCCGATATGAAAACTAACCGCAAACATGGTTTTGTACTTTTATTTGTGATAGTCATAATGACTTTGATTGCTGTTGTCACTTTTATGCTGACGGAAGATGCAAAGACAATTCTCTTCCAATCAAATCAAGCATATCTGAAAGCAGTCGAGCGAAATCTGATTGCGAGTGGATTGGCTTGGGCTAGGGCCCGCCTTCAAGATGATAACACTGAAGTGTTCAACAATATCGTAGAATTGGACGTCACAGAAATGCCCCTACCACATTCTATTCTTAAGGTCAAAGTAGACACACCTGCTGGCAAGCAGCCACAGGTTCAGATAAACACATCCTGTACCAGGGCAAGACGAACTCTCGAACACAACCGAACATACAGAATCGATTAAGATCGCAATGCAAATAGCAGGGCAGTAGTGGGAAAAGCCTCGCAAGCTCAGTTCATCACCTCTATCCAGCATGAGTGTCTATTTTTCTTCCGTTGGTTTTACTCATTTTTTTGCCCTAAGACCCATTCTTGAATTGCTTAGCAATTTTTCTACGCGCCAGATATATGCAAAAATATGTGAGTAATTTGTATGTTATGCGCATAATACTAAGTAGAAGCTCGTTGTGAGGAATGTAAGAAAGCGTGGCTAATGCATGCGACCAACATGGTTGGGCGGGTATATCTCAGGGCGATCCTGATATCTGGCGAGAATTCTTGAGCCGCCAGATACCATTGCTCTATGGCATGTTTATAAAATGCTGGCCAAATCCATCACTCGCTGAAGAGCTGATCCAGAAGACTGTCTTTAATGCCGTAAAAGGCCGCAGCGGCTACGACCCTTCACGGGCCAGTCCCGAAAAGTGGATAGTTGGCATCGCTCGCAACAATATCCGTCTGGAGATAAGAAAACGTGCGAGTCAGCCAAATGTCAACGGCGACGTCGGTACCTATATTAGTGCGATTGACAAAGAGCCGTTGCCTCACAAGGTCCTGGAGCAGAAAGAGACAATCTCATCTGTAAGGACGGCTTTGGCCAGATTGGCAAGCAGCGAACGCAGCGTTTTAAAAGCCAAATATATGCAGGGCCTTTCAGCACGGCAAATAAGCCGGCAAATGGGCATTACCGAAAAAGCCGTACACAGTTTACTTTATCGAGCCAGGATTTCTTTTCGCGAAGAAATCAAACGTACATTTACAACAAATGACAGAGGCAGAGATAATGAAATCCAATGAAAGTAATCTCGAAAAGAATGTCTCGCGTCTGGTCAAACTATCTGATGAATCGGGCACACCGAGTGCCGGATTTGTTGATACCTTGATTCACTCTACTCTTGAGAAACTCAAACAGCCGGATGCCGAGATCACACTACAGCGACAAGGTCGATTCATCGGAATCAACTGGGATAAAGTCATGGGCTTAGCTGCTGTAATTACTTTGGTTTATGGTGCTGGTTTAGAGGTGTTGCTGTCTGGTCTTATCAGAATCAGCTCATTTTTTACGTTTACCGTACTTATAGCTATGATTGTTAACTGGCTCGTCTATTTGGGAGGATTCATATTATGAATGCCGAACGCCCATCCAGAGTAAGTGTGCTCGATCCAATCAATCCCTCGATCACCGGAGTGAAGACTATTCTATTTCAGCCTTTCGACCTGAAAAAATGGTTCATCATTGGATTTTGTGCCTGGCTTGCATACTTTGGGAGCGGTACCGGCGGACCAAACCTCGGTGGCCCCCACTTTGGTGGTGGCCCAGGATACAAAGTCGATTCAGCAGAAGATATCGAGATGGAGATAGAAAAAGCGAAGGATTTCATTGTCGATAATCTGCCTTGGTTTGGCACGATCGCGGTGATGGTTGGTGCGCTGATAATACTGCTCTGGCTCGTAATAAAATGGCTTAGTAGCCGAGGACGATTCATGTTCCTGCATTGCGTTGCGAACAATAAGGCCGAAGTTAAAGTTCCTTGGAAAAAGTTCCAGCGGCAAGGCAATAGCCTTTTTCTGTTCCGAATTGTCTTGGCAATTCTTTGCGCATTAGTGGTGATATTTTTTCTTGTCATCACTGTGCTGCTTGTGCTCGCTCTGAAATTTGCTGATCACATATACATCTTGCCCATAATTGGCTTGATTGTGAATATCGTTGCTTTTATCTGTATAATTATTGGATTCTCGTTGGTGGCCAAATTCACAGCGGACTTTGTGGTACCCATCATGTTCTTGGGGACGACAAGTTGTGTAGCCGCTTGGCGGCAATTCTTGGCACTGTTGTCGGCAAATAAGGCGCGTTTCTTCCTTTATATCCTTTTTCAAATTGTCATTGCAATGGCTATAGGCGCTATAGTCATAGCTGCTGTGTGCGTGACATGCTGCTGCGCAGCGTGCATCTTGGCAATACCCTATATCGGCACTGTCTTGATGTTGCCACTGTTGATTTTCAGACGCGCATATTCGTTGTACTATCTGCAACAGTTTGGCCCTCGATTCGATGTATTCACTGGCGAGATCCAGACGGCCTAAGCGGCTCTTAGCAGTAGACCGGATAATAGTAGCGACTCCAAGAACTTGCTGATATTAGTTTCGCGTATCGGAGCGAATTTAGCGAGCTTGGGTTAACATAATCTGATGGCAATTTTCTTGCATCACATCCATTTCGCAGGTAAAGTATCTTTTAGTGCTGAAAGTCACAAGGGCGATTAGCTCAGCCGGTAGAGCAGCTGACTCTTAATCAGCCGGTCGCAGGT
>CAYSPM010000123.1:0-8558 GCA_964432925.1 uncultured Pirellulales bacterium | reverse complement strand
GTAAGCAAAAATATCCGTTGCTAATTCGTTAAAAAAACTGTGAATGGTTACAAAATATCAAAGCAGAGATTACTACATTGTGCCAATAAATTAACAATTTGAACGCCCGCATGAATATTGCTACGCGGAAAAAAACGTGAAGCATATTTCAAATCTTGATTCCTGCCCCACGATCAGAGTTAAGGAAGAGTTGCGAGGGAATGGCGGTTTTCGACAGGTTCCTCGCGGAGTTTACCCTTGAGTGCAACGAAGGGCTCGGAATGACAATTCGTCGCTCGTGTCACAAGATACGCTTCACGCTTCACGCAATACGCTACACAATTCCTTTGTTGTCGTCCTCGGTTTTTGTGGCCATGGAATAATTATTGTCCTGGCGCTTCCAATTTACCTGCCACTTCTGTTCATACAGCCGCATAATATCGTCCGCATCAAGGCCGACACATTGGGCCAGAGAAATCCAGAAAAAGAGCATGTCTATTACTTCAACTCTTGCATTCTGCAAATCGTGCAGGAAGAATCTCTTTCCTTCTTTTGCTTCTTTGCACCAGTGTTTCCAGAAAGTGCAATCGCGCAACTCCTCCAGCTCGTTGTTCATCGCAGCGATGTAGTTGTTCAGCCAGATGCCGGCTGTTTGGGGGTCAAAGTCTTCACGCAGGGCATCGGGGTCAAAGCCGGTTCGCTTATTCAATTCAGCCTGTTTTTTAAATAGCTCTTTTAGCATTGTGAGTTTCCTGAACTTAAAATAGCCACGGTGTCAGACCGTTTGAGGCCTGCAGCATATCCGCATTATTCTTGTTCGGTATGATAAAGTGCTCCGGCACAGGGAATTGTGAGCACAGAAGCAATACATCCATGCCAACCTCTTCAATGGCTGATTCATTGTCGATATTCTCGACGACCTTATTTATGAAGGTCGCCACTTGTTGGGCTTGTTGCTCTTTCATTCCGCGGGTTGTTATTGCTGGAGTTCCCAAGCGCAATCCGCTGGGGTCGGACGGCGGTGCAGGATCGCCTGGTACAGTGTTGTAGTTTGTGACAATCTTGGCTCTATCTAGTGCTTTTGCCAGCTTTCTTCCGGGTACTTTTTTATTTCGCAGGTCGATAAGTATAAGATGATTGTCGGTGCCACCTGTGCTAAGGTTGAAACCGTACTCGAGCAGCTTTTCAGCAAGAGCCTTTGCGTTTTTAACGATTTGTTCTGCGTATGCAACGAACTCAGGGGTGTCTGCTTCGGCCATTGCAACTGCGATGGCTGTCAGGGTGTGCATGTGTGGGCCACCCTGCAGGCCTGGAAATACGGCTCGATCGACTTTCCCAGCATGTTCTGCTTTGCACAGCAGCATCCCGCCGCGAGGGCCACGCAATGTTTTATGTGAGGTTGTCGAAACGATATCGGCGTAAGGCACGGGACTTTTATGTATACCTGCTACAACGAGTCCGGCTATGTGGGCTATGTCACTTACATGGTATGCGCCGACCTCTTTGGCGATCCGGCCGAATGTCTCAAAGTCAATCTCTCTGGGATATGCAGTTGCACCGGAGATGATTATTTTGGGATGGTGCTTTTTAGCGAGTTTTTCAATCAGGTTGAAGTCAAGTCTGCCGGTGTCGTGGTTCACGGTGTATGGGACGGATTTGAAGAATCTGCTGGTTAGAGAGACTTTCCAGCCGTGCGTTAGATGTCCGCCATCGACAAGGGACATTCCCATGATAGTGTCACCCGGATTTATCAGGGCAGCATAGGCTGCTAAGTTTGCGACCGAGCCGGAGTATGGCTGGACGTTTGCATGATCGGCTTTGAAGAGCTTTTTAACGCGTTCCTGCGCCATCTTCTCGATGAGGTCTGTGACCTGTTGGCCCTCATAGTAGCGCTTTCCGGGATAGCCCTCAGCGTATTTATTGGTAAGGCAACTGGCACTTGCCAGCATTACAGCTTTGGAGACATAATTTTCCGAAGGGATCAGACGTATTGAGCCGCTCTGTCGTGCCTTTTCCTGCCTTATGAGCTCGAATATCTGTGGGTCATACTGCTCAAGGGCTGTTTTCATATTGGTTTCTCCGTAAAACCGTATTGTTCGAGCTGCCTTTTGGTTCACAGACGAAGAGCGGTCCGTTGATTTGTTCTTATAACACAGTCTGAATTTCGGTACAAGCATTTATTTGTTGACAAAATTCAGCCGACTATTACGATTGACACTTTGGGCGACGTAGCAAGAGAAGTGGTCTTTCTAAACTTATGTCGGCAGATAAAACCAATCATAACATGGCGGAAGCCGATAGTATTTTTGCTCAAGCCCGTCGGGCAGCAAAGTCAGACGAGCTGGATCGCGCGATTGATTTGTGCATTCAGGGTCTACGCCTGGTACCGGATGCCGTTCACGAGGGTCACGTTGCACTTCGGGAGATGGCTCTGTCGCGTCATGCAGCAGGCGGTGCAAAGCCGTCAGCAAACGAGGTGGCCAAGCGGTCAAAGGGCAAGACTCCACTTGAGCAGATGCTGAACGCTGAGTACCTTTTGGCTAAGGATCCTGAGCATCTGCCGTATGCAGAAGCTATGCTCAAAGCTGCGGTTGCTGGTGGCTACAAAGCGACGGCTAGCTGGATAGCTGATTTAATATTTTTAGCAAATAACAGTGCCAAGAAACCGTCCTTGCAGGTATACCTTTTGCTGAAGGATTCTTATGCGGCTGTTGGTCAGCTTGAAAGAGCAGTTGCTGCCTGCCGGCGTTCATTGAGACTGAAACCGGATGACCGGGAGCTGGCGAAAGAGCTGCGAGTACTTGCGGCTAAGCTGAATGCAAGCCGACGAATGGTCGATCAGAAGTCTGGTTTGAGCAAGTTGGGTAGCAATAGTGGTGGATTGCCTGAAAAGGGAAGTGAAAAAGTTAAAGATAATCGACTTGCAACTGAAGCGGGAAATGTATCGGGGGACCAGTTGACAGGGCCGACAGAAGGGGTATCCGACCAGGAGCTTGCCAAGGCCAAGGCTTTTTTTGAGAAGGGACAAAAAGCAGCGGAGATGGGTAATTTTGAATATGCTATTGACATGTATACTGAGGGGTTGCGTTTTGCCCCAGAGGCGCTAGAAGAAGGTCATCTGCCGCTTTGTGAATTGGGTTTGCAGCGTCAGAGCAAAGATGGCAAGAAGCCTTCAATGATGGAGCGGATGAAGCGAATGCGAGGCAAAACACCGCTTGAGCAGATGCTCAACGCGGAGTATCTCTTCACAAGGGACCCAAGTCATTTGCCGTATGCCGAAGCGATGCTCAAGGCTGCCGTCACTGGTGGTTATAGGAAAACGGCTGGTTGGATTGCCAATTTGATCTTCCAAACGAATAACTCGGCGAGCAAACCGTCAGTACAAACATACGTTCTGCTGAAAGACTCGTATGCTGCTCTGGGCGAGTATGACAAGGCTGTTGCTGCTTGTCAGCGTGCATTGCGGCTCAAGCCTAATGATAAGGACTTAGCCGATGAGTACAAAAACCTTTCAGCCGAGTTGACTATGGCTAGCGGAAAGTATGATGTGGAGGGGGACTTCAGGCAGTCGATCAAAGATCGCGAGACACAGGCAAAGCTCTACGCACAGGACAGAGTAGTCAAGACCAAAGACTATCGCGTCAGGGCAGTTGAAGATGCCAGAAAAGCACTAGCACGTAACCCGGATCTGCCGAAGAATATATTTCACCTGGCTGATGCTCTAGCGGACTTGGAGAACGATGAGAGCGAGAACGAGGCTATAAAACTTTTAGAAGATGCTTACAAGGCCAAGGAAGATTTTAGCTACATGCAGCGGGCCGGCCTTGTAAGAATAAGGCAAGTCAAGCGTAAGTTGAAGCGGGCAAAGGCTGCACTTGATGCTCAGCCGGGTAATGCGCAAGCGAAAGCTAAGGTCGAAGAGTTATCGAATCAACTGAGCAAAACGGAGTTGGAACACTATCGTCTTTGTATGGAAAACTATCCGACCAACTTGCAGGCCAAATACGATTTGGGCGTTCGCTTGGTCAGGAATAAAAAGTACGATGAAGCGATACCTTTGCTACAAGAGGCACAGAAGGACCCACGACGACATATCGTAGCAATGAATCAAATAGGCTATAGCTTCTTTATGAAGGGCTGGTATGCTGATGCGATCGATATCTTCAAACGGGCGATAGATTCTTACGAGATAAAAGAAGATGCTGTTGCCAAGGAATTGCGGTATAATCTGGCTCGTGCGTATGAAGAGCAGGGCGATACTGACAAGGCGCTGGAGGTTTATCGCAAAATCGCTCAGTATGATTTCGCATACAAAGATGTGAGTAAACGAGTAAACAAACTAAGAGAAATGCCAGGTTCGGGTTAACGTTGCTTCTATACAAATGGGTCAGCTTTAAAACACTGCTATGAAATTTGTGAATTCTTGTAACAAAGTTCGTGTTGAAATTTAGGAGATTATAGTGGCACATTCGTTGTCAGCAAAGAAAAGGACAAAGCAAAATGTCAAGAGGCGTGTGATTAATCGTGCCCGTAAGAGCCAGATAAAAACACAAATCAAACATTTTGAGGCAGCGTTGAGCAAAGGCGATGTGGAAATTGCACAAGAGCAACTTCGTCTTGTTACTACGAAGCTGGATAAAACCGCAGCCACGAGCACAATGCACAAAACAACTGCTGCGCGCAAGAAATCACGTCTGGCAAAGAAGTTAAATGCACTAAAGGCGAAAAAAGTGTAAGTGCAAATCGCTTGGATAGTAGTACTCGATCTTAACCCAAGCTGTCTATCGCTTCTTTCATTTTATGACGGTTAACTAACATTGCACCCGGCCGATGTGGAGTCGGTTGGGTGCTTTTTCATGGGTCTGCTTTATGGCGGAGATTTTTAGGCAGCGCATAATCAAATTGCTAAAACGGGACGACTACGAGCCGGTTAAGCTTTCACAACTGGCACGAGCGTTAGGCGTAAGTTCGGAGGATTATCCGGAGTTCAAATTGGCTTTCGACCAATTGCGACAGGCCGGGCACGTTGTAATAGGCGCCAAGAATATGGTCAGCCTTCCTTCCTTAGCTGGTCAAATCGTAGGAACATTCAGAGCCAATCCCAAAGGGTTCGGCTTCGTGACACCTCTTGAACCTAATTCACATGGTGATCTGTTCATACCGCCTGATGCGACAGCGGATGCAATGACTGGTGATGTCGTTGTTGCAAAGGTTAAAAGAAAAGGTAAACGCGGCAGGCAGATGCGGTACAGCGGCGAAGTAATTGAAGTTCTCGAACGAGCACAAAACAGATTCGTTGGTACCCTGATGAAACATCCGGAAGCCTGGCTTGTTCAGCCGGACGGCTCAAGCTTTTTCGAGCAGATCGTTGTTGATGACGTCGGTGTCAAAGGAGCTAAACAGAAGGATAAAGTTGTGGTTGAGATACTGTCTTATCCGACGGAGAAGTATTTGGCCAGAGGGGTGATAATAGAGGTTCTTGGTAAAGCGGGGCGATACGAGAGCGAGATTCGGTCAATAATTCGTCAGCACCATCTGCCGAGCGGATTTAATAATGAATGCCTTGAGCAAGCGAAACAGGCAGTTGGCGTGTTCAATCCGGATGAAGCTAATAATCGTGAAAATATCACGGATAAGGTAATTATCACGATTGACCCGGAAGACGCGAAAGACTTCGACGATGCGATAAACCTTGAAAGGGACTCGAAAGGAAACTGGATATTGGGGGTTCACATTGCCGATGTGAGTTTTTTTGTTTCGGCTGATTCGGCTCTGGATAATGAGGCTAGAACTCGCGGCAATAGTGTCTATCTGCCAGGGAAGACTTTGCCGATGCTGCCGGAGATTTTGAGTAATGGAATTTGCAGCTTACAGCCGGACCAGCCGCGTTTTGTTAAGAGCGTTTATCTGACGTACGACCAGCAGGGCAGTGTAGTGTCTCGCAGGTTTGCAAATAGCGTTATGAAATCGAGGCAGCGCTTGACATACGAGCAGGCTGAAAGAACCTTAAAGGGCCATACGAAAGAGGTCAAGCCTGAGGTTATTGAGCTGCTAAAGAATATGGAGGCGCTTAGCCGAGTGATTGAGAAACGCCGGGCGAAAAACGGGATGTTACACCTGGATTTGTCGGAGACGGAAATTGTGATGGACGGATCCGGACAAGTGGTTGATGCTCATCCTGCAGATGATAGCTATCCGCACACAATAATCGAGATGTTCATGGTCGAGGCCAACGAAGCTGTCGCGTCGCTTCTGGATAGACTTGATGTTGCGTTTATGCGGCGGGTTCACCCAGAGCCGGATGCGTTCAGTATGAGGGATCTTGCGAAGGTTGTCAGGGCTTTCGGTTTTTCTCTTCCGCGGAATCCGGATCGGTTCGCAATTCAGGACCTATTAGCTGCTGTGAAAGGTGCTGATTTTTCTATGGCAGTTAATTTGGCTGTGCTTAGAAGTTTTGAAAAAGCGCAGTACGCGCCTTTGCATATCGGTCACTATGCGCTGGCTTCGACTTGTTATTGTCACTTCACAAGCCCGATACGGCGCTATGCGGACTTGCTCGTTCATCGTGTTTTAGAGTGTTACCTGCGGGGTCGTATGGACCAGGCTAAGCAGCTTGCTGCGGCACAGGATTTGGTCCAGATTGGAAAACACGTAACGTTCACCGAGCAGCGAGCGGAGGATGCTGAAAAAGAATTGACGACGGTGCTGATACTGCAAATGCTCAGCAAGAGAATCGGCGATGAGCTTGATTGTATTGTCACAGGGCTGGCCGGCTTTGGCGTGTTTGTGCAGTCGCGAAAGTACGGCATTGAAGGTCTTATCCAGATGGACGATCTTGGGCCGGATCGCTGGAAATACGATAAGCGAACCCAGCGTATGGTTGGACAGCGTTCGGGATGTAGTGTGTGTCTCGGCCAGGCAATGAAAGTGTATATTGTTTCGGTGAATGTACCTGCTCGCCAACTTAACGTGGCTCCTGTTAAGCCTTTACTTGAAGCTGCCAGCCGTGCACAGTGTACACCAAGAAAGAAAAAGTCCCGAAAAACCAGTGTGACAAAACGATCCAGGGGTAAACGCCGGTAATAATTGGCCTGACGGTGGAAGCCAAGACATTCACGCGATTACCCTTTGTTCAACGATGAGATTACCTCCGTTTTCACTCGTTTTTTCGCCTAATAATTGATCTGGATGATGTAAGACATTGACAAAACATATGCTTATGACCGCTGGGGACGAAGCCGATGTGTCCAACGTTTTTTTTGCTCTCATTTTTGGACCCTGCTGTGTTGCTTATTCTGATGTTCCAAAATCCACGTTTTGTAGGCTTTGAGAGGCGTTTGTACTAACCAATTTTAAAACGGGTAATCGCGTTAGACATTTTCTTGACATTTGGTGCTGTTTTTGCAATAATTGGATAGCGCACAGTAGTTAGTGAATAGTACTTAACACTGTGTACAAGTCTTTAAAATCTATCGAAGGCATTAGCTGTTTTGGGGCGTTACCAAAACATGTTTTTCTCAACTTACGTGAAGGAGGAATATTTTATTAATCTTTTCGAAAGGAGATTGATTATGTGGGTGAAAAAGACAATTCTAATCGCATTATTCCTATGTTTGGCAGGATTCGTTCAGGCGCAGGAGATTCCCACGGATACCACTGCGCTCGAGTCCTACGATATGCCAGGTTACTTCATGGTGTGTACGACTTCTGCCGGAGCCGTTCAAATGGTTCAAGGTGGGGATCTGACACCGGAGGGCCAATGGAACGTCGTTACGGGGCTCGCCGGCACGGGAACAGTCTCATTTATGCCGGTGGCATTGGCGAATCACTACATGCGGCACAGGAGTTACATATGCTACTGCGACCCGGCTGAAACTGGCAACTTGTACCTGAACGACGCCAGCTTCACGCCGGTACCGGGTCTGGCAGACCCGACAGACCCGACGCTCGTGTCTTTTGAGTCGATCAACTATGGCGGCTATTATCTTACCCGCAATGCCACGTTTGGGCTCGGAATCATAAGCAATCCCACGGATCTGGGAGCAGCAACGTATAGCTTCCCGGAGTTACACCCGGAGCTTGCCACCGAACCGGTCCCGGATGATGAGGTAACCGACGTGCTTCGCGAGACATCCCTGAGTTGGACGCCTGGGAAATTTGCTGATACTCATAATGTTTATTTCGGTACGGATTTCAATGATGTAAATGACGCCGATACAAGTAGCCCTCTGCTGGTCAGTCTGGCGCAGGATGCCAACAATTATAATATTGACTATAGGCTTGAGTTCAGCCAAACCTACTTCTGGCGTGTTGATGAAGTAAATACCCCGCCGGATAATACGGTCTTCAAAGGCGAGGTCTGGAGCTTTACAACAGAGCCTTTTGTTTATCAAATCGAAAACATACTAGCCACAGCCTCCAGCTCGCACAACGCCTCTACAGGGCCTGAAAACACTATCAATAGCTCAGGACTGAACGATAACGACCAGCACTCCACAGACATGTCAACTATGTGGCTAACCAGTACCACTGGGCCGCTGCCAGTCTGGATAAAATATGAGTTCGACCGCGCTTACAAA
>CAYSPM010000122.1:0-8735 GCA_964432925.1 uncultured Pirellulales bacterium | reverse complement strand
AGCAGTGGGATATTCCGCTCAGCGTACTTAGCGATGCTGGTGTGACTCTTTCTTCGATCCAGAATATGACTATTGGCGTTGGAGGTAGTGGACAAGACGGAACAGGTACGCTTTACTTTGATGACTTCAGGTTGTATCCGTAAGGAGAGTAGCACGAGCAGTAGCTGCGTGTTTGACCATAGCCATAGCTGCAAAGCATTTTAGGCTTGGTTAGCTCACGTGATTGTATCAATCAGGGGCTCATGCTGATTTAAAGCATGGGCCCTTGCTCATTTCTTGCTTGGTTTTGCGCGTAGAAGAATTATTCAGCCTCTCGACGGGGAAGTTCACAGTGTCTCCAAATTCTCTAAGTTTTTTGTAAGCTTTGCTGCATTGTCTGGTCTAATATAATGGAAATGGCCAGGAAGACAGATGAGCTGCTCGTTGAGCATTTCAATCGGGGCGATGATTCTGCTTTCGAGAGAATCGTCGAAGAATATTCAGCCGATATCGCGGTGCTGGCTAATCGACTACTTGGCTGGCCCGGTGAGGTAGAAGACATTGTACAGGATGTATTTCTTGCTGCTTTCGCTTGCCTGAAGAAATTCCGATGTGAATGCAGTCTGAAGACATGGCTCTTTACTATCACGATTAACAAGTGCCACAACCGACTATGCAGGCGTGCGATCCGGATGCGAAGGTTTTCCAAGGAGGCCGAAAAATATCTTGCGTTTTATGCCGAAGGAGCTTGTAAGCACACAATGGATAGAGAGACCTTTGAGTGTGTCCGTTCGGCGGTGAGAGCTTTGCCGGCGAAGTATCGTGAGCCGGTTGTGCTGCGGTATTTACAGGAGCTTTCGATGAGCCAGACAAGTTCAATTCTTGGCATAACTGAAAATGCCTTGCAGGTGCGGCTCAGCCGTGCCAGGAGCCTGCTCAAACAAAGGCTTTCGAGACTAATCGAGGAGACCTTATGACAGAGGATAGAATCAAAGTCCTGCTTCAAGAGGCTGATAGAATGGCCGGTGTCCCTGAGCAAGCTTCTATTGATACAGGTATAATACGTCGTCGTGCTCATAAGAGATATTTGGTGCGTACGATAGTCCCCCTTACAGCAGCAGCCGCTGCGATAATTCTTACTATCTCTGTATGGACCCTTTCGGTCAGAACAACTAAACCGGTTGGGGGCAACGACAAGGTTGCTCGGCTGCAAGCACAGGTCAAAGAACTCCAAGCAAGAACGGACGCCACACTGAAGCTTGTCCAAGAGATGCTCCAGAAGGAGCAAAAACAGCGCGAGCTGGAAGCGCTACAAGTTCAGCTCGAGAGCATCGGCGATCCTCGCGAAGAAATACGCCAGCAGGTGGAGCGAACGGCCCTTATCCTTGTTTTTCAGGCTGATAAAATGTATCGAGAGCTCGGTCAAAAGAGTTCGGTGATGCAAGCGTACAGCCGAGTTATTGAACTTTTCCCGCAAAGTCGATGGGCCAAAGTGGCCCGGCAACGGTTGGTAGATATTCAGAATGCAGAAAATGTGACAAATTTGAAAGGAGATTCTATATGAGATCTGCAAAACATGTGGTTTTTGTGTCTATCCTTGTATTTTTTATTGTGGGTGCAGCGAGAGCGAGCGGTAAACCAGAGCAAGGCAAATTAAACAAGACACCAGCGGATTCAAATACACGTTTTGCCAGTTGCGTAGTCAAGGTAACGGTGGACCCAGCCGTTTTTCCTGTTAACTTCAAGATGGTCGAGTGGCTGATGCGCAGCTCAGGTGTTGCCGGCAAGGCATCGCGCGAGGTGCTGGAACTGTCACCACACGAGGGCCAGGAGTTCTTTCACATCGAGCAGTTGGTTGGGGCTTTTGGATACTCAACTGCTATATCTTATCCCAGGCCAGGACCAGAGCCCGACCCGAGTCATATGGACATGGATGCTGACGGAATGGGCCCGATGATAATGGAACGAGAACGGGCTAGAGTTGAGGCGGGGAGGTTAGCTGCGGAAGAAGAACGTGATCGACGGCGACGCTCCCGTGGATCGCAACGCGATGCAGATCCCGATGTAGTTCGTGGACCCGTAATAAATGCGCCGTCCGGACATCTTTTCCCCGAAGGTGTTGTTATCTTTCGGCTTAAGGTTGAATTGCCGGAGGATTACTTTAAGCAAGTGGCGGAGGAGTTTATGTACGCCCTTGTGGAAAACTTGCGCGAGACAATATCAGAAGCTTGCGTCGATGTCAGACGCAGATTTGGTGCGCAGCTCAACCATGCTAACGAAGAAGTCGAACGCGCAGAGGGCCGGTTAGCTGCCTTGCAATATGAGCTCAACGAAATCTCGGGTACCTGTGTTATCTGGCGAGACATCATTCAGCAGGAACTTGACGATCTGCGTGATGAAATAGAAACGGCAGAGTTGAGGCAGGCGGAGGATCGGTTAGCTAAAGAGGCCATAGTTGAGAAAATTTCGCGGACTCAGGCCTTAGTAGAAAAGCGGCTGGATGACGATCCTATCACCAAAGAGCTGCAGGCAACTGTTGAAGCGAATGCCAAACAACTTGCAGAAATGGAGGCTTCGGGAAAATTTAGTTTTCAAGACCTCCAAGAATTCAGAGAAGACCTTATCAGGGCTAGAATGGAGCTTGCAGAACGGCGAGAACAGATAAGCAACGATGCAGGTGCCAGACGTGTGGAATCTCTCAATGAAGAACTGCAGGAACTTTTATTGAGAGAGCGAAAGACCGAACACTATCTTGTACAATTGCAGCAGAAACGAAATAAATTGACCGAGCTAATGCCAAAGGCTGATAGGTATGAGCTTTTGGAAATGAAAATTGATATTGCCAGAGATAGCCTCGAAGATGCGATTCGGTGGCGTGACGAGCTTCAGCGCAGGTTCCGCATGATACAGGAGCCCGCCGTGACTATTATAGGGGGACACTAACAGAAGCCATATAAGATCACACAATCGGCGCCCGCAAAAATGTTAAAGCGGGCGCCGAACTATTTAACAACTAAACCCTGCCTTTTACACAATATACACGATGCATGAGGTGCGCGACGTATCAATGCTTAAAGTGCCTTTTACCGGTGAAGACCATCGTGATGCCGTGCTTGTTGGCGGCTGCGATTACTTCGTCATCCTTTTTCGAACCACCCGGCTGGACTATAGCAGCAATACCTGCATTGGCGGCATTTTCAATATTATCTGGGAATGGGAAGAACGCATCTGATGCCATTGCGCAACCTTTTGCTGCATCGCCTGCGTGCTTAAAGGCAATCAGGCCAGACTCGACGCGATTCATCTGGCCGGCCCCTACGCCTATGACTTTCTTGTTCTTGGTCAATACGATTGTATTGCTCTTGGTATGTTTGGCTGCGAGCCAGGCAATCCTTAAGTCTTCGAGCTGTTCAGCAGTAGGTCTTGTCTTGGTCGGATAGGTCAGTGTATCGGGTTCCCAGCCGACCATATCTCTTTTTTGTAGTAGTAGGCCACCTACAACACAGCGGACGTCGGGCTCGCTCTGGTCGATTTTAGTTTTGTCTATCGGGCCGGTTTCAATCAAGCGGACTCTGCTACCCCAGGTTTTCAGGGTCCTTATTATCTCGATGGCTTCGGTGTCAAATTTCGGAGCGATGATGACCTCAGCAAAAAAACCGCTGGCACCGAGTGCCTTGCCGAATAGACTGTATGAGCCCATGATTGTCTTGGCTAATTCGACATCAACATTTCGGTTCAAAGCGACAATGCTACCAAAGGCACTAACTACATCACCTTCGTAGGCCTTGCGGTACGCCACATATATATCTTCATCAACGGCGCAGCCGCATGGATTGAGGTGCTTGACGACGACGGCTGCAGGTTCATTGAATTCTTTAACCAGCTCGAAAGCCGCGTTAGTGTCAAGAAGATTATTGAAGCTGATATCAGTGCCGCCTTCCAATAAGGTGCCACTGCTGATGGAAGTTTCGCCGGTGGGCGGCAGTTTGTAAAAAGCTGCACTTTGATGAGGATTTTCACCATACCGCAGGTCTGATTCTTTGGTTAGGGCAATGGAAGCCTTTTCCGGGTATTCGACACCTGCTCGCTTATTGAGGTATTTTGATATGGCGGCGTCGTATGAAGCCGTTAATCCAAAGGCTAAACGGGCGAAATCGCTGCGCAACTGCTGACTGACGGCGCCACCATTCTTCTGCATTACTTCGATGACCTTATCGTACTGGTCTGGTCGTGTGACAACCGTTACGAACTTATGATTCTTCGCGGCGGAGCGGAGCATGCTGGGTCCACCAATATCAATATTTTCGATCGCCTCTTCGAGCGTGCAGTCCGGCTTAGCAATAGTTTGCTCGAATGGGTAAAGGTTCACGCAAACCAGGTCGATTGGTTCGATGTTGTGCTCTTTCATCGCTGTTGTGTGCTCGGCCTTGTCACGCAAACCCAGCAGTGCTCCGTGTATCTTCGGATGAAGTGTTTTTACTCGGCCATTCATCATTTCGGGAAAGCCTGTCACTGACTCGATACCGATTACATCGATGCCAGCGCCAGAAAGTTTTTTGGCTGTGCCACCGGTGCTGATTATCTTAACGCCCATCTGGCTTAGCTTCCTGGCAAATTCAATCACACCAGTTTTGTCAGAAACACTTATAAGAGCTGTTTTGACCTTTACATCCATCGTACTTTTTCTCCTTCTTCTTAAAAGCTACAAATTAATAGTCCGTTATTGTTTAACAGGTTCTAAACATGCTATCCGGCCGTGTTCATCGGCGATGTATATTTTTGAATCGGCGGTATTGGTTGCGTGCCTTGAAACGTCGGCGAGATTGACCGAATAGAACCTACGTGCTTTGGTGTTGTTCATCACTACGAGTGTGTTGACATTTGTAATGACATAAGCTCTGTTTGCGGATTCTGCCAATAGGTCAACACCTTCTTTCAGAGACCAGATGCGTTCGCCGGTTTGCCTGTCTATTGCGGTCAGTCCTTTACCGGGGCCATACTGGTAGACTACATCTTGTGTGACACGTGGCGATCGGTCGAGAATAGCTTCGGTTTGATATTTCCAAACGAGCTTTACATTTTGGGGATCAATTATGTTGAGCCTATAGACGCTTGTGTCCTTGCTGGCAAAGAATAGCGAGGTACGGTCCCTAATAACTGGCCCTGCGATGGCTTCAGGGACCTTGAACTGCCAGAGGCGGAAGGGCCTATCCGGGGTGATGCTGATGACATTGCCTGTGTTTGTTGAGAAGATGACAGAGGTGTCATCAGCTATAATGGAGGTGACCATTGAATCATCATCGGCTGCTACTTCAAACACTTGCACGCGATCATCTACACGCAGCGCATGCAGACGTCTGTCTGTTCCGCTCAGATAGAAGTAGGAACTGTTGCGGACAACAGGACAGATTAGACCAAGTTTGAAGTTCATGGACCTGCGTTCTGCGCCCGATTGGCTGTCGATCTCCACAAGCTTGTTGCCGATTACGGATAGGAGCGTTTCGTCATAGGGCTCCAGTCCGAGCACTGGAATCCCAGGTGCTGATATGGGTCTGCTGAATATGACCTTGCCTGTTTGCCTATCAAGTGAGAACATATAGTTTTGACTTGATCGCACATACATACGATTGCCTATGATGGAAATGTGCTCCAGTGTCTCGTCATATTTTATGGGCAGTTCACTCTGCCATAACATTTTCAGCTTTGCATGCTCGAGCAGCTCCGGCGAAACGAGCCCACGTGGATTGGCCGGTACAGCAAGGCTAATTGTCGCAGCGCTAAGAACTAACAAGCCCCCAACCCAAATCAATCTGAGTCTAAATGCTCTCGGCATTTTCACGCCCTCACGAAAGAGATTATTTGTTACTTCGCGTGCAGCGCTCTGTCGTTGCTTGGAAACTGTCCTCAACTCCGAGCAAATGGTCACAATGTCATTATCCAATCTTGGTCTTTACTTGAGATCGACGTAGTCAGCTAAATCAAAATCGTGCTCAGCTTCAAATTTTCGCATCTCTTCGATGCGAGCAATGTCTTCTTCTATACGATTTGCGAGCTTGAATATATAGGGCTTCCCCACCAAGCGGTTCTTCAAGTCATCCAGCATGGGCTCCCATGAGCCACCGTATAACTGCGACTTGAGAACGACCAGCATTCGGTGCTCGTTGCTCAACCGGTTGACAAAGTCATTGACAGTTTTGCTGGCATGATTAGCGCCTTTTTGGCTATTTGCGCTTGTCTCAGCCATTTTTGGTAGCCTCGTCCGGCAGTAAATTGTAAATCGAACTCGTGTCAGCCGAATAGTAACGACCTGGCCGGTAGATTGCAACTAATTTTCGCAAATTCGTTCTAAGCTTTGTTCGTTGCCCCCTGCTTTCATTGTGCAGGGGCAAAATAGCCAGTTTTTTCGGCCCCCTTATTTATTAGTCGCCTGTGAGTTTCATCATATGCAGATAGCCGGTCACCCCAGAGCAATTTTTATAGATAACTTACGTAATATCCAGAATTTTGTGCATCTGGGGCATAGAGAGTGGTATTTTTTGCCGATGTAAACAGAAACAGCTTAATAGAAACTGATAAGCCACTAAACCGCTCATTCAGAAGCGCTTGACAAGATTTAAGCATTGTGCTATTATGGTTACCAATATGGGTTTGTTATAACGTACCTCATCGGAGGAGGAGAATATACTAGAGTATGAAAACAAGAAGTTCTCTATCGTTATCGGTACTCCTGCTTGTTATTGCATCTGCTACTTGCGTGGGACAAGTAATATATGTTGACCGCAACGCCAGCGGTGCGAATGACGGCTCAAGCTGGATAGACGCGTTTGTTTACCTTCAAGATGCCCTAACAGTTGCCTCGAATGGAGACGAGATTCGAGTTGCACAAGGAGTCTACAAGCCGGACCGGGGTACAGGTTATTGGCACCAGCAGGACGCGAGTTTCCAACTTATCAACGGTGTCGTCATACGGGGTGGTTACGCCGGTCTCGGCCAAGCCGACCCCAATGCCCGCGATATTGTAGCATATGAGACGGTACTCAGCGGAGACCTCAACGATAACGACCAACATGTAAGTGACCCTTTGCAGTTGCTCACGGAAACAAGACGAGCAGAAAATAGTTACCATGTAGTCACAGGTAGTGGCACAGACGCTACGGCTGTACTGGATGGATTCACAATTACTGCTGGCAACGCTTCAGACGAACAAACAGACGATTGCGGGGGAGGCATCTACAATGACGGTGGCAGTCCGACTATTATCAATTGCACGTTTATCGCAAACTCATCTGACAACGCTGGCGGCGGAATGTACAACGTCAACGACAGTAGTCCCACTCTAACCAATTGTGCCTTCATTGGCAATGCGGCAGATTTACAAGGCGCTGGGATCGCAAACAGGTACAACAGCAGCCCTACGCTGGCAAATTGCACATTCACCAATGGTGCCGCTGACTACGGTGGAGGGATGGATAACCATCATGGAAGCAGTCCGACATTGACTGACTGTACGTTCAGTGGAAATCTGGCAAGGTTGTACGGTGGCGGCATGTATAACTATACATCAAGTAGTCCTACTCTGACGGATTGTTCATTCATCGGAAATCACGTGGATGTTTGGGGTAGTGGTGGACTGCACAACCATCTCGACTGTGACGCAGTTCTGACGAACTGCGTCTTCAGTGGCAATTATGTTTGGGCTTGGGCAGGTGCCATAGGAAACTATGCGAGCAACGCGGTAATCACCAACTGTACATTTACCGATAACGAATCTGGACATGGTGGTGGCGCTTTGGGCAACAGCCATGGAGGAAATACGATACTTACGTACTGTAGTTTCCTCAGGAACTCGGGATATCGCGGAGGTGCAGTGCGCGACGATGAGGGTAGCGTTACACTGGAGAACTGTCTCTTTGCCTATAACACTGCTGGCCACGGCGGTGCAATGCAGTGTGAAAATAATGCTGATTTCACTGTAATCAATTGTACGTTTGCAGGGAACTCGGCAAACGATGGGAACGCTCTGGGTTGTTATTCGCCGCGAGAGAGTAATCCAAGCAACGTTGTCGTAACCAATTGTATTCTATGGGATGGCGGCGATGAAATATGGAACAATGATGGTTCAGAGATTTCCATAACATATAGCGATATTGAAGGCGGCTGGATGGGGATCACTAACATTAACGTAAATCCGCTTTTCACAAATCCGAGCATGGACGACTATCATTTATTGCCTTCTTCACTGTGCATTGATGCCGGTGATCCGACCTCGGACTACGGCCTCGAACCCCAACCCAACGGGGGAAGAATAAACATGGGGCGGTATGGTAATACACCGGAGGCAACTGCAAGGGGCGAGGTTGAAATGGTTGTGGTTCCTGATGTCGTTGGTCTTCCTCAAGCAAATGCTGAATCCGAAATTACAGCAGCTGCCTTGGTCATCGGTGACATTACTTATGCCCCCAGTGACACTGTAGAGGCTGGATATGTGCTAGCACAGAATCCTGGCCCAGGGGAATCGGTCATCATTGGCTCTTTCGTTAATATAGCTGTGTCCTCTGGTGGATATTCGGCCGATTATTTCACTGAACAGTTTACCCATGGCTCAACCTCGTTTGATTTATCCTATAAGTCTCTATTGTTTACACCTATAGATAGCTCATATAGCTGTTGTATAAGTGATATATCTGCGTTACCGACCGAACCATCCGGCGGTACATCTGTTTCGCTTGGGGATGACGATTATGAGCGTGTATACT
>CAYSPM010000121.1:0-8785 GCA_964432925.1 uncultured Pirellulales bacterium | reverse complement strand
GGCTGGTGGAAGCTTGATGAAAGTGAAGGCTCTATTGCTGTTGACAGTTCCGGCAACGGTAATAACGGAACTCTACAAGGTGATCCTACATGGCGACCAAGTAATGGCAAGATCGGTGGCGCACTTGAATTCGACGGTGAGGATGACTATGTGGAAATTGAGAAGGAATCAAGTTTTGATATCAGTGGCCAGATCACGCTTTCAGCGTGGGTGAAAACAGATGATGCTGGTAACAGTGAAAATAATCCTTATGTAACCAAAGGTGACCACGGTTACGCGATAAAGCACTATGAAGACAATAGTATAGAGTTTTTCATCTATGACGGTGATTGGTACGCAGTCCGGCACCCTGTGGATAATTCATTTAATGGTCTCTGGCACCATTTGGCTGGAGCTTATAATGGAACTCAACTTAGGTTGTACGTTGACGGCCTACAGCAAGGTACTACGGATCATACGGGTTCCATAGCCACTGGTGATTTCGCTGTCAATATAGGAAGGAACAGTGAGCACACCGACCGTTTTTACGACGGCCTGATAGATGATGTGCGCATCTACAATTACGCCTTGTCGGAAGATGAAATCATATCGCTTTCCAAAGGCAAATAAATCGAGACCACATTCGAAATAAAAAAAGAGGTGCGAAATGAAGAAAAAGGGTCTTGTCAAGATTCTCTTGCTTTATTTGTTGTGTGCCTGGATCACTGTCGCAGGTTGCGGCATATCCTGCTACGGGAGCGATTGTAGGGCCAAATTCAAAAGGAGCGAACATCTATCCGCGCCTATTCAAACAGCAGAAACAATAGCTGTTAAGACCGATGTCGGCTCAATCACTGTAAACGGCTCTGATGTAACAGTCTGCGACATCATTGCAAAAATCACAGCAAAGGCTCCCACGACAGAAGAGGCTGAGCAATTGGCGGCAGAGACGAAAATACGCGTTGAGCCGTCTGGTGATACGCTAAACATAAAGGTTGATAAACCCTCTGTGCGTAACCGTAGCATAATAGTGGATTTCGAGATAACGGCTCCGAGACAAATCAACCTTCATTGTGAAACGGGAGTAGGAGACGTGAAGGTATCAGATATCTCCGGCCGAATAAAGGCATCCGCAGGTGTCGGCTCGATTACATGCAGCCAAGTTATGCCCCAACTCAAGCTTGAAGTGGGTGTTGGAAACATTAAGGCAGGCTGTTGTGACACTGTGGGCGTTACGTGCGATGCAGACCTCAAGACCGACGTAGGCGATATCAAGTTTACCTGCCCAAGTCAACTGTCGGCTCAAGTGGAAGCTTCAACAGATGTTGGCTCGCTTCATACAAATGTGCCAATCACACTCACCGGCAAGATCGGCGGCTGGCCGGTCGGAAAGTCACTCACTGGCACTATCGGTACAGGAACAGGAAGGTTGCACCTAAAAGCAGGGGTAGGCTCAATAGTAATAAAGTAATTCCGGCATGAGTCGAGTGAATTAAGAGGCGCCAGGTTTGCCTGGCAGAGAAGATGATAAAAAGGTCAGGCAAGAAGATATTAGGCAACGGTCGTAACCAGATGCGGTGGGTAGTATTACTGCTGGCGATAGCGGTAATACTGCCTACTTTATGTTTGCTTTGGTTTATGAGCCGGGCGGTCAAGAACGAGCGACTGGCGGTCAGGCAAAAACTTTCTGACATTTACAGGCAGCGGCTGGGGACACTAAGCAATAGGATTGATGAACTTTGGTCAGCTCGAATAGAAATTCTCGAACAACAAGCAGCTATGGAGCGCCGGCCTGTCGAGATGTTCGAGAGGCTTGTGGGCAGAGAAAGCACGGAAAGCAGCTCAAAGATATGTGATGCGATTATCATCTTCGACAGTAATGGAAAGTTACTTTATCCGGTCACCGGAGGCGGAGAACCCCCAGCAGGATTTTCAGATGAGTTAAACGAAGCATGGGGCGTTGAATTTAACTTAGAGGATTTTGCCAGAGCTGCAAGGTTATATGAACAGATCGCCGATTCTATCGTTGACGACTACACCCACTACAGTGCTTTAATGGGCAAGGTCCGCTGTTTAAAAAAATTAGGAATAATTGAACAGGCCCTTGCCCTGTGCGAGAAAATAGCTTATGGGCAAATTCCTGAAAACATAAGTTCATCCTCCGCAGCTCTGATTGCTCGAGCAAGAATCCTGCTCATAAATCTGAAGAGTGAAACCAAAGACGGTCTCAAACGGTCTGATCTACAAAACTTGATAAATTCTGCTATCGATAGCACTCCACGCGGCGATAACGGGTTTTTACCGATGCCATCGGAGACAAGGGTTTTTCTTCTGAGTAAAGCAATTGAAATTGTAAAACAAAGCGAATGGGCTAAAGAACTGCAGCCGCAAGTTCTGAAGGCAAAGGAGCTGCTTTCAGCCGAAGAATTAGCCGTAAGCGTTCTTGACAGGTACTATGTCGGAGTGGTGTCAAAACCTTGGTCTGAAGATGATGAACTCAAAATGGTATCACTACTGCGTGCAACACTAGACACGATTGAAGAATTTAAATGGGGTTGGACCGAACAACTTAAGCGACAAATATCTATAATATTAGGTTTATCTCAGACCAGGCAGACACAAGCTGTTGGCTTTGGCTGGCCTGCATTTACAGCGCCATTTAGTTCTTGGCCCGAGAATAGCCTTCGCAAGCTGGATCTGCTGAAAGAGGTTTATGGGATATATCACAAAGCTGGCGACAAGACATATTTATTATTACATAAAGCAGACAGGTTCAATTTTGACTTCGATGTATGTGGGCAAGCCCTCAAAGAATTGGGTGTTTCCTATAGAATAACAGACAATCTTGGAATGTACGCCTGCGGCCTGGAAAATCCGGAAAAACCAGCTTTTCTCAGAAACACGCTTGGGCAATTCTTTCCAGGTTGGCATGTTGAAATTCATTTTAAGGATTTTGATATCTTTGAAAAAACGGCAGGCAAGCAAGCTGTTGTGTATATGTGGACGGGATTGCTAGCCATTGCCATAATGATCGCAGCCGGTTTGTTAGCTGCACAGGTTGTAGGAAAACAGATAAAGATAAACAGGCTCAAAAACGATTTCATTGCTACTGTTTCGCACGAATTGAAAACACCGCTGGCATCAATGCGTGTCCTGGTAGATACTCTATTGGAAGGTAATTACAAAGACCAGCAACAGGTCACCGAATATTTGCAATTGGTCTCAACGGAAAACGAAAGACTCACAAGACTGATCGAGAATTTTCTAACGTTTTCCAGGATGGAAAGAAACAAGCGAGCCTTTCGACTTGTTCAAACGAGCGCTAATTCTATCGCCAAAGCAGCGGCAGAGGCTGTTAAAACTAAGTTTAATGGTGGACGGTGCAGATTTGAAATAGACATCCAGGAAGACCTGCCAGACGTTCTGGCTGACCACGACGCGATGGTGACAGTACTTGTGAACCTGCTCGATAACGCTTACAAATATTCTCATAATGACAGGCACATTAAGTTGCAGGTTTTTAACGAGGCTGGTTCGGTTTGTTTTCAGGTGACTGACCAAGGCATGGGCATGCCACGTCGATCTATCAGAAGGATATTTACGAGGTTTTATCAGGTAGACCGCCGTCTCACACGAAGCGTCGAAGGTTGTGGATTGGGTCTTAGTATTGCTAAATTTATCGTCGATGCCCACAAAGGTACAATCTCAGTTGAGAGCAAACTCGGTGAAGGAAGTACTTTTATTGTAAGACTGCCGGCCTATAATTAATCCATAGGGGAAAGGATTACTCGATGAAAAGTGTACTGATAATTGAAGACAATCCAGCCATGCTGCGGGGCTTAGAGGATAATTTCGAGCTAAAGGGCTATCACGTAAAGACCGCTCAGGATGGCGAGCATGGCCTAAAAGCTGCGCTTGCAGAGAATCCGGACCTGATTATACTCGATATTATGTTGCCCAAAGTTAATGGCTTTGAGATATGCAGCCAAATCCGCGAGAAAAAGCTTGATATGCCTATAATAATGCTTACCGCAAAGGACCAGGAATCAGACGTTATACTTGGGCTGAATCTGGGCGCGGATGACTACGTAACTAAGCCTTTCAGTATTAAAGAGCTTCTGGCCAGAGCCGATGCATTTATGCGACGCAGAACAAAAGGGGAACCTGAAGTTTTTGAATTCGGCAACTGCTGCCTCGATACCATATCCGGGACTCTCATGCGTGACGGCAAAGAAGTTAAACTAACTCCCGGCGAATTTAAAATGCTTCATCTGTTCCTCAGAAGGGCTGGATGCTCCCTAACATGTGATGAAATACGCAACAACGTATGGGGCTATTCTCACTTTATTACCTTACAAGACATTGACCGTACCGTTACAACCTTGAGGAACAAAGTCGAACCCGACCCGAGTAATCCAACCTTCATTAACACTATCGAAGGAATCGGCTACAAATTTCAACCGCCTGGACCAAATGGAAACGATACTGATAATTGAAGATGACCCTACGATGCTGCGGGGCTTAAAGGATAACTTTGAGTTCAAGGGTTACAAAGTGCTAACCGCAGCGGACGGCGAAGAAGGTCTAAATGCTGCTCTTAACGAAAAGCCTGACCTGATTATTCTTGATATTATGCTGCCGAAGATAAATGGCTATGAGATATGCAGACTAATCCGCGGGGAAGGACTGAGTATGCCAATAATAATGCTGACCGCCAAGGGCGAAGAATCGGATGTGATTTTGGGGCTGAACCTCGGTGCAGACGATTATGTCACCAAGCCCTTCAGCATAAAGGAGCTCATTGCACGCGTGGCGGCATTTCTAAGACGCGCCAAGCAAACCGAGCGAGATGTTTACGAATTTGGGCAGTATCAACTTCATGTCCCGGCCAGGAAGCTAACCTGCGAAGGAAAGGAAGTCAAGCTCTCGCCTAAAGAGTTTAACCTGCTGGAATTCTTTGTCAAAAGGCCAGGCCGAGCTCTAACACGCGATGAGATACTCAACAGAGTTTGGGGCTATGACTCTTTCACTGGTCAGCGCAGCATAGATCGTTTCATAACCACATTAAGAAATAAAATTGAGCCGGACCCGCACAATCCTATTTTTATTCATACAATAAGAGAGATAGGCTACAAATTTGAACCGCCTGAACAAAAGACTTAGGCAGACACAATTACTGACTCAAAAATGACCCTTTTTTTCAACAGGAATGACACGAATAATCGGTCGGTTTAAGTTACAAAGACCAAGTGTGTAACAGCTCTTACAATTTTAAGCCTGCAACTTTGCTGCCCTTATTGCATCAGAGAGCTTGAGTGTGCCTTCATATAAACTTCTGCCAATTATCACAGCCTCCACGCCTATTTGCGCAAGTCTCTTGATGTCGTCCACTTCACGCACACCCCCTGAAGCGATAACAGGTATACCTACCGCCTGGACAAGCTCTCTGGTTCTCTTAATATTTGGCCCCGTCATCATGCCATCTTTGGTTATGTCGGTGTATATTATTGCGGCAAGCGGCAGTTGTGCCGCCTGGGCTGCGAACTCCAGCAACTGCTGCGGGCTATCCTCCGTCCATCCATGAGTAGCGACCTTCGAGCCACGCGCGTCTAGGCCAAGCACAATCCGTCCCCTGAACTTCTCAGCCATCTCGGCGAACCAATCAAAGTCGCTTACAGCTTTGGTGCCGATTATTACCCTTTCAACACCAATTTCGAGCAGCTTTTCTATGGACGCCTCGTCACGTAATCCTCCCCCAACTTCAATTTTTAGTATATGCAGGTCAGATATGGCTGATATAGTGGCAGTATTGACAGGTTTACCTGCCTTGGCGCCATCCAGGTCGACAATATGCAGCCACTCTGCTCCGTCTGAATGAAACTGCCGGGCCTGAGCCGTAGGATCATCTCGGTAGATGATCTGCTGGTCATACTGGCCCTGAATAAGCCTGACGCACTTACCATCCCTCAAATCGATTGCAGGTATAACATACATCGTTACATATCCGAAAAGCTCTTGGTTAAATGATGGATAACGACCTGCCGGATTTTAATTTACAGCTTACTTTCCTTCAACACATATTGGCCGAATTCCGCCATTTTTCAGGTGAAAAACACTATGAGAATGCAAGCCGTTGGCAGTATTGGTGTCACTGCTATTAGTAGCTACCTACAGCCCAATTTGAAGCCTTCAGTCGGTCCAGCGCCACAAACAGTGGCCACAATTCAGAAAACTGAGTACTTTTCTTGACAAATCATGGTGAATTTTAGATAATGCTATTAGAGAATTCACATAATCGAAGGGGCAGGACAGCGCTATGCGTCTCGTTGTGAGACAAAAAGACGGTGATACAAAGGAGTTTCAGTTCACGGAGGGACCCATTCATATCGGCAGAGGGGTCGATAACCACGTTTTTTTACCCGAAAGAACGGTTTCAAAACGGCACGCCACGATAGCGTGTACAGAGGATGGCAAGTGGATAATTGAGGATTTGGATTCAGCCAACAAGACATTTCTAAACGATGCAGCTATCCACAAAGCTGAGGTCAAGAACGGCGATTGTATTCGCATAACCGAATTTTCTATTGAAGTCGATCTTGAGGAAGTTACTAGCGCCGAAGAGGCAGAACAATTGGAAGATACCCTTAATCTGGAAGCAGCCCTGACCACGCCTAAGCATGAAACCGTTGTGCGAAAGCCGGATGCAGGACACGCACCCGCGATGAGGCTTGCAGCCAGAAGACTGACGGACTTCTCACAGGCTACGGACATAATATCATCAGCTAATGCGTTGGAGGAACTGTTGCTCGCTGTATTGAATGTCACGTTGCAGCAGTTCAGCGCGTTTCATGTTTGGTGTGCTCTGAGAGAACAGCCGAGTGGACCTATGACATACCATGCGGGCAAAAGACGCGATGGCAGTACAGTCGAGTTGAGCCAGCTCAAGCTAGGTGAAAAAATCAATCAAGCAGTTGAAAAGGGACTTTCTATGGTCATGCCGCGAGTTGCAGCGGACTTGGAAGACACCGAGAGAATTCGCTCGGCAATGATTGCAGCCGTTGTGAGCCCATCCGGTTGTTATGGCGTCTTGTACGTTGACAATGCAATGGTGCACCAGCATTATAGCCTGAGCGATCTTGACTACTTGATGCTGCTTGCCATGCACACAGCGGCAATACTTAAAAGATTGCTGAAGTGAACGAAAAGGATTAGTGCTTACCACAACGAAGGGGCACGTCGAATTTCTACCATTCTCCTTTTGGCTTTACAATTACACGGCTTGCTGTTAGAATCCTTCCTAAGCTAATTATCTATCATTTGTGATTGAAGATTTCAACTAATTGGGGTCTAAGGCATAGAGTATGGCAGGCAAGATAGTTATTAACACCGAGCGATGTAAAGGTTGCGGCTTGTGTGTTATAGTATGTCCCAAGGACAGCATAGTCATCTCTAAAAAGTCCAACAAAAAGGGATATTTCCCAGCTCAGGCTACGGATTCCGGGTGTACAGGCTGCGCCATGTGCGCAATCATTTGCCCTGATGCTGTGATCGAGGTTTACCGTGACGATGACGCTGGCGAGATAGCGACGAAGTCTGGCAGCAAAAATACACCGGGATTAATTAAGGAGCAAGTGTGACGGACAGAGTGTTAATGTGTGGCAATGAAGCGCTCGCCGAAGCGGCAATCATTGCCGGCTGCGATGCCTACTTTGGCTATCCGATTACGCCGCAGAACGAAATCACCGCCTATATGTCCCGCAGGATGCCCGAAGAAGGGCGGGTGTTCGTGCAGAGTGAAAGCGAATTGGCAGCAATCAACATGGTATTTGGTGCTTCAGCCATCGGCAAAAGGGCTATGACAACCTCGTCGAGCCCTGGTATCAGCCTGATGCAGGAGGGAATAAGCTATCTATCGGGCGCGGAGCTTCCGTCGGTAGTGGTCAATGTGATGCGAGGCGGGCCTGGGCTTGGCAATATCGCACCGTCACAGGGGGATTATTTTCAGGCCACCCGTGGAGGCGGACACGGCGACTACAGGACAATTGTGCTTGGGCCCTCAAGTGTTCAAGAACTTGTTGATTGCATGCCGCTGGCTTTCGACCTAGCTGACCAGTATCGCATGACCGTTGTCGTTCTGGCAGATGGTATCCTGGGTCAGATGATGGAGCCGGTAGTACTGCAGAAAAAACCACGTCGAAAGTTGCCGACTAAGGATTGGGCTTTAACGGGAGCTAAAGGCAGAGCGCAAAACATCGTCCGCTCATTATGGCTCGACGAAGGCGCGTTGGAGCAACACAATTACAAACTACAGGCTAAATATGAGCAGATTCAGAGAAATGAAGTGCTCTGTGAGCAATATGAAATTGACGATGCCGAAATAGTGGTTTTAGCCTATGGTGTTGCTGCGAGAATTGTCCGCGGTGCAGTCAGTAAGGCAAGAACAGAAGGAATAAAAGTCGGCTGGATACGCCCCATCACGCTCTGGCCTTTCCCGATGGAGCAAATCAGTAAGGCTGCCGATGAGTTTCGGATACTCTTAGTTGTGGAGATGAACACCGGCCAGATGGTTGAAGATGTGAAGCTGGCAATTGCTGGCAAAGTACCGGTGCTTTTTTACGGCCGACCTGGCGGCGGCGTGCCAACCGTGGAAGAGATTCTCGATAAGATCAGACAAGTATCCATACCCGAAAAAAGCGAAGAACGAAAAGATTAAAATGCAAAACCAAAACTCAAAGCTTAAAATTAAACTGAAAGACAGAGCATACCAATATTCCATAAAAATAAATAACGCTCAGTTAGAATATTG
>CAYSPM010000120.1:0-8839 GCA_964432925.1 uncultured Pirellulales bacterium | reverse complement strand
GGCTTGGATTGGGAAAAAGAATATCCTTTTGTTTCGACCCATGGCAATTTCTGCCAGCCCCGGCTCAGGGAGCATTAGCCGTTCAGACGAGAACCGACGATGTCGCCACAACCGAACTTGTTACCGCCATCGATGATGGTATTGCAAGAATGCTCGCCTGCACAGAGAGGCAGATTTTGGTGACAATGCAGTGTGGATGCCATGCTCCTGTTGGGGCCTTTGCAGAGATTGTTAATGAGAAAATAAAGATTTACGCATTTATATCGGATTTAGAAGGAAGAAATTTTATTAAGAGGGAAACCTCCGGCTCAACCACCAATGCTAATAAAATGGCTATTAAACTTGCAGATGAGCTTCTCAAAGATGGGGGCAGTAAAATCTTACAACCTCAAAATTTTTAGCCCCGCTTTTTACGCGGGAATCTCCATCTTGGAGTTATCTCAGTTACTTTGGCCTAGAGCTTTCTGCTTATGTCTGATACGTGTGATCCAACTTTCAAGGCGTTCTATATCTTTCAAGATTTCAGTCGGGTCGGGTAAGGATGGTCCTCTAGCTCTGGAAAGGTCATGAGCTTCGGTAATGTCACAACATTTCTTATGTGCGTTTATCAGATCATCACAATCCTGCAAATCTAAAACAGAGACCTTTTTGAAGTTCATATTGACACTGATATGGTCGCGATGGCGCAAGATAGTTTTTAGGAAAGCAACGTCCTCAACCGCTCTCTCCCAAGTGGCCCTTAGTTTAGAATACAAAATAGTGACAAATTCTGAATACTCATGCTCAGTTGCAGTCTCATGGATTGTTTGGGCCTGATTATAAAGTTTTTTGAGTTCATCTATCCGGTCAGCCACAGAACCTATGCCCCACGGTAGCCTGCTATCAGAATGGCCTGGAATACCGGCCGTTCGGTAAATATATTGTACATGCAAAGGAACTCCTTCTCTTGCAGCATCATCCATAATGTCATGAGCGAAGACGATATCGTGAGTGAAGACGATCACTTGGCATGATTTTGCTTCGCGAACAAGACGAGTTGCAACTTTTCTGCGCCATCTATGGTCCAAAGAACAAACAGGGTCATCGAGAACAATGGGTGAGATATGTTCACACGCCGCTAACTCACCCAAGAAAGCTGAAACAGCAACTATCTTTTGTTCACCCTCGCTTAAGATATCACTTATTGTCGCCTTTGGTGGGAGTTGACAGCCTGCAAGCTTTAGCTCGTGAATTGTTTCACCCTCAAGGCCAGAGGACTTCAATTCCAAGGCCAGAGCAACGCCGAAGTATTTTAACTCCGAATCTAAACATTCCTTGAGACGATCGGTTATAAATTCAGAGATGATTTTTTTTGACTTATACGTTATGTGTTTAAAGCTTGTCTCTTCTAAACATGCATCGTATTTATTTCTGGTTCTTAGTTCGTCCAAGTGCTTGAGAATTGCTTGTTTCCTCTCAGACAAGTTCTTTTTGGCCTGAAGTTCGTCTTTCTGAGTTATCAAAGCAGATAGTTCCTCTAGATTAGCCGTCTTCTCAATGCTGGCGGCTTCATCTTCAAGAGCATCAGCTATTTTAGCAACGTCTGCAGCGCGACTCGGTGGAATTGGTGTAAAATCGCGGATTTCTTGATTAGTCCCGGCAGCAATCATACTCATCTTACGGGCCTCCATAGCAAGAAGATAATCTTCTATGTACTCCGCGAGCTCGTTATCCCTAGCCTTAATGTCATCGAGGGCGTCTTTGTATGATTTGCTGTCAGGAATGTCGATTTCTCCTAGCTCGATTAGCGTCCCCTTAAGCAGTGTCTCCGCAGAATCAAGGTTCTTCTTGGCGGTCTTTTCCATGAATTTCCTAAAGCGGTTTAGGCGTTCTCTGGCGTCGTCTAAAAGCTCTTGCATACAGAAAACGCAAACGCTACCTTCAGCCGTGTGAGGGAAGTCTTTATCTTTGTAGGCTACTTTTGTGGAATATTCTTCGGCAGCTTGGTAAAGTTGTTGCCATTCTACTCCACCAGCACCTGGTAATGGCTCATCGGCGAGAGACGTTTGGCACGATATCAAGAAATCTTTTTTTGCGGCCCTAAAATCGCCAATCTGTTTGGTTAAAATATCGGCTTTTTCCGCCGAAAGCGAGGACGCGACTTGGTTGATTTTAGTTTTTAGCTCGTTTACTCTATCTTTTTCATTGCGGAGTTTTAATGCCTGCTTGGTAGGGTCTTCTGCCTGCGCTCTTGCGTGAGTTCTTGTTAGTTCTGAGAGCTTCTGTTCATCTTGTGGATTCCATTGGGTGTGTTGTTCTACATCCTCGGTTTTAGTAGTATGGCTTAACTGGGTAAGGAATTGCCCCGAGGAAGTTGTTTCCGGTATATCCAGATATTCCAGTTTCCCGGGCGAGGATTTTTCCTGTTCGAGCTTTTGGTGAAACTCTTTTAACAAATTAACTAAGCCTTGAAAGACGTCGGATCCATAAGGTAGGTAGACGACTTCGTTCTTTTTATTTACTATAATACGGGCGCATTTCGAATCAAACACACAAATATTGGCTAAAATGTATGGGCCTGGCTTACCATCTTCCCACGCCACTTGTTGCTGTGAATCGCCGTCGATCGAAATCTTAAAGAGTGCATTCGCAGCACTCGTGGGTCCTTCCTTGTAGACATTCGGATGAATACGTTCCGTCGTGTCCCTAGCGCTGCATGCTCTTTTGAGAACACGTGCGTAGCCTGATTTGCCAACTGCGTTTTCTCCGTAAATCAGAGTTAGGCCAACAGGGCCAAACGAGAGAGTTGAATCATCAGGTACTGCATTCACATTACGAAGGTTTGTCATCTCTTGAAGACATATCTTTGCAGTTTCCTGTGGAGCCCCAGAGATGTCGCCTTTTTTCGGCGGGCGTGTTTCTAAAGGAAGACTGTCATCATCGCACAGTCCATGTTTGCTTTTTAGGATGCCCAGTAATTCGTCTTTATCGGTCTCGGTCAATGTCTCCTGGGTGAGAAGCCGCCGGACAGCGTCAGCCTGCCAATCAGGTAAGTCATTCTGAGCCCACTGAATTATGGCGTCGAGTACTGCCACATTTGTACCCTCCAAATCAAGAACCTGAGTGAACGCCCAAAGCAATCAAAATCACGAATAATCAATACTAAATAGCAAAGCAGTCTCCTGTGTGAAAGACAAATCAGCTACGTTTCCCCCCGCTGTTATTCTGCGTTGTTTCTTCACTAATAATTATACCGCGTTTTTGGGAAATTTGCAAGTTGGTTTCGCACCTCGTTGCTTCCATTCCGGGTACTCTCATAGAGCCGCGGCAAAATCGATGGCGTTCTCGTCTTGTCTGTAGTACCATATCCTCACACTAAACTCTATACGCTAACCGCTGTACGCTATGAATAAGGGTTTTGTATATCTTGTTGGTGCTGGGCCGGGCAGAGCGGATTTGATTACTGTTCGTGGAGCGGAGGTTCTCTCGTTAGCCGACTGTATCATTTACGATAGATTGGCGAACCCTGCCTTACTTAGATTTGCGCGCGGCGATGCTGAGACTATTGGCGTGCCAAAACGCGATGGGACCGGTTTGTTTACCCAGCCGGAAATCAATAAGTTATTGCTTGAAAAAGCTTCCAGTGGAAAAATCGTCGTGCGTCTAAAGGGCGGCGACCCTTGCATATTCGGCAGATGCTTGGAAGAAATTACAGTCCTGACTGACGCAGGAGTAGATTTTGAAATTGTGCCAGGTGTGACCGCGGCTGTCGCTTCTGCGGATTATACAGGTATTATCCTCACAGACAGAGAATACAGCTCACAGGTCGTTTTTGTTACTGGCCAGGAGGCACCAGAAAAGAAGCAAAGCAATATCGACTGGAACCTGCTTGCTAAATTCACCGGTACGATAGTCTTTTATATGGCTGTGGGTAAGCTCGCATCGGTTACTGAGCAACTCATAGAAAATGGCATGAGCCCTGATACGTTAGCAGCAGTGATTGCCGATGCGACGTTGCCAACTCAGCGAGTGGTAAAGGCTCCGCTTAGTCAGATAAGCGACACCTGCAAGCAAGAAAAAATCGAGCCGCCGGCAATAGTAGTCATTGGTGCCGCTGCCAATAGTGATGCCAGATTGAACTGGTTTATTAAAAAGCCTCTGTTCGGCAAAAGTATAATCCTGACGCGAGATGAGCAAGGCAACGCTGAGTTCGCGGCAAAGATTATAGCTCGGGGTGGAAATCCGATAGAACTTACAACAATGAAAATCGGGCCTTTAACGCACTCAAATAAGTTCTTAAGAGCACTTACTAAAATCGCCGAGTACGATTGGATAATCTTTACCAGCAGCAACGGGGTAAAGATATTCTTTGAGGCTCTGCACAGCCTTTGTAACGATGCAAGGGTTTTTGCTTCAGCGAAGGTCGCAGCGATCGGGCCTAAGACGTCAGAAAAGCTAAGTGAATTTGGAATCAGGCCGGACTTCGTGCCGAGCGTTTTCACCTCAAAAGAACTCGGCCTGCAACTGATTAACTGTGCGAATCTACAAAATAAAAATGTTCTTGCATTAAGGTCAGAGCTTGCAACAGATAAGCTTATCGAGCTCTTAGAGCAGGCTGGGGCAAAAGTCAACAACGTCGCTATTTACACCGCTATGGCAAATAAGTGCCCGACAAAGCCCTTAGAAGAAAAGATTTCTAAAGGCCAAGTCGACTGGTTGACATTTGCAAGTCCTTTTTCTGTTCAGGCCTTTTTTGAACAAATCCCACGGGAAATTGTAAATAGCAGTAAGATTAGGATTGCATCGATTGGGCCGGTAACATCTGAGCAACTAAGAAAACTCGATGTCAAAGTAAATGTGACAGCGAAAGAACACACTATCGACGGATTACTTAGCGCTATAGAAGCGTATTTATAAGCCCCAGGCCTACAAATGATAAATATCTCAAAACTCTACTGCGATTTATCAGGCCAATCGGACGAACTGCGATATCATAATTCTAACTCATTTTATAAGCCACAGGCTCATGGGCCGGTGGTGGTCTACAATTGTACGCAGAGGTGTAATCTGCATTGTTTACATTGCTACAGCGGGTCAGAGACCTGGCAGCGAGATACGGAGCTTTCAACCTGCCAGGCCAAGCAGATGCTGGCTCAGCTTGCTGAGGTTAATTGCCCGGTGGTATTGTTCAGCGGCGGCGAGCCACTTTTACGGAATGACATATTCGAGCTGCTGACCGAGGCCAAGCGATGTGGTATGCGAACAGTCCTTTCTACCAACGGCACACTTATCGACTTGGAGGTATCTAACAAACTCATTAAATCTGGAGTAGATTATGTGGGCATATCCATTGACGGAGCGGAGCGCTTCCACGACGAATTCCGACAGGCTAAAGGTTGCTTTAAGGCTGCTCTAACAGGGATTGCCAACTGCAAAAAAGCGGGGATAAAAACAGGGTTGCGTTTTACTATCACTAAGGCTAACGCTGAGCAGGTACCTCTTGCATTCGATATCGCAAAATCGGCAAATGTGCGAAGGCTCTGCTTCTATCATTTAATTCGCATCGGCAGGGCAAGGCAGCTTAATAACCAAACACCACCACCCGAGCAGACACGAAAGGTTCTGGATATTATCATAGAAAAGACACAAGACTTCGCCCAGAGAGAGCTGATCGATGAAGTGCTTACCGTGGATAACCACGCAGATGGCCCGTACTTGTTGATGAAGATGAGACAGGAAAACAATCCCCGTTACACACAGGCAAAAAAACTTCTTCTTGCAAATGGCGGCAATAAAATTGGCGAAAATATTGTGTGCGTAGGCTGGGATGGTAATGTATACCCAGATCAATTCTGGCGGAATTATTCGCTTGGCAATATCAAAGACAAAACTTTCAAGCAGATCTGGGAAAATACGACAGAGCCGGTGCTGAGCAAACTGCGCAATAAAGATAGCTTCGCTGATCCGCGATGTCTGAAATGCAAATGGTTTAGCTTATGCAAAGGCAACTACAGATTTTTAGCTGAGAGTGCAGATGATAAAAACTGGCTTAATGAACCGTCTTGCTATCTTACGGATGAAGAAATAACAGAATAGAAATTCAAAATACGAATATCGAAGCACGAAACAAATACAAATGACCAAAATACAAAATTCAAAACTTTGTTTTAGTCATTTGAAAATTTGAATTTCGTATTTGTTTCGAATTTCGGATTTCGATATTCGGATTTCTCCGAAGGAGTATCTTATGGGTTTTCCAAAAACGAGATTAAGGAGGCTGCGAAGCAGCGCTTCCATGCGGAAACTGGTTCGCGAAACGAGCTTGAGTATTGATGATCTGGTTTACCCGCTATTTATCCGTGCGGGCAAGGGTCTTAAAGAACCGATCAAATCTATGACTGGCTGTTTTCATTTCTCGCCTGATACGGTCGCAAAAGAAGCAGCAGAGATAGTATCGTTAGGCATACCAGCCGTGCTCCTATTCGGCCTACCGGAAAAGAAAGATGAAAAAGGCTCTGAAGCATGGGCTGAGGATGGCATCGTACAGCGCTCGATAAAAGAAATCAAAAAACATATACCTGAGTTACTGGTGATTACTGATGTCTGTCTGTGCGCTTATACTTCGCATGGTCATTGCGGCGTGATAGAAAATAACAAAATCGATAATGATGCAACGTGCGAGTTGTTAGCCAAGGTATCTCTGTCACACGCACAGGCTGGAGCAGATATCGTAGCACCTTCCGACATGATGGATGGCCGGGTCAAATATATTCGCCAGGCACTAGAAGAAAACGGATTTGAAGACGTTGCTATTATGTCGTACGCCGCCAAGTTTGCTTCTGCCTTTTATGGGCCATTTAGGGATGCTGCTGAGTCAGCGCCGGATTCTGCCTTTGCAGGAACCGCTCTTGCGGATCGTAAGACATATCAGATGGATCCTGCTGATGCAAGCCAGGCAATGGCTGAGATCGCCCTTGATATCAATGAAGGTGCCGATATTGTAATGGTCAAGCCGGCTCTTTGTTATCTTGATATAATTCGCCGGGCTAAAGACCGCTTCGATTGTCCCATCGCCGCCTATAACGTAAGCGGCGAATACATGATGCTCACCTGCGCCGCTAATGCAAATTTATTGGATAAAGAGGCAGCAATGCTGGAAGTGCTAACTGCTATTAAGCGTGCGGGCGCAGATATAATAATAACTTATTCTGCTAAAGATGTGGCAAAATTATTGGGCGAATAGTCTTTGTCCCTGGACGAAGCTATACAGCCAATCCTCTCTCCAATCAATACCCTGTCACCCTCGTAACCGCCAGTACTGTTAAAAGAGCGAGTATAAGCAAAGCGGCTCTGAGTATGCGCATCGCCTGGGTCTTCGGCTGTATAAGCCGCCAGACAAAAGCCCAAACCGCAGCGATGAGCAGCAGGCGCAAAATGAATAGAATCTTCTCACTCAACATAGTTACATAATATCCCATTTTAACAGCAAAGTCAAGGGAATTGTGCTCTATCCTGCCAATAACATTCTGTGCCTGACTTATTGCTCGAAACTCATAAACTGCCGTTTCTCTTGGCAGAATGGCTGAATAAATAGCCATAGAGGTATCTTTGTGCGGTGAAGGTGAAAACGTATTCTCTACAAATTAGGATTAAAGGATAAAAAATAGACAAGTTGTTTGTTTTTTTCATCGTCCTACGTCATAGCGCCAGGCAGGCCCTCGGAGGGATATATGGCTAAGTTTTCAGTACTGAAAATGCGGCATATTGAACTTCCCAAGTGAATCAATCGACTTAACTAATATGCTTTTTAAATAAGTTCATGGGCTCATATTTCTAAAGTTTTACAAGGCATAAACCGAGTTGAGTAAGATGATACACATTAAGTAAGATTGTGGTTTTTTTATAGGAGAGCAAAAAATGCGTTATCTGGAAGAGACAAAGAGATGGCTTGGTGAGATTACCGAAATTGCTTTGCTGCTGGTCGCGCTGGGGATCGTTGTTGAGATTCTTTTTGGCAAGAACGTGCCTTTCTTTGGCAGCATTATTGGTAATCTGACCGTGTTACTTAACATGCTGGGCGACAATGGACTCGTTGGCCTGATCGCTCTAGGTGTTATTGTGTTCTTGTTTCAAAGAAGGCATGCCCCTGCATAAGTTCGCACGTCTCTGGCATCTTGTAGGGCGAGACGTTTTTCAGAGTTCTTAGGCGATTTCGTCTGTAGACGTGCGGCAGCAGGTAAGTTCAGATTGAGATGCTTTGGGCACAGTGTCGCGGTCGAATCGGATACCATCGCAGAGATGGATCCGGGTTGACCGCGACTTTGCTTTTGTTGATGCCAATGATTGCTCTTGAGGGCCAAGCATATCAGGGCTGTACTGAGCATTAACAACAATGTCCCACCATCAGATCAGACTTGTCTCACTAAAAAGGCACAAATCCAATAATTCGGTGAGACTGTAATCCTAAGCCCGTATCAAGCTGATTTCTCTACTAAACCTACATGAGTAGAGATAAGTTAACCGGTTATAAGACTTGCCTTGAAACCACCAAGCCAAACACATGGACATTTGAAGCGCCGTACTTTTTTGCCAGCGCAAGTATTTATTAATCCTTATTGCCAACTATCTCCGAAACGTCCATAGTAAACACCTTCGGTCCACCTTCTGGAATTTCCCAAAGTGTACGTCTTAGCGTATGATATTTCAGATTGCTCTTGTAGAAAAGGACACGGTTGTCATCTCCGCCGACAGGTGTCCTCCGTAAGTCCACAGGACGCCTTACGGCGGAGTCCATAGGACTGTGGAGAGCGAGCTGCCCTTCTTGCTTTCGCCTGCCTCCGCGTCTCTCGACGCGAGTCGA
>CAYSPM010000119.1:1396-8859 GCA_964432925.1 uncultured Pirellulales bacterium | reverse complement strand
ACCGGCAGAATTGAGGCTGAGAAAATGCCTCAAATGTATCGCCAGCACGATATTTTCATAAGCGCCAGTATGCAGGAAGGAATGAGCAACGCCATGCTGGAAGCGATGGCCTCAGGCCTGCCGATTATTACGACTCGTTGCGAAGGCGTTGAAGAATTGATAAAAGATAATGGCTTTGTCGTTGAAAGTTCCGAGGCTGAATCAATCGCACAGGCCATCAAAGAGTTGCTCGAGAACCAAGAAGCTTACGAAAGAATGTCTATTGCTGCCCGAAGGCGAGCGGAAAAATTTAGCTGGAACTCTACCGCGAATCAGTACAGGCGACTTTATGAAAAGCTATTACAACAAGAGAGCTGACCTATGAGAATTGCGTTTTCTGCACGTGGATTGAGTATCCCTTCTGGCGGAGCACGCCAGTTTATTAGATCGCTGATTCCTGCTCTTGCTGAACAACGAGGCGAAGACGAATTGTTCGTGCTGTACAATCACAAAAAATACTTAGGGTTGGCACCGAGCTGCTCAGAGATCATAATCGAAGGTAAAAACAGAATAATGTGGGATTTTGTGTTGTTGCCCAGGATGCTTCTCAAGTTGAAAGTTGACGCTGCCATCTTTCCAAAGAACGTCGTGCCTTTTTTTGCCAAGCACAATTCATTTGTGGTCATACACGACCTGGCGTATTTTGATAGACATTTAGATGCTTATCCCTTTCTCGATACTATATATATGCGGACTATGATCCCATGCTCACTCCGCAGAGCTACAGGTATCTTTGCTGTAAGTGAAAACACCAAGAAAGATATTATTCGTTATGCTGATTGCAGTCCCGATAAGATCACAGTGACTTATGAAGCAGCCGACAGCATGTACCAGCACATAAGCGACACCTCTAAGTTACAGATGATAAGACAAAAATACAACCTACCTGACAGCTTTATTATGTATGTTGGTTCATTATCGCCTCGAAAGAATATCTCTCGATTATTGGAAGCGTTTTCCCTGATTAAAACGAAAATACCGCACGTGATAGTCTTGACGGGTTCGAAATCATGGAAGGACGCCTCGGTTTACAGGACAATGAAGAAACTTAATCTCGACGATAGAGTAAGACAGTTGGGCTATGTCGAGCAGGAAGATATGCCCGCTTTGTATAATCTGGCTAGTGCTTACATTTATCCCTCTCTATATGAGGGTTTTGGCTTGCCTATTCTTGAAGCAATGCAATGCGGCTGCCCTGTGGTGGCGTCAAATGCAACCAGTATCCCTGAAGTGGCAGGTGAGGCGGCTATTTTGATCAACCCACTTGACACAAAGGCTATAGCTGATGCGATCTACAATGTTTTGACTGACAGTACACTTCGAGACAAACTTGTCAGCTCAGGTTTCCAACAAGCTAAGAAATTCTCGTGGAATTGTTGTGCCAATATTATGCTGGAAACAATTCGCTGCTCATCCGCAAAGAGAGAATCCGCCTCTGCCATGGTATAAGGCGAAGAATATGCCGAAAAAGCAAAAGGGACAGAGATGACAGAATATACACAACAGGACACATTTTATGACCATTTCGCGAAAGATAGGCCCACTAAATTTGGGATGGCGCTGGTGCGAAGCGCATCACGGAAAGTCTTTAGCTTTGCCGAATCCCAAAAGGCAACCAGCGCGCTCGAAATAGGACCGGGCCGCGGTGCCTTTGCCGATATATGCCTTGACAGTAATATCGAATACTGGGCTATCGAGCCGAATCAGAAAATGGCCGACGACCTCGAAAAACGTGGCGCAAATGTCCTGCGAACTGTTGTCCCACCTATACCACCAATACAAAGAAATTTCGACCTCGTCATAATGCGCAGCGTTCTCGAACACATGGATACTATGACAGCAGCCTTAACGCTAACCAAACAAGTGTATCAACTGCTTAATCCAAAAGGCAGGTTCGTAATCTATTCGCCCGATTATACAAACTGGAAGTACCACTTCTTCCTTGTCGATTTCAGCCATAACTATGTCACCACATGGCGTCGAATAGAAGGGCTTTTCATAAGTGCGGGCTTTGAAAATATAAAAGGGACGTATATGAGCGGCTCATTGATTGGAACGGCGTCGCTGCTGACCTCCAGCCTGGCTCGCTGCCTGCCCTTCGGCTGGCTCAACATACTCCTGCCAGAAAGCAAGCTAACCAAAAAGCTCTACAAGCTACAGGTCAGTTTCTTAAGAGGAGTCCTGATGTTCGGTGAAAAGCCCGCTGACCAACACCTCAACTCCACCCAGGAGAATTAAATCATATATGTCTAAGTACGCAAAGCAACTAATCAAATTCCTGCTCAGGATAATCATAACAACGACCCTGCTTGTTTGGGTCTTCAGTCAGGTTGACCTCCAACAATTTTGGCAGGTCGCAAAAACCATAAAGTGGCAGTTACTGGTAGCTGTCTGGATGCTGATTATAGTAAATTTCTGGATTCAGTCGGTGACGTTACAACTTATCTTGAAAAAGCAAGGCTGCAACGTCGGTATCGTTACTCTATTCGGTGCAAGCGCCGTCACTTCGCTTTACAGCTTTGTTTTGCCTGGCCTGCTGAGCACAGGTATAAAATGGTACATCATCAGAAAAAACACAGGCAAGGGAAGCAGTGTACTGAGCAGCATGCTATTTAACCAGTTGTCGCTACTGGTTATCATGGCGACCTTGGGACTGATCGCGCTGATGATTACCAATCCCGCATCAATCTTATTCAAGGCTAAGGAGAATCACTGGCCTCTGCCTGTCAGTTGCTCAATACTGCTGGCCGGTATAATAACTGCATCCTGGTTGATACTGAACAATCGAACAGGCAGTAGAATTATTAATGCTCTTGGATTTCTACTAAGGCCTTTTCCAGTAAAAATACAGAAAAAAGGTCAGGATATAATCAAGCAGATAAGCGTCTTTCAATCGGCGGGGGCCAGATTTTACTTGACCGTTGCGTTGCTTAACGTGATAAACGGCCTAATCCTCGGTGTGTTTATATACAGCCTCGCGGCCAGAGCGGCACATATAGCTGTACCTGCTGGAGTGCTCTTGTGGATGTGTGCAATCGTTTACTTTTTGCGCAGGCTGCCTATATCGGTGGCCAGCCTCGGTGTCAGAGAAGTAACGCTGGTCGGAGTCTTGGGAATCTATGGCGTGGAAAAACCGGCAGCGCTGTTAATGTCAATGATACTGTTCTCCTCGTCAATCCTTATGGCCCTCATTGGGACAATTTACCACGTGTTCTGGGCTGTGCGGGCAAAGAAGTCAACGAAATAAGGAAGAAAAACCGTGACCAGAGTCAAAATAATGGAGCAACAATGGGACTATTTGATAATCCTTGACGCCTGCCGTTACGATTATCTGGAGCAGGTTTGGCAGAACTATTTTACCGGCAAATTGAGTAAAAAAATCTCTGTAGGATCCTCAACCCTCGAGTGGAGGGGCAAATCATTCAGAGGATACTACGGCGATGTCATATATATTTCTGCAAATCCATATATAAACTCTCTTGCTACGGTTAGAGGCTTCGCAGCCAAAGAACATTTCTACAAGGTCTACGACGTTTGGCGTCACCATTGGGACAGCGACAAAAATGCCGTCCTGCCGGAAGCGGTAACCAAGGCCGCTATTGACATCATAAGGAAAAATCCCCACAAAAGGGCCATCGTCCACTATGTCCAGCCGCATGAGCCTTACATTGGAGCGGACCTGCCCCACTTTGACTTCAACAGACCGCAGCCCTTGGCAGAAAGACTGATCGACGAAGACACACAACGCCTGCGAAAAACAACCTTATCTGACAGGATTCTAAGGATAGTCTCGGATACCTGTTATCGGCTGGGAATCACCGGCAGATTGTCTTTGTGGAGGGTAAGGCAATTTCTAAAAATGCCGCCCATGAGCCATATGGACGCTGTCAGAAGAAACCTGGGAAAAGAAGGACTCCGGCGAGCATATAAGGAAAACCTGAATATTGTGCTAAAACACGTTGTCGAACTGGTGGACGCAATAACCGGCAGAATCATAATAACAGCCGACCACGGCGAGATGTTGGGCGAGAACGGACTCTATTCGCACTGGCCCAGAGCCACAAACAAGCTCCTATTGGAGATACCCTGGCTGGAAATTGATAAAACGAACTCTAAAACCCCGCCCAAAGAGCGAAAAACCGTCACTGGGCAAGATATAAAAGAACCTGAAAAACCTCCTGTATCCAAAAAAACCGAACAGGCTATCCAAGAAGAAATCCGCGACAAGCTAAGGGCATTGGGCTACTATGATTGAACCTGTCTGTCTCAGGGACTGCGAGAGAGTCGAGGCGAAGCTCAGCGCATAGGAAACCTACTGCAAAGCTCTCGCACTTGCACCTTCGTATTACTCTTGAAGGTTTCGTCTATCCTATATCGACGCTCATCTGCAATCTCCACATCCTTTAGTACCGAGTCAATTAATTTGGCTATGCTCTCCATCTCTACCGGCCCCATGCCATTCTTTGTGACAATAGGCGTGCCTAATCTGATACCGTTGGTCACCATGGCGTTTCTCTTATCGTAAGGCAGCCTATTTTTATTGATGATTATTCCGCAATCTTCAAGGCACTTCTGCGCTATGAGGCCCGTAAGGCCTTCTCGCAGATTGCCAACATTTATTAGAACCATGTGGTTGTCCGTCCCGCTGGTTAGCACATCATATCCGAAACGCAGCAGATCGTCAGCAAGCCTTTTCGCATTTTCTATTATCTTAAACTGTCTTGCTTGGTACTCATCTGAGAGTGTCTCTTTAAAGAAAACCGCTTTGGCGGCAATATTGTTCAAATATGGCGTGCCCTGTATGCCGGGAAATGTCGTCCGCTCGATGAGTTCCCAAAGCTCCATAAACCGCGCCCCAAATCTTATCTTCTGATCGTAATCTCTGCCCATTAGTATAAGCCCCCCTCGCGGACCACCCGGCTTATATGTGCTCGTAGTCGAAAAATGCGCATAGTCCACAGGCGATGGATGCGCACCAGCTATCACAAGCCCTGCTATGTGTGATATATCCGCTAATAGATACGCCCCAACTTCGTCGGCAATCTCACGAAATTTCTTGAATTCTATTACCCGAGAATACGCGCTCGCTCCACATATAATGAGCTTTGGCTTTACCCGCCTTGCCTTATCTCTGATCGCTTCATAATCCAGCAAAAAAGTGTTCTTATCCACATAATAGTGTTCCACATCAAAAAACTTGCCGGTAAATGAAACCCTTGCTCCGTGTGATAAATGCCCACCCTGGTCCAGTCCGAGACTGAGGATTTTATCACCTCTTTTAAGAATCGCTGTAATTACAATTTGGTTTGCGCTGGTGCCGGAGTGAGGCTGAACATTTGCATACTTTGCTCCGAAGGCCTCCTTGGCTCTTGCCACAGCCAGTCTCTCTAATTCATCTACAATTTTACAGCCCCCATGGAACCTCGCCCCGACGAAGCCTTCCGTTGTTTTGTTTTGAACCACAGATCCAAGGGCTGCCAGAACCGCTCGTGAGCACAGATTCTCCGCCGCGATTAGCTGTAGGCTGTTTTGCAGTCGTTCATACTCTTGTGTGATTAAGCGATAAACGTCAATGTCTGACTGCTGGAGAACATTGAATATCGCTTTGTGATATTCTTCGCTTGTTTGCAGCCTATGACTGACTGATTCAACTACCTGGTACAACTGCTTGGGCTTTTGCTTGACGGCATCTCTTACATCTTTATCAACCAACATTTGTAGGCCTTCAAATCCTTTCGACTATCAGAAACTCATCCCTGACATTACCTACAGCATAGGCACAAAGTGCCAGAGGAACAAAGGCACAAAGTTCTTGAATCTTAGTCCCTTTGTACCTATGTGCCTTTGCCCCTTGTTCTACAGCCACATCGCGTTCAGACTGAGCTGAAAAAATTTCTGACAATATCGTTGAAAGTAACGTAAAGAAAAAGTGTTCCGATGAGAACCCAGCCAGTGTAAGCTATAACGCCCTGTGTACGCTCGCTCAGTGCCGAACCCTTAGCCTTTTCAATTAGCAATAGAACAACCAGACCTCCATCGAAAGGCGGCACAGGCAGGAAATTAATCACTGCTATACTGGCATTTATCAACCCGAGAAAGTATGCATAGTAAACTATTGGTTGGTCAGCAACGATGCGATAGCTAAATGCTATTATCCCGACCGGGCCCATTAGTTCCTTGGGGCTGATGATCCCGTCAATAAGACGCTTCAATGTCACATAGGTTTGCGCAATAAACATTACTGTCTTTCTGTATCCCATCGCAATCGCCTGAATCGGACCGGTCGCCTGATAAAGTCTCTCCAGGCTCGCAAAAGGAATAAATTCAGCGAGAGGCTTAACAGTAATGGGATATTGAGCAGCGGCAGTATCCAGCATAACGCTACTTGAAGTTCCATCCGGCAGATGATAGTCGATCTTTACGTGTTGACCACGATGCTGGCGGAGTTGCTGGATGATATCATAAAAGTTTAAGACTGCTTGACCTTGAATAGCTGTGATTGTAGCGCCACGCGGAATATCCAGCGGGGACAGCCCGGCACCACCAGAGATAGTCTTGGCCACAACAGGATGTTCAGCGTCAAGGGCAACAGCTATTCCAATCATCACCCAGTCGGTACCCTGCGGACGCTTGGGAATAACTTCTATGTTGAGAATTTCTTCGCTACTATCCCCGGCTTCGCGCAGTACCTGAACTGGCAGTTTCCTTCCTTCGTATTCCCTGGTGATGTCACGCATTTCCTTGTATGTAGGATTCTCGATACCACCAACCGCAAAAATAATATCACCAGATTGTAACTTGGGTACGGTATCTACCTCACTTTCCTTCTCTATTGATTTAGTGAACAAACCCTTCAGCTTGCTGAGGGGAGATGTTTGCTTTTGCTCCGCAACGTCTAAGCTGTCTGCGACAGCGGTTATTCGCAGACGCGGTACCATAGAATAGATGTGACAAAGGTCCGACTCAGAACCGACTTCCACCTTATTGGTGTAGCTCAGATCCAATCGTATCCTGGATTTTATTAGCTCCGCAGCTCCCGTCCCTTGGCTGCGCTCAACAACCAACGTCGCTTCTGGTGCATAAGTGCTTTGCAGTATTTGCTCAAATTGCCAGTGAGTCTGCACTTGCTCTCCGTTTACAGACCTTATGTGACTGCCCGGCAGCAGGCCTGTTATCTTTCGAAGGATATTTGGGTCGGAAACGTCCGCTACGGTCAGACTTGAAGGCTGAACGATGCCGAAATCTCGAATGGACTGACCGGGTAGTAGCTCTGCTACAAGGACGAAACGCTCTTCAGAGCCATCTTCGTGCCTTATCTTAAGCGGTACTGCTTCATTAGCATCTGACAAAGCTGCTGCTATCAGAATGTTGCTGAAGTCAAGGTCTTTACTCTTGCCGGCTATTTCAATTATCTCATCGCCTGG
>CAYSPM010000119.1:0-1296 GCA_964432925.1 uncultured Pirellulales bacterium | reverse complement strand
AGTGTGAAGCTCAGCAAACCATCGCCTGACTCGTCGTTTTCTTTCGGAAATAGCCCGGGCAATATCCGAAATCGATATCCTTCGCTTGTCCTACGGACGCCAAGAAAAATCGGTGGCATGAAAATTGAGAAAGCCTCGACCTTGATGCCGGAGAGCTTGGCAACAATGAAATGGCCGAACTCGTGAACCAGAACAACTGCACCAAATCCGAGCAAAGCAACAAGCACATTACCGAAGACATTGATGTTTCGCAGGATCAGATAGATAGCTAAGGCAAGAATAAAAATCCAGAATAACGCACGAAGATTTCTGTTTAACAAAGCTTTTGATTCGGGCATCAAGCTACCTCTAAGCAATTATTAGATCAGTATCATATACCTCGTAGATCGATTGGCCGTTCGCAGGTAACGATACACGATTTCTGTTCTCACACATTTGAGCAATTTTGGACTTTCGCTTTAACCTCGTTTCTGGCCCAAGCGTCTACCTCGAGTATTTCCTCAAGGCACTGAGCTTGGCCATCCCTTACGGGACTGCAGTGTTTGACTTCATGTTTGTTCAGACAGTATTCTATGAGCGGTACTATGTCGGCAAATTTGATTCCGCCAGCTAAGAACGCTTCGACGGCAGCCTCGTTTGCCGCATTGAAAACCACCGTAGCAGTACCACCAATGCGACATACCTCGTAGGCCAGTGTCAATGCTCGGAATATTTCTAAGTTCGGTTTCTCGAATGTAAGTTGTCCTATCTCTTCGAGCCTCAGACCCTTTGAAATCCCGGCAACACGTGCAGGATACGTTAAAGCATACTGGATTGGAAGACACATGTCAGGCTCACTAAGCTGTGCTATCATCGAGCCATCCACAAACTCCACAAGGGAATGGACTATTGATTCGGGGTGAATAAGTACCTCGATTTTCTCCACAGCTATGCCGAAAAGCCAGTGCGCCTCAATGATTTCAAAGGCCTTGTTCATCATCGTCGCTGAGTCAATAGTAATTTTAGGGCCCATATCCCAGACCGGATGCACCAGAGCCTGCTCGAGCGTTACATTTTGAATATCTTCTATCGTCGCTTTCCTGAAAGGCCCGCCCGAAGCAGTCAAAATAATTCTGCAAACTTCCTTGGAAGAGCCCGAACGCAAGGCCTGCCAGATCGCCGAGTGCTCGCTATCCACCGGCAGGATGGTACTGCCATTCTGCTCAGCAGTCTTTGTAAGCAGCTCACCTGCAATAACAAGTGGTTCTTTATTTGCAATTGCAAGTCTTTTGCCGCACCGAACAGCAGCAAGAGCGG
>CAYSPM010000118.1:0-8930 GCA_964432925.1 uncultured Pirellulales bacterium | reverse complement strand
GCTTATTCAAGTAATAATCCGTCTCTCGTCCCTCGTTGCTCGTGACTCGTCCTTCTTTTCTAATCCATCGAGCATCACATATGAGTCTTTATGTAGTCACAATACCTAAGTATCTTAGGTATTAGACTCAGGCATTTAGTATCTAATGTCGAGCATCAAGTATCGAATAATTAACCACTCACCAATTAACCAATCACGGGTATCGAGCATCAAGAATCGAGCCACTATTCACCAATCACGAATCACCATTAACCATTCACTAATACTGCTTACGACTGAATTCTTTGTTGTCTGTCATGTCGAGCGGAGTCCGGCACACCTGCGTGTGTGACGGACGAAGTCGAGACATCTGGCAACGGATAGGGCGCTTCTCAAACGCGGCCAGATTTCTCCGCTCCGGCCTGCCTTCGCGGGCCTTTGGTCGAAATGACAAAGTTAAGCGAAAAACTCAATCGTAATGTGTATAATTACCTATCATCACTGACAATCCCAAGTCCGTGTCTAAAAAGTCTGTGTCAATCGATGAAATCTGAGGTTAATATTTCGACATTAAAAATCCGCAATTCGACAGGCGATATACGACAAATGTAGTCCTAAATACCTATGAAAAAAGGGTTCAAAAAGTGCGCATTTTTGTTCATTTTTGCTCAAAACGTGCCTGCTTTTGCTAATTTCTTATCATTTTATGTTCATTTTCCACCCCATTTCTCTTGCCTATTTGACCCAAGCCCTACAATCCAACCTTACTGCCCCCGTTTTTCGCCCAGAAACGGCATTTTAAGGCCGTGAACAGTTACTTAATTCCTTTGATTTGTAAAACATAAATTAGAGTAGGGCTATTATGGCTTTGAGAACTTTGGAGTCTTTCGGATCGATTTTATAAGCCTCAGGCTTATTTATCAGTGTATAACTTTGTTTAACGGATACGTAATTATGCCTGATGCGCCCGCTCGCTTAAGAGCTGGTACCAACGAACGTTCAATATTATCGTCGATAATCACTTCTATCGCTACGTAGTCGGAATCTGCCAGACTCGAAACGGTAGGGCTTTTTTCAGCGGGGAGCACATTTAGTATCTCGTCCAGGTCGCCCTTTTTCACATTCATCTTTAGGCCGACCTTGCTGCGCGCCTCGATTGCGGCGTTGAGCAGTATCGAGATATTTTCTATTTTTTCGCGTTTGAAATCGTCCTGCCAAGCCTCTTTGTTTGCTATCAACCTTGTTGTGGAAGTAATCACCGTATCTATTATCCGCAGATTATTTGCGCGTAACGATCTGCCTGTCTCGGTCAGCTCCACAATTGCATCGACCAATCCTGCCTTTACCTCAGTGGCGCCCCAGCTAAATTCTACCTTCACTTTGATATTCTTGTCCGCGAAGTACTTTTTTGTCACGTTAACAAGCTCGGTGGCGATTAATCCACCGTGCAGGTCCTTTAACTTGGCCACCTTCGATTCATCAGGTACCGCCAGCACCCACCTGGCTGGATTGCTCGTAGCCTTACTGTAGGTAAGTTCGCAGACATCAACCACATCGGACCCATTCTCCATAATCCAATCATAGCCGGTAATGCCCGCGTCCAGGACACCATCAGCTACGTACTTACTCATCTCCTGAGCCCGGAGCATAGTTAGCTGAATCTGCTCATCGTCTATGCTCGGTAGATAACTGCGTTTAGAATCGAGAATATGGAATCCAGCTTTGTCGAACAGTTCGATGGTCGCTCTCTGCAAGCTGCCCGCTGGAATACCCAATCTCAGTATCTTCTCTGACATCTTCTCAAGCCTCGCAATTGGCGAACCGGGTTGACTGTGCTGGTTCTGCTATTTATGTAAGCCATAGGCTTATAAACTTGCTGTTCGTGCCATTCGTTTGGCTTACTTCTTTCTTTTGACTTTTTTCCTTGTTTTTGCTCTTCGGGTAGTTCGCTTTTTCTTTTTAGTCTCGGACGCCTCGCTTTCCCGTCGCAAAAAGGTGTAAAACTCATAGCCATTCTTAGCTGATATCTGTCTCGTAAGGAAACCCTCTATTTGTTGCTCATCAGCCTCGGAGTCAACCAATTCATGGCTCTTTAGGTACTCTATCATCCTTCCAGTAAGCGGTATCGCATGTCCCTGCAGGGCCATCAGCATACAGTAGTCAACCGCGAAACGAGTAATACCATCCAGCTTCTCAAGAGCCTTTTTAGCCGGCCGCTTGCCAACCTTTTTCAGAGCTTGAAGGCTGACCGTATGATATTCGTTGAATATAGCCATCAGAGTGCTCGTAAGCGTATTAGTTGTCTGCCTTGTTAGAGGCGTATCCTCACCGAGTATTTCAACCATTTCCTCCGGCCTTGAGACACGCATGTCGTTCAGGTCAACAAAATAGTCGGCAAACTTTCTACTCATAGCTTGTGCCGCTGTCTCTGTTGTATTCTCACTGATGATGCCATGGACGATCGCATCTACAGGTTCATCATAAGTAGTCCTTTCAATCGTTGGATACTTGCGTTTCAATTCGCGGTACAGCTTTCGCACTCTCCGGGCATATTCTTTGCTATTAATCATAATGTTACTTCTTTACAACCGCATGCTCAGCTCACAGTGAGAATACCATAGGCAAAGGGTAAAACATCGAACCGCTGGTTTGCTATTCATATCCCTTACAGTGACCTGACTTACTGAACGTTATTAGAGGTCCTGCTTGTCCCATTCGCTTGCGGCCTTGTTTATAAGCCTCATTATCTCCAGTGTCTTTTTGAATTTCTCATCCTTGTGAAAACGTAAAACAGGGCAGAACTTACTGTGCAGTCTGTCCGCCAGCAGCGCCTGTATTCGGCTCCTTGCATGTGTTATGGCTGTAAAGGTTTTACTCTGCGCAGCATCGTCTTTGCCAAGAATACTGACATACACATCAGCAGTGCGTAGATCTGCAAGCATTTCAACTCTTGTAACACTGACAAGACCTTCGATACGTGGGTCACTCAGATGGTTGGATATAACTTCACTGACCGCTTCCTTTACAGCCCGAGCTACCTTTTCCTGTCTTCGTGTCGACATCGCTTAATTTACTGGTAACTGGTAAAATAATTTACCACCAATTACCAATCACCAATTACCACCTCAAAGGGTTCTAGCCACCTTAACGATTTCATAGAAATCAAGGACGTCATCCACCTTAATGTCATCAAATCCTGCAATCTTGATACCACACTCCAGACCTGTCTTGACTTCGCGGACGTCGTCTTTAAAATGCTTGAGAGAATCAATACTCATATCGTCCCTAAGTATTATATTGTCACGTATTAGCCGAACCTTAGCATTCTTGCTTACATTACCAGTACTGACATAACATCCAGCCACCGTGCCGACTTTGGAGACCTTAAATGTGGCTCTTACCACAGCTCGGCCAATCGATTTCTCTGTTTCTTCTGGCTCGAGCAAACCAGCCATTGATTTCTGAAGGTCCTCGGTTATACGGTAGATGACTTTGTACAACCTTATCTCAACTCCTTTGTTTTCCGCTGTCTTTGCAGCGTGTTCCTCGGGAACCACATTGAAGCCGATAATAATAGCATTAGAGGCCTCGGCCAGAAGAACGTCACCCTCAGTAATTCCCCCTGGCGCCGCGTGGAGAATCCTTATCTTTACCTCGTCGGTGCTCAGTTCAGACAAGTATTTGGTCAGTACATCAACAGATCCCTGCACGTCGGCACGGATAATAAGATTCAACTCTTTGATGTTACCAGCTTCTATCTGGGTGAATAGGTTGTCCAATGTTACTTGAGCACGTTCGGCGAGCGAACTTTCTCTCGAACGCATTTTGTTTTCTTCTGCAGCGGCTTTAGCTTTATTGATATCTTTCAAGCAGTAAAACCTATCGCCAGCCTGTGGAACGTCGCTAAGCCCAGTCACCTCCACAGGCATAGAGCTCGTCGCTGTTTTTATGCTCTTGCCCTGACTGTTCCTAAGTGTTTTTACCCGACCGAAAGCACAGCCAGCCAGTATAACATCGCCCTTGCTTAGTTGTCCCTCTCTTATCAGCAGCGTCGCAATAGGGCCCTGTTGTGGTGACATCTTAGCCTCCACTACCCATCCAGTTGCAGGGATCGTGTCATCAGCCTTGAGTTCAAGCAACTCAGCTGTGTAATCGAGGTATTCAAGCAAATCATCTACGCCTTCGCCCGTAACCGCGCTGGTTTTTACAATTTCCGTGTTTCCTCCCCATTCGGTAGGTGTTAAGTCCTGTTCAGCGAGTTGCGAGTAAATACGGTTGATATTGGAGCTCGGCAAGTCAATTTTATTAAGCGCCACAATTACCGGCACACCTGCAGCCTTGCTGTGAGCTATAGCCTCAATAGTCTGAGGCATAACACCATCATCAGCTGCGACTATTAAAACCACCACGTCAGTCATGTTAGCGCCTCTGGCCCGCATGGCTGTGAAAGCCTCATGGCCAGGTGTGTCAAGAAACGTCACCGTCTTGCTGTCCCACGTCACTTGAGATGCGCCAATATGCTGAGTGATGCCACCTGCCTCACCCGCAGCTACGTGAGTCGATCTTATCCTATCCAGCAGGCTAGTCTTACCGTGGTCGACATGGCCAAGCATAGCAGCCACAACCGAACGTTTCCCAAGATTCTCCCGCGTACGCTTATCAAACTCCTCTCGTATCTGTTCCTCCAACACCTTTTTTTGTTCGATCACAAGCTCAGTGTTGAACTCGATGGCAACAAGTTCAGCTACGTCGTTGCTTAAGGTTTGATTGGCCGTAGCCATTATGCCCTGCTGCATCAGCTTAGCGATAATATCGGCTGACTTGACAGCTAACGCTGCGGAAAGATCCCTGACCATGACTGGTTCGTTTACAAATGCTTTTTTGGGCTTGGCGGTTGAAACAGCTTCCCGCTCAGCCCTAGTGGCAATCTTCCGTGTTGGCCTGGACCGAAGGCCTTCGCCAACCGCCGCTTTCAGTCGGGCCTGTCTTTCTTCAATGTCTTGCTGTCGCCACTTGCTCTTCAGCTTGGGCTTTTTTAGGGCTTCTCCATCTTGTTCTTCCCGTCTTCGTCCGTATGTCCTCTCCTTATGTCGCTTTGGTGATCGATGCTTTTCACTGCTCGCATCGCTAGTCGTTGATTCCTGCTCCTGCTTGGTATACATCAATGGCTCCGTAACAGGCGCATCATATTTGGGTCTCTGCTTCGGCTTTGGTCGGCGCACAACATCAGGTGCCTCGACTCGAACCACTTGTGGCCCACTGAGACGAGCCGGCTTAGGCTTTTCAAGAATGGGCCCTGCAGGTAATATCGGCTCCGGCTTCTTCTTCGGCTGCTCAACAACCTTTTCTTCAGGTTCAGCCTTTTGCTCTGCAGCTATAACAGGCTCAGCGGCTTGCTCACCGAGTTGTGGAGCCTCTACTACTGCCGGGTGTTTCAGACTCTGGTCAGCTTCTGCCATAGCCAATGGCTCAGCCAATTCAGCAGGTTCAGTTATGGCCACACTCGGTTGCTCGGTTATATTAGCTTTGGCCCTTTTTACCTGCTTCTTGCGTTTAGGTTTTTTCTTGACTCGCACCTTCGCCAAGTCTACCTTTTTGGTAGTCTCAATCGTTGTGATATTTTCACCCTCGCTGAACCACTCGCGGATAGTCGCCGCTAATCCTGCCGAAATTGCTGACATGTGGTTCTTGACGTCCAGACCTTCATCCAGGCACTTTTTCACAATTGCAGAACTCTTTACGCCGAGCTCCTTTGCCAAAATGTAGACTCTTGTTGCAGCCAAGAAAACCTCTCTGTATCAACTTCCTTGTTCGTTGGTTATTGTATCGGCCTGCTGGGCCAACTCCTTTTCTGCCTGTTTTTGTTTTGCCTCAGCAGCCAGAATTTCAGCTTCTTTGCTCGCTGCTGCCAGTAACCTCTCAGCTACGTTTGGGTCGATCTTCAACTCGTTAACAAGAGGTTCGACTCCAACCTCATCCAAATCCAGAACGGATATCACACCCAATGCAATCAGCTTGTCAACAATGACATCATCCGCGCCTTCAACGCCCTTGACGCAATTTGCCAGGCGTTCAATGCCTCGATTGTATTCATCCGGTGTTAGTATATCGATGTCCCAACCTGTAAGCCTTGCAGCTAATCTAACATTCTGGCCGTGCTTTCCAATGGCCAGACTAAGCTGGTCTTCTTCCACAACTACCGTGGCTCGGCCTAATTCAAAGCACAGCGCAATTTCGCTAACCTTTGCTGGCATTAATCCATTGGCAACAAGCACTTTTGACGAATCATTCCAGCGGACAATATCAATCTTTTCACCGCCAAGCTCATCAACTATGTTCTTTATCCGACTGCCCCGTACTCCGACGCAGGCCCCAACAGGGTCAACCTTGTCATCAAACGATACAACTGCGACTTTGCTTCGGTAGCCTGCTTCTCTTGCTAACATGCGTATTTCGATAATCTTTTCTGCAATTTCTGGGACCTCGGCTTCGAACAAGCGACGGATAAAATCAGGATGCGTTCGGGACAGGATGATCTTGACCTGATTCGAGCCCTCCTTCACATCGAGAATCAAGCATCGAATCCTCTCCCCAGGTCTGTGCGTCTGCCCCATTATCTGCTCGCCTCTTGGTATGAATCCTTCCGTCCAGTGGTCCAAGCTAACAATTAGAGTCCCTCCTTCGTACCGCACAACTGGGCCACTTATAAGTTGGCCCTTGCGCTGGACGAATTCCGAGTATATGCTATCTCTTTCATCAGCTCTTATCTTCTGGATCATCACCTGCTTAGCCGTCTGAGCTGGAATCCGCCCAAGTTGCTTTATGTCGATCTCTTCGTTCTCTTTGGACGCACTGACCACGCCTGTGTCTCTATTAATCTGCACTACGATGTCGCTGTCCGGCTCGCCAAAGTGCTTTCTAATCGCAGAGACCATAGCCTCTTCCAAATCGACAAATATAGACTCCTTATCTATATTCTTGTCACGTGCTATGTTCTCTACGATTCTCAGTAACTCCTGATTCATAGCTCTCTTCCCTATATTTTGCCGTTTTGCAAGGTTATCTGGAGACGACCTTGCATTATCGTCACCCTGCAATGGGCGTTGGCACAAACAGAGCAAAAAAAAGTGGAAACTCAAACAGTTTCCACTTCCCATACGTCCAAGCCGAACCGAGGTTGTAATCCTTTCTTACCCTACATTAGTCGCCTCCGATATGGCACCATTTTGCCATCCTCTGGCAAAATAGACACCAAGCCACAAGCCTCGTTCGCATCTCGACGCTGAAGCAGAAACAATGATGCTCAAGCCGCCATGTGCGCAGCCGCACAGATGAGTTATTCGTCTACCGTGCTGCACTATTTACCAATCCCGTCAAAAGCATTTTAAGCACCTCTTTTAGACAGTTAGCTTTGGCAGCTTTTAACCTCTAAAGCCAAATATATAATAATAGTCGTCAAAGCCTTCTGGGGCAATAACTTTTTTGGTGAATTTGTGTAATTTTTAGCTCGTACGATGCGGAAAAACACACTTGCGTAGCCAAAAGTCCTATATAATTTACGATTCAACCGTCTGAAAGCCGCATACGAATTCCGTCTAATGCGCTTGATTATGCCTGTTCGCTTGATACGAAAGCTACGTTTGAGTTTGCCACGCAAAATGGAGGAATAAAATTAAAAGCGTGAAAGGTACCTGCGACAGCCTACCCTGGCGTAACCCCCGAAAACTGTACCATTGTAAATTAGAGGGCATCCGATAACTCGAGCCGGAGGTAGACCGGTTGTTTTTTGGAAAGGATATTTTAATGATAAGGAAATACCGCAAACCAGAACAAATAGTGAAATTGCTCCATAAGGGGCCAACACTGTTCTAGGCGCGACATTACACGGCATAACACCACTTAGCCTACGATGCAATATGCACTTTTATAGATTTTTTTGCCGCTGGTGTACTCTTAGGCATGTCGGCGAGCCTCGGCTCCTCGCCCAACTCGACAAAGCCAGATGATGTCTGAGCACTAGACCAATGAAAGCTTGCGTGTACCTATAGGACCACATTTATCTTTTCTTCATCTCATTTGCCCCTGCATGAACTTCTATAGTCAGGATTTAAGTATTTCGTATCGTATAGGTAGCCTGCTTTGTTAATGTCGGTTCTGCACAAAATTTAGAGGATGAAAGACAGAAAATGGCAATTTTTGGAAAAATACGTAGTTTCCACAATTGTCTTTTGTGTGGGTTACTTGATAAATTATATAATAGGTACGGCGGGAGAGTAAGTGTGAAAGGGAAGAGGAGCTATCCAAAGAAATGGCTGAGTGTTCGGCCATTCGTTTTTTCTAAAGGCTAAATCTACATTCTTAAGCATTATTTTTTAATGCATAGAAATATCATCAATAGTGATATAATGGTTCTGTCTAATAATCAGAAAAATAAGGTAAGATCCATGAAACGAACTGTTATTATTTTTTTACTTATGGTCAATGCTGTTTGGAGCGCCGAAATCCCCTTCACACGTGGTGTTAATCTTACAAATTGGCTCCAGGCTTCAAGCACGCAGAAAATCCAGTTTACTAAATTCACAAAGCAGGATTTGATCAATATTAAAAGTTTGGGCTGTGATGTAATTCGATTACCTATCAACCTACACTTTATGACCGATGGTGAGCCGAACTATACGATTGACCCTTTATTCTACTACTTTTTAGATCAAATCATCGACTGGGCTGAAGAGCTGGAACTGCACCTGATTCTCGACAATCACACATTTGACCCGGCGGCTAATACCGATCCGAACGTTGGTGATGTACTGGTACCTGTGTGGACACAAATGGCTGAGCGTTATAAAGATCGCTCAACCTATCTTTATTACGAAGTACTCAATGAACCACATGGCATTTCGGATACAAAGTGGAACGAGATCCAGCAAAAAGTCATCGATGCAATTCGCGCG
>CAYSPM010000117.1:0-8965 GCA_964432925.1 uncultured Pirellulales bacterium | reverse complement strand
AACTAAAGTGCTGTATGACTAAAGTCGATACATTTAACTTGAGAGCGAACGAACACAATTGAGAATGTAAGAAAAAAAGTGCACTTGTCCGCCTCCGGCGGATAAAAATAGTCTAAAGGACTTGAAATGGGCGAAATTATTGGTCGTCCCGCAGAGATAATAACCATCACACAGAACGCCACCATCCAGGAAGCTGCAGGCAGGATGCACACTAACAAAGTTGGGTGTCTTGTTGTACTCGACAAACAGGGTGCGCTTATGGGTCTGGTGACAGAGCGGGACATCGCCAACAGGGTAGCTTATTCGACGAACGACCTTGATAAAACTGTCGTTGCCGAAATCATGGCAAAGCAGATTGTCTCGTGTTCTCCTGGCACCCCAACGGGTAAAGCCCGAGAGATAATGACCGCAAATAGAATTCGCCACTTGCCAATCGTCGAGGACGGAGTCGTGGTCGGAATACTATCGGCTCGTGACCTTATGGGACGTCAGCTACAGGAAGACCGTGCAGCGGCTGAAGAAGTGGCGATGCTCTCTAACTGCCTCAAGAGCATTGACCTTAATGAAGTTGCCAATATAGTCACAACAGAGGTGCCCAAGCTCTTTCAAGCCAAGAACTGTGTCTTGTGTTTCCACAAAGACGAGTCCCTAGAAGACGACCCGTATCTCGTAAGCTACAACAGATGCTTATGTCCCAAAGGACAGCTAAAACGCCTAAAGGATATTGACGGCTCACTGAAACAAGGCGAGTTCTATTATGACGACATCCCATACAGTTGTAAGGAGCTTGGGGCGGCGCCTCCTCGCCTTATTCTCCCACTGAAATTGCATAGCTTAAAGGACTCCTGCTTAAACACAAGTAAGAGCCTGTCTGGATATTTGTGTCTGTGTGGTCTGGCCCCGGCAAGCGCTGCAAACAGAGAACTGATTTCTTACAAGGCCAAACTCGCAAGGGAAATTCTGAATTCTCACCTGACCAACGCTAAGCTCTACCAGGAAGCAAGACTGACCTCGCTCACTGACGCGCTAACCTCAGTGGGTTCACGAAAACTTCTTGAGAATAAGCTCGAAACCGAGTACGCCCGCGCAAAGCGTTATAAACGTCCATTCTCTGTGGCGATCATCGATCTCGATAACTTCAAGACAATCAACGATACGTTGGGTCATGCCAACGGCGACATTGCTCTGAAGAAACTCGCAGAGTGCATGAAAAACCAGAAGAGAACTCCGGATATACTGGCGCGCTACGGTGGCGATGAATTCGTCATACTACTGCCTGAAACCAAAGCGCAAGATGCCTTTACGCTACTAGAAAGACTTCGGGCCAAGGTGCACGATATCAAACTCGATAAAAGTCTGTCGATGACAGTTAGTTGCGGTATCGCCCAAAGCCTGCCGGATACTGATGACTCTTCGAGTGAGGTGATGCGAAGAGCGGACCTTGCCCTTTATGAAGCTAAAAGCGCTGGCAGAGATTGCACCAAGGTCTGGAATAAAAACATGGCGAAGCGACTGGACACAAACGATATTGAAATTGAGAAAATCAAGAACCTGCAACGGCGCATAGCAGGCATGTCGGAACAAGCAGAGAAGATGTTCATGCAAAGCATCTGGGCTCTTGTACAGGCTCTCGAGGCTAAAGATGTCTTTGCTGAGAAGCATTCTGAGAACGTTATGCGTTATGCCGTTGGTATAGCCCGGATGATGGAGATAGGGCCCAGGCAGATAGAAGTGATTCGTCGTGCCGCGATGATTCATGATATTGGCAAAATTGGTGTGCCCGACGCGGTTCTTGCCAAGCCTGATAGGTTAACGCCCGATGAGCGTACTTTAGTAGAACAGCATCCTGTGATTGCAGCTCGCATTTTGAGTAAGATGAGCTTCCTGGAGCGAGAGATGGCTATGGTCCGTCATCACCACGAGAAATGGAACGGCCGGGGTTATCCGGACGGCCTGTCAAGAAGCTCAATACCCTTGGGCGCACGGATATTGGCTGTTGCCGACACGTTCGATGCACTTACCGCCAACAGAGCCTACCATGATTCGCGTTCCGTTTCCAAGGCAATGAACATCTTAATTGATTCAGCCGGGTACGATCTCGACCCGGAGATTGTCGCAGCGATGTTCAACTGGGTGGATGCCATCGGCAAACAGCTCGGCAAGACCACAGATCAGCTTACACCCGCAGATTTATCTGATTCGCAAATACAACTGCCGGAATCAGACTCAACTGACGCATCAGCCTCTGCGACAATGGCCGCTGTCAAGTGATATCTTCGTCAGTGATGTTGGTGCTGAATGGCCTTCTGAACCACATACGCCCATTTAAGGATACCAAAGTAATTAATAGCCTTTGAGTCAAAATTCACATCTGGTGATATAAGCCAAAAAACTTCACCTGCCGAAAATAAAGTAAATAAATGTTGCTATATCCTCTGCTCTCAGCTATATTATGCCGCATGGATTAGCTCTGTCGCACGGGGTTGAATAGTGTCGAGTATTGAGTTGTGTGTGAGCTATTAAAGTTAAGAACCCAAAACTAACAACTCAAAACTCCTATGGGGTCAGTAGTATCACGGCATGGCTGACTCAAGCCTCCGACAGAGCCACGCCAGGCTGAGAAAGATCAGCCTCCGTGACAACAGAAATAGGTTTAAAACTTAAAAGTAAAAAAAATAAAAACTGTGGAGTCTCTCACTAAAACGGTTTTAGTTCGAGATAATTTTCTTTAATTTTGAGTTTTTAGTTTTTTTTACCCGGTGGTGTAATGGTAACACATGGGCTTTTGGTGCCCATATTCCAGGTTCGAGTCCTGGCCGGGTAGCTTAAGTAAATGAAAAAATAAACTTAAAATGCAAAAATCGAAAAAGATTCAATGGCTGAGAGAGTAGCGATAATACTAGCTGCTGGCGTCAGCAGCAGGATGAATACGCAATTGGCAAAGGTCCTGCATGAGGTCGGTGGTCGGCCTATGCTCGCGTACGTGTTGGATGCCTGTCGGGACGCTGAGGTTTCCAAAATTTACGTGGTTGTCGGCTTCGGCGCTAAAGAGGTGAAAAAGCAGTTTAACGATACAGATGATCTCGTCTGGATAGAACAGGAAAAGCAACTTGGAACTGCACATGCTGTTCTCTGCTGCAAAGAACACTTAAAAGACTTTACTGGCGAAACGCTCGTGCTTTGCGGCGATGGGCCGTTGATTCGGGCACAAACACTTAAAATACTGATTGAAAGACACGAGACAGGGCAGGCAGCGGCAACCCTGGCTACGGCAGTCCTAGGCGACCCAACCGGCTATGGACGCATTGTCCGCGATAAATATGGAAATATCCAGGGCATCGTCGAACACACTGATTGCACGCAAGCACAATTAGCAATAAACGAAGTCAACCCAAGCTATTATCTTTTCAATAACAAAATCCTTTTCGAAGCTGTTGAAAAGGTCAAGCCAGATAACATCAAAGAGGAGTATTATTTGACGGATGCCCTATCCAGTATCATCGCGACAGGTCATAAAGTAGTAGCTGTCACGGCTGTGCGTCCAGAAGAGGCCATGGGTGTCAACAGCCGGGCGCAGCTTAGTGTAGCAAGCAAGATTATGCAGCAGCGCATTCAGCAACAATTGATGGAAGACGGTGTCACTATAGTTGATCCTGATAATACCTGGATCGACGCCAGAGCAAAAATCGAACAAGACACTGTCATCGAGCCATTCACCTATATCCACGGCGAGGTAAAAATCGGCAAAGGCTGCCGAATCGGACCATTCGCATTTCTTAGGCACGGCACCGTTTTAGAAGACGATGTAGTGCTCGGCGTTTTCACAGAAGTCAAAAATTCGACATTAGCTGAGGGTGTCCGAGCACGACACCACAGCTATATAGGTGATGCCGCCGTGGGCCGTAATGTGAATTTCGGGGCTGGCTCGATAACAGCCAATTACGACGGCCAAAAAGTGAACCATACGAGCATTGGTAACGATTGCTATATTGGCTCAGGTGCTATATTGATAGCACCGTTGGTGCTCAAAGATGGCTCACAAATAAGTTCAGGGACTGTAGTATCACAGCAAAGTATTAACGAACTTGGAACAAAGGCGGATAAGGATGTTTCTGAATGAAAATATAAAGGTGTTTTACGGCACCAGTAATCCGGCATTGGGTAGCGCCGTCTGTAAATATTTGAATATTGTAGCCGGTGGCGCAAAGATTGACAGATTTCCAGATGGAGAGAAAGTCATCAGGGTAGAGGACGATGTCCGCGGAAGGGACTGCTACGTTGTGCAGTCTACGTGCAGGCCAGTTGATGAGAATTTGATGGAGCTTTTGATTTACCTGGACTGCCTTCAAAGAGCCAGCGCCAGCCGGGTCACTGCGGTGATTCCCTACTTCGGCTATGCGCGTCAGGATAGAAAAGATGAAGGCCGAGTCCCTATCACCGCAAAACTGGTTGCCAATCTAATCACGATCGCCGGCGCCAGCAGGGTCCTTGCAGTTGATCTGCACGCCCCGCAGTTGCAGGGCTTTTTCGACATTCCCGTCGACCATCTTAGCGCTGAGATAGTCTTGAGCAGATACTTCAGGGGCAAAAAGATCAACAACTTAACTGTAGTCTCGCCGGACGTGGGCAACATCAAAACCGCAGCTAAGTATGCTGAGCACCTCGGAGGAAAATTGGCTATCGTACACAAAAGACGCATCAGCGGCAGCGAGGTTGAACTTGGGCAGATAATAGGCGATGTCAAAGGCAAAAACATCCTGATGTGTGATGATATCATCGCTACGGCTGGAACCGTTTGTGGTGCCGCTAAACTCGTTAGGGATAAAGGTGCAGAGAAGGTATATGTTGGTGCCACGCACGGGGTCTTTGCAACACAGGCGCTGCAGCGACTGGCCGATGCGCCCATAGATGAGATCGTGGTCACAGATACAATACCCCTGACTGATGAGACTAAGAAGATCGAAAACATAAAGGTCTTGAGTGTCGCGCCTATGTTAGGCGAGGCGATAAAGAGAATTCACAGAAATGAATCGGTGAGCGGCTTGTTCGGTGGATTGACATAGAAGTAGAACTGTGTCCGATTCTCAAGGCAACTTGTCGTTCAATTGCATATAGCATTATAGGCGAGGTAATTATGGATAAATCATTGCTTTTAGAAGCGGAAATTAGAGAGCATACAGGTTCAAAATCTGCGGCAAAGTTACGTGCTCAGGGTCGAATACCAGCTATTGTCTATGGGCACAAAAAAGAGCCAACCTCTATCTCCTTAGATATACACGACTTCACTGAGGGACTACATCACGGACATCGATTGTTAGATGTGAAAATCGGAAAACGCAAAGAAAAGATGCTCGTAAAAGATTTGCAGTATGATCATCTCAGTAAAAATATCATCCATGCAGATTTAATTCGCGTCGATGTAACAGAGATGGTCAAGGTAACAGTTCCCCTCGAGCTCAAGGGCACGGCGAAGGGCGCTCATGAGGGTGGTATCATAGAAGAACATACAGACCATCTGGAAATTGAGTGCAGAGCGACAGATATTCCCGAGTCCATTATTGTCTCTGTGAAGGAAGTAGGTGTCGGCGACGCGGTGCATGCTAGTGACATTGAGCTTCCAACTGAAGTCAAGTTGGTAAGCGACCCAACTACGCTGCTGGTGACTTGTCACCTTGTAGCCGCTGCTAAGACAACCGAAGAACTTGAAGAAGAAGCACCCACCGCTCCTGAGGTTATTACCGAGGTTAAAGAGCCCGGGCAAGAGCAGCCTCAAGAGCAGAACCAGTAATCTCCTCATAGGCGAGAATAGATGCGATGGCTGAGATCAAACTGGTCGTCGGCTTGGGTAATCCCGGCCAAGAATATGTTGATACACGGCACAACATCGGTTTTAAGGTCGTAGACTCGCTGGCAGAGGTACTGGCGATAAAGCTAAGAAGAAGAAAGTTTGGTGCCCGTTTCGGCACAGGTGAATTTGCAGGACAGCCGTTGATATTGTTAAAGCCCTGGCAATTCATGAACCAAAGCGGCCAGCCTGTAATTACAGCAATGGATTTTTACAGACTGAGTCATAGTCAGTTGATCGTCGTCAGCGATGATATGGCTCTGGTACCGGGCAGGATTCGTATTAGAGTCAAAGGCTCAGCCGGTGGGCACAATGGCCTTGCCGACATCATAGACAAGCTCGGCACAGGCGAATTTGCCCGCTGCCGGGTCGGTATAGGCGCGAGCACCGGCGAGTCATCTGTGGACTATGTTCTCGATAGGCTGACAGAGAAAGAAAAGCCGTTGATTAATCAGGCTGTCGAACGGGCAAGGGATGCTGTGCTTTGCTGGATTGAATTCGATGTCGATAAAACAATGAATAAGTTTAACAAAGCACTAGACTTTGAGCAAAATACACAAGACAAGGATATGAAAACGTAAATGTTGAAGAGTATGCTTTCGGTTCTAATATTTTAGTGGGAGGTAACTGGCTTTGGATACTGTTACGAAGAGACTTTATGAAGCGATGTTTCTTGTTGATTCTGCTGCGGCCACGGACTGGGATGGCATTATCAAAACCATTCAAGAAATCCTTAAACGTGCAGAAGCAGAAATCGTTTCGCTAAGCAAGTGGGGCGAGAGGAAACTTGCTTATGAAATCGATCACAAAAGTAGAGGCACATACATCCTGTGTTACTTCCGGGCTGACACCAGCAGAATAAGAGAAATTGAAAGAGCCATCCAGCTTTCCGAACGGATAATGCGCGTTTTAATCCTGAGTGTAGACAAACAAAAAATTGCCGAGACTGGAAAACCTGCATCAGAAACCACGGCTGAAGAGTCCGGACCTGAACAAGAAAGAGATACCCAGGCTGAGCAAGCCATAGCCGCCCAACCGGCTGAGGAAACCATGCCTGCAGAAGAACCTGCCGAGTCGAAGCAACAAGACAGTTCAGAGCAATCGGTCGTCTTCGAAGACCAGAACAGCAAAGAGGATTCAGAGCAGCAGGCCGCCCAAGACGATCAGGTAATTGGCGATTGGTAAATAACCATCTAACTATTCACCATTTACCATTATAAACCGGATATGGAGCTTAATTATGGCTGGATTTAATAAGGTATTGATGCTGGGCAATCTCACTCGTGACCCGCAATTGTCGTATACGCCTAATCAGACGGCTGTCGTGGACTTCGGGCTGGCTACGAATCGTAGGTGGACAGGCCCTAATGGCAGCCAGCGAGAGGAGACCTGCTTCGTGGATTGCCGTGCCTTCGGCAGGCAGGCTGAGAACATAAACAAGTACCTGACGAAAGGCAGGCCTGTCTTTATCGAGGGCAGACTCACCTTCGATACATGGACTGCTCAGGACGGCACCAAGCGCAGCAAGCATAGGATCACGGTTGAGAACTTCCAGTTCCTCCCGGGCGGTGGGCCTTCAAGTCCGGGCAGGCCCACCGAGCAGAACGTCCGTGCAAATTCGGACTACGAGCAGACAGACGTTACTAACAAACCTGCAGATGACGATATACCTTTTTGAGAATTTGAATGCGTAGCTGTTTAAGTACAGCTTGAGCCAGATACGGTGAGGTGAATAATGGCAAGAGAAAGAGCCAGAAAATCAGGATTTACAGGTAGTCGCGAGCAAACACAATGCCGCTTTTGCAGAAACGGCATTAAGTACGTGGACTATAAGGATGTTGATACTTTGCAGAAGCTGCTTACAAATCGCGGCAAGATATACTCGCGAAAACGCAGTGGCAACTGCGCAAGTTGTCAACGAAAGGCCAAAAGGGCCATCAAGCGTGCCAGGTTCATGGCACTTTTGCCCTATTGTGCATAGATAATTAAATGATCCGTGCGCAGGTGAGTTGGCAGGTGGACACACAATGTGTTTTTGCGTATTTTATGATTTGCGGTAATGTCGATCTACGTATGGACGTGTAAACTCATCTACACATAACTTAAACACAAGGTGCAAGATATGAAGGTTTTGCTTTGCGAAGATGTAATACGACTTGGCTGGCTCGGAGACGTTGTCGAAGTCAACCAAGGATACGCCAGAAACTACCTGCTGCCTCAGGGCATCGCAAAGGTTGCTACTGATGCGAACATAAAAGCTATCGCCAAAGAAAAGGCCAAGCGTTCAGAACAAAGGATCACAGAGCGTAAACGCCTTGAAGAAGCCGCCAAGGCTGTCGATGGTGCCGAAGCTGTCCTCGCAGCCAAAGCCAACGAGCAGGGCGTTTTGTTTGGCTCGATCGCCGAGCGCCAGATTGCACAAAATCTGCGCCGGCAGGGTTTTGAGGTGGCTGATGAAGTTGTAGATCTACCCCATCACATAAAGCAGCTCGGTACTCACTCAGTAACACTAAAGTTTGAAGATAATTTAACTGCCACAGTTAATGTCGTCGTAGTTTCTGAACAGAGCTCTGCTGCTGATGCCGAAGGTGATTCCACTTCGCCTGACACCAGCACATAGTGCCGGACAGGCGCTCGCTGTGATAGTAACCGCCATTTTGGTTGGTTTTTTAATGCGAAGCTGAGGTCCTGTCTTAGCCTTCCAGGGCCAGTAAGCGTACACTAATACTGACTGTGAATAATCAATGCGCTTATTCTTGTCATTTCGAGCGAGCCCCCCTTCTTGCTTTCGCCTGCCTCGGCGTCTCTCGACGCGAGTCGAGGCGGCAGGCAAGAAAGCAGGGGGGCGAGTCGAGAAATCCCTCGGCTTGGCTCGGGACAGGTCTGCTTTTTAATAGATTTCTCCACTTCGCCCCTTAGGGGCTATGGTCTCCACAGGACACCTGACGGTGGAAATGACAAAGGCGCAAATATCAAGCACAATTGGTATTACCCGAAAACGATTCTATTGAAATGATAGCACAGGTTCTGTAAAATATCGCAGTAGTTTTTGAGTTTTCGTTTTATCGGGGTGTAGCTCAGTTTGGCTAGAGCGCCTGCTTTGGGAGCAGGAGGTCGCTG
>CAYSPM010000116.1:0-8992 GCA_964432925.1 uncultured Pirellulales bacterium | reverse complement strand
AGCTTCTTTACGATACCTACGTCATGTTAGGACGCTACGATGATGCAGACGAGGCCTATTTCAGGTCTGAAATGATTGCTTGTAAAAGGGCTGTCCAGTTAGACCCGCCAGCCATTAACGAGGAGGAGTTTATCAAGAAGCAAGAAGCTCAACAGATTAGAAACCTTAACATGGAAATGAAAAACGTGGACGAATATGTTTCGGAGCAGCAGCAGAATATAGAGAATTGGTATGTGAAGAATCTTGCTATCTTGCAGCAGTGGGCGAAGGAATGGCACGGACAGCTTGAGGAAGAAGAGAAAGTGGCTTGGGCACGTTTCTGTCAAAACATGGAGAACATAGTATCAAGTAGAAGTGGTCACCTGAGAATGAACAGTCATGGTTACGCGAATACCTACATCATGCCAGATGGTTATGCAATGACTAATGGCCATTTCACCACCGATGGTCGCTTCTCCGAGACAACTAATACATCTGTTGTTGGCGATCCAGCGGGACAGTATGACTGGGAGAGGACACAGATCAAGAATTCAAGAGAGTTTATCAAACGAAAGTTCTCGGAACTTGAGCAAAAGAGAAAAAACTATTTGGCGGAAGTGGAGCGTTATGCAGAAAGGGTACGAGCACGAATATGTGCGGACAAACGTCACCTACAAAAACGTACTCAGGTAAAATTACGAGGAGGCCCAGGAGTAGTCGAAGCAATTAGCATCGGGGGTAACAGCGAATCATTCATAATGATTGACGGGAAGTTCGCTTATGAGGGTAGCATGGTTAACGGGTTCAAGGTTCATAAAATATATCCAGACAGAGTCGAATTTGAGAAAGACGGCAAAATATGGGTGCAGAAAATGCGATGAATCTGAAGACAGCCTACACGGAGTATCTCACTCGCACGCGTAAAAGGGTGTCGGGCGGCTGGCTACATAGGAATTACACGCCCTCGTATAAATGCGTTTAGGCCATTTTTTTTTGCCTATATAATCATTTCTTTGTGTTTCTTCATTTCTTTGAGACCACTGTTGGCAGTATCCGTAGAATTTGCCTAAAAAATTATATAAATTTTCAGACATCATACCTCCCCTGAACCTTCAATTTCAAATCAGGGCTACCTACCCCCTCACCTCATATATAAACGCCCGCTCTCTCATGGCCGAAGGGACTAATCTTCACTACCACAAGTAACACGAGAGCGGATTGATGAATATGTGCGGAACTCAGGGTGATGAAGCTACAGGCTGTGACGATAGCTACGGCAAGACGACAGCCGAGATGCAGATGGCCAACACATTCCTCGAAGCCGGCTGGGACTTCATCGGCGAAACAGATAACGGCACCGTGGATATCTGGTGGATTCTCGAAGGTCAGGACTATCCCAGACTGTGGTGGGAACTGATAGAAGGAATGGAATGACAGACGATTGCGAATCGTTAGCCCTGAGATTCTTCGCTACGCTCAGAATGACAATAAAAGAAGCGTACCTTAAACGGCTACGACTTCTTTGACCTCGGGTAGCTTTTCCTTCAGAATTCTTTCAATCCCCATTTTCATTGTCATCGTAGCACCGGGGCAACCCTGGCAGGCCCCCTGAAGACGAACTCTAACTGTATTGTCGACATCCGTTCCTACAAGCTCGATATCGCCCCCATGGCCTTGTAAGGCTGGCCGAACCGACTCGATTACCTCTTTAACTTTCGTCTCAAAAGTCTTTTCGGTGTCGACTTCGCCGCAACCGCAATTCTCACACATACTCAATCTCCCAACAACTTTCTTTATCATCATTATAATGGCATTCCGACTATGTGCCAGTTATTTTCATGACCGGCTTGGAAAGTTCGTTTGTTCGGCAAGAATATTTATCGTTACTTCATAAATTACCGAAAAACATTTTGACAAAGGTCAGTGCTTTTCGTATACTATTACCGTATTTGTGTGAAAACGTGCAAATACGTCCCTGAGACACGGCAGAAGCTGTGGTTACAGGGTTATGGCGGGGCTGCAAGCCTCCGTGTTATTCGGCCGTTTTTCGTGGAAAAGCAGTTGAGTGCCTGGAAGTGCCCCTGAAAGCCATGATTGCTGGGATAACGGTCAAAACGTTTATCAGGAAAGGATAAGGAAAATGACATCCAAATCTCGCATTTCGGCTCGTTCAGCCGACAAATCCACCATCAAGACAGGCGCACAGATTATAGTTGACACGCTTATCGAACAGGGTGTCGATACCATGTTCGGCTATACCGGCGGCGTTATGTTGCCTCTGTTTGACAGGCTCTATGACGCCCCGATTCGGGTCATTATTCCACGGCATGAACAAGGCGGCTGCCACATGGCTGATGCCTACGCCCGCGCAAGCGGAAAGGTAGGCGTCATGGCTGCTACGAGTGGTCCCGGTGCATGCAATCTCGTTACGGGACTGGCTACGGCCATGATGGACTCAATACCAATTGTCGCTTTGACAGGGCAGGTTCGCACGGAGCTTATCGGAAATGACGCCTTTCAAGAAGCGGATACCACCGGCATTACACGTCCGGTGACAAAGTACAATTGCATCGTCAAGGATGTCAAAGACCTGGCTCGGACTATTCGAGAAGCGTTTTACATCGCTTCTACTGGTCGGCCCGGTCCTGTTCTGGTTGACATCCCCGTTGATGTTGCCGTTACTAAGTATAGTGTCGATGGCCCAGTCGAGATGGAATTGCCTGGATATAAAGTCCGCTCTAAAGGACATGCCAGGCAAATAACAACCGCAGCCAAGGCGATAAATCAATCCAAACAGCCGGTACTTTACGTCGGAGGTGGTGTTATCGCTGCGAATGCAAGTGAAGAGCTACGGGCTCTGGCGGAAAAAGCACATATACCCGTGACAGCGACGCTCTTGGGCCTGGGTTGCTACGACCAGAGAAAGCCTGAGTCATTGGATATGCTCGGAATGCACGGATCTGCGTATGCTAATTATGCAGTTCAGGAATGTGACCTCTTGATAGCCGTAGGGGCTCGCTTTGACGACAGGGTTACGGGCAAGCTTGCGACCTTCGCTCCAAATGCAAAAATAATCCACATCGATATCGATCCTGCAAGCATATCAAAGAATGTTCATGTGGATATTCCTGTCGTGGGTGATGCCAAGGCTATTCTTGTTGAGCTTGCCAAACAGGTCGAGTATTGCCCGCGAAAAGGTTGGTTTAAAAAGATTGCTGACTGGAAGAAGAAATACGCATTACGTTATGATCAGGAAGCTTCGACCATTAAGCCGCAGTATGTTATTGAGGAGATTTGCCACCAGACCAAGAGTGAGGCGATTATAACCACCGGCGTCGGCCAAAATCAGATGTGGGCTGCTCAGTTCTACAAGTTCATCCGGCCAAGGCAGCTTATAAGCTCCGGTGGCCTGGGAACAATGGGCTATGGTCTTCCGGCCGCTATAGGCGCTCAGATAGCAAAGCCGGACGCCTTGGTTATCGATATCGATGGCGAGCACAGTTTCAATATGACAATGACCGAGCTTTCTACTGCTGTTGAGCATAATTTGCCCATAAAGGTTTGCATTTTGAATAATGGATACATGGGAATGGTAAGACAGTGGCAGGAGCTTTTCTATGGTAAACGCTATTCCAAGAGTTACTTGTCAAATCCCGACTATGCAACGGTAGCTCGTGCTCTCGGTGCGATTGGAATCACTGTTGACAAAAAGCAAGATATTCCCAAGGCAATCAAGCAAATGCTAACTGAAAAGAAACCCTGTGTTGTTGACTTCAGAATTGACAGGGAAGAGAATGTCTGGCCTATGGTCCCGGCAGGTAAAAGCCTGGACGAAATGAGCGGGCTCGACATATTCGAAAGCATGGCGTAAAAACAACACTCAGTAGTTATTGGCTTGTAGCTCGGAGGCTATGAACCACGGACGAAGGACCGAATTATGAGACACATAATAAGCGCATTGGTTGAAAATAAACCTGGAGTTCTTGCCCATGTGGCGGGAATGTTCGCTGCGCGAGCGTTCAATATAGATTCGCTTGTCGTTGGTCGGACGGAAGACCCAAAGCTCAGCAGGATGACCATCGTGGTCATCGGCGATGACAGGGTTGTTGAGCAAGTGCGAAAACAGTTGGCCAGGATTGTTCCGGTCGTTAAGGTGCAGGATTTTGTAGGTCAGCCGGTTGTTGCCAGAGATCTGATGCTTGTCACTATTTCCGCGCCGCCGGAAAAACGATCTGAGATATTCTCCATGATAGAGATGTTTAGAGGCAAAGTTGTGGATATTGGCCAGAAGTCTCTGATGGTGGAGGTTAGTGGGCCGGAATCCAAGATCGAAGCTTTCGTCAATGTGTGCAAGCCTTATGGCATCAAGAGCGTTGCTAGAACCGGGACTATCGCGATGTCCCGGCAGGCAAAGATTGAACCGTGAATCCTGACGCATGTTCGGCTGCGGCAGGCGTTTAACGACCTTTAGGCATTGAAATTTACGTATTTTGTCTGAATGCGATAACCAGCTAAGGCCTGCTTTCGAGGCTTAAAATTACCTTTTTAGACTAAAACGACCAATGCAGGACCAATGAGCCAATTAACTGTACATAAAGCCTCTTATGGCATTTATTTGAGCTACAACTATCGATAGCCCAGGGCCTGCAAGGCCGGTGATAAACCTTGTTGACGAAAGTATACGCTTCTTGAATGTATCACTGCCAGCCTAATTTAGTCTTGTGTCCGCTGCTGCGTCCATTAAATTTATAGGAACATCCAATAATAATTTGACAATTTGGCCTTTGCGCGGTACAATATGTTGTTAAAGAGAAGGCTGTTAGGGCTTAAAATATCAACAAAGGAAATTTAGCAGCACCTGCTGTTGAAGAGAGCAGAGGTGCGCAGTATTCTATAAAAGGCGTAGCGAAAGTATTAGTTGTGAAAGTGAATTAACTGAACAGCTAAGTAACAATGCGCATCTTAAAATAGACCAGGTTACGTGTGTTCCGGCTATATGGGCAAGCGCTACTGCCTGGTGGTATGGAAAAAGACAAGGCTATATTCGACCTGCAACTGTACAAAAAAATGTCAGGGATGTGCTTTCCTGAATTAAGTTTTGCCAAAATAAATAGTTGTTTTGAAAAGATGTTCCTTGAAATTTTGGTGAGCAGGTCTGATTTGAGCCACTTTAGGACTCCAATATGTAAACGGGCGCGAAGTCTTTGCAAATGCTATTTTCTGCGATTGGCCTGTTAAAAAAGATTGGACTCGATGTGCATCAGATGTTAAAATGACATAGAATTTATAGCGTGCCTTACCTGTGGACCAAAGCAGATGGCTGTCGGCTATCGGAAAGGTTGGTATGGATGTGATGTATCTGAGGATTACTAACGGCCAAATCTATTAAGATTCTGAGGAACACTATTTTTATTGAATACGCAGGGTAAGGGGCATACAACAAGGTCAAAAAGATGGGAGTAAGGTTATGAGTAAAAGAAACGGTTTTACGCTAATTGAACTTCTGGTTGTGATCGCTATCATAGCGATTTTAATGGCTATTTTGATGCCCGCGCTACAAAGGGCCAGAGAGCAGGGCAAACGTGCCATGTGTCTGAATAACCTTAGGCAGTTGATGCTGGCGTGGCTTATGTACGCCGATGAAAACGACGGCAAGATTGTCAACGGTGAGGGGGGTTATGATCGTGAAGATGAAATAGCCTGGGTAGAACAGTGCTGGGCGGACAACTACGCTTCCGGAGGCCAACTGTCCGAGCGCGAACAAAGAATAGCAATCAAGGATGGTGCTTTGTGGCCATACGTTGAGGAGTTGAAAGTCTACCAGTGTCCAACAGGTACACGCGGAGAATTGCTGACCTATGCTGTTATGGACTCCATGAATGGCCGTGCCAGACCGGGTACGTTTAGGGGTACTGTTGGGGTGAGAGAGGGCAATACCGTGTTATGGGTCAAGAACACAAGGGATATTATGCAACCTGTTTCAGCACACAGGATGGTCTTTATCGATGAAGGCTGGGTGACGCCCGATAGCTTTGCTGTTCACTATCAACAGGAGATGTGGTGGGACGATCCTCCTGTACGTCACGGTGATGGTGTAACAGTATCCTTTGCGGATGGCCATAGTGAGTACCACAAGTGGTCAGGTATTGATACAATAAAAATGGGCAGGAATCGCGAGCGAGGCCATCCGAGCAACGACTATCCTCCTGAAAGCGATGGAGGCTTCAGGGATCTATATTACGTCCAGAAGACAACATGGGGCAAATTAGGTTATACGCCGCGGACAACGCCTGATTTCTAACAGAAATCGAGTTCTTTTTGATTTTTGGATTCGTCCTTGGCTGTGAGGTGGCCGTTGAGCTGGTAAGCTTCAGCCTATGCGATGAATATACTATGAAAAATGGGGTTCTCGTTTTGCGACATTTCGCAGAGCGAGAACCTTCTTTATTTTAGGCAAGGAAATAATCTATGTGAGATACTTCCATGCCTGCGGAGCAGATATTGGGCACATCGGCAAAAAGTTTCAACTTGGCAAAAGGGATTGATATTTGGACTCGATTAAGGGCAACTTTGCCGGGCTAGATACTTTTGATGCCGGTGTCAGTTGTGCGACTTTGCGTTTATCAGCGCCGCCAGGAGAATGTGCCTCAATTTATCTACGCTGAGGTTATTTAGATAATCATCCGTGAAGTCTAACTTGAATCGACCTTTGAAATTCTTAATATGCCTCTTAAGTTCGCCTCTGCTTAATGCAGCGATTGAAGTTGTCGTACGTTCAAAGTTTTTGCCCGAAGAAGCCATTAAATTGATCCTTATGAAGCATCGTTGTAAATTAGTTCGCGCTGTCAATATCGACAGCCTTGCCGAGCTACTTTTGCAGGAAGTCATCCGTTGCTATCGAACAGCCTAAAATCACGCTATTATTGGCTCGAAATTTTTTGTCATTTCACCGATCGTCTGATAACTTTTAACTGTGAAGACTGAGAAGCTGGATTACTATCTGCCACCAGAACTCATCGCTCAGCAACCTGCTGAGGTTCGCAGCGCATCGCGTTTGCTTGTTCTTGATCGCTGCAGTGGTGAGCTTACCGATAGCTGGTTCAACAAACTTGGTGATTTTCTGCGGCCCAGCGACTGCCTCGTGTTAAACGATACCAAAGTAATACCCGCTCGATTCTTCGTTAGACGCGAAAGCGGAGCCAAGCTCGAAGGATTGCTCCTGGCTGAGGATGGTCAGGGAATTTGGCAAGTGATGTTAAAGGGTGCACAGAGAGTAAAGACCGGCGAGCAGATATATATAAAGCACAAGGACAAATCCGATTTCTGCAGGGCGTTGGTGCTGCAAAAACAAGATGATGGTGTATTTCGCCTGAAAGTTGAGGTTCAGGCAGACCTCCACACCATTCTGGATGATGTAGGTTTCCCACCCTTGCCACCGTATATCAAACGAGACGACAATCCTGCTGTTGCAGAGGTTGATTCGCAACGATATCAAACAGTTTACGCTCAGAAACCAGGTGCCGTAGCGGCACCGACGGCTGGATTGCACTTTACCGAGGAACTAATAAATCAGCTAAAACAAGCCGGGATTAGCTTAGCATATCTGACACTTCACGTTGGAACAGGGACATTTAAGCCAATAACCACCGACAATATTGAGGACCATAAGATTCACTGGGAACAATTTAATATTGACGAGCGTAATGCCGTAATCATAAACAAGACAAAGCAAAAGGGTGGCCGAATAATCGCCGTGGGCACCACGAGCACACGGGTTTTGGAGACTGTAGCTGTCGACTCAAAGATAAAGGCTTTTGCGGGAACGACAGAGTTGTTCATAAAACCAGGCCATAAATTCAAGATCGCCGATGCAATGATAACCAATTTCCATTTGCCGCGTTCCACGCTACTTGCATTAGTGGCTGCCTTTGCGGGTCTGGAAAAAATAATAGCCGCTTACAAGCACGCAATCTCAAAACGCTACCGATTCTACTCCTACGGCGATGCGATGCTTATTATTTGATGTACTTTGTAGAAAAAAGATTACAACGTCATTTCGAGCGAGCCCCGTGTCTTCTGTCGAAAACAGAAATGTGGGCGAGTCGAGAAATCTTTTTTAGCAGATTTCTCCGCTTCGCGTCCCTTAGGGACGCTTCGGTCGAAATGACCTTTGACAATTTCTAAATAGCAGAGTTTCGATAAAATAGGATTCTATATTTCCTATTCGTCTGCTGAAGCCAAAAATAGGAAAAATGGCAAAAAGGGTGTTCTGAGTTGTCAAACAGTTCTACGAACAATCACCTTTCGCAGTTAAATAGGAACGGAATTAAAAAATGAAGAAAAATAAGAAGTTCGATTGTGTAAGAATGAAGTGGGATATACAGAAGCAAATAACCAAAGAGTTTTCTGGAATATCGGATGAAGAGGCCCACAAGATTCAGATGGCTGAGGTCATGAAGGACCCGATATTAGGCCCATTCTGCAGAAAGGTACGCTCTATAAAGGGAGCTTCAAAAAAGTAAAGCCCACATATCTTTTGTTTCCTCGCAAATATCAATTGCACAATCAAAAAATGCCAAATCCTAGGCAGGTTATTGACTGCAGGATTCCATTCGTTAAATCAATAAAATACTGTACACATCAGGTGATTCCAGATCTTTCCGTTATAGGACATCCATTTTTTTGAGCATGTTAAAGTCACAGCATTCAATTCACGATAATCCTATTAAATGGGGGTTATTCAACCAATAATTACCAACAATTTGTGAAAGGATATTGTATGCCTTGTACCTATTACAGCAGAAAAAAGGAGCTTCATTACCAGCCAATTCCAATGACTGGTAGAAATTACGGCATAAACAAGCTTCGTCAGAGTTTAAATTCTGCAGACCTATCAGCACCAATATATTGCTACGTTATGACCACTATACGAAACTACGACGGTACTCTTCAACATATTGGATCCGGTCCAAATTGGCAAGGAGGAATCATCACACTGTGCACCTGTAAACAC
>CAYSPM010000115.1:0-9096 GCA_964432925.1 uncultured Pirellulales bacterium | reverse complement strand
AGGACACCGGGTTTTCAACCCGGCAACAGGGGTTCGAATCCCCTTGGGGCTATTCGATTAATGATACTTCTTACCATCTTTTTATGGTGATTGTTTACGTATTGCAGGGAGCAAACAAGCGTTACGTCGGCATAACCAACAACTTAGGCCGGCGATTAGCCGAGCATAGGTCGGGACGCACTAAAAGCGCGCAGGTCATCGGCCGGTTCAATCTTCTACATACCGAAGAATTTCCTGATTATAGCTCTGCGCGAAAAAGGGAAAAGTTTTTGAAAAGTGGCCAGGGAAGAGAGTTCCTCAAACAACTGTATCCCGGCACAGGGTCCGCCTACGGCGGATAAATCCCCTTGGGGCTATTCTGCAATGGTGAAGCAGATGCCTATATTGGAAGGTAGCAGGTTTCTTTTAGAAGGGATTTGTCCGGGATGCTTCGGTTAGGTAGCTATGGGCGAAAAATTTGGCGGGGCTTCTAAACAGGTTATGACATCGCGGTCATTTTCGGGCTGAGGTGGTTAAATTCGGATCCCCGCAATAACCGCTTCGAATACAAGATTGCCGTTGACAACCCCCTGTACGTTGCAGGTGTACTTTCGACTCTGGAATTTTGCGATATGGCCGAGCAGATACAATCTGTTTCCAGGCTCGACTGCAGAGCGAAATCTTGCTGAGTCTATTCCGCCGAAGCCGACGAATCCGTGCTCTGCGTAAATCTTCTTCGCAAAGAAGCTGATTAGCTGAGCTGCCGCCTCGATCATTATGACTGCCGGCATCAGCGGCCGACCTGGAATGTGGCCACGAATCCAGAACTCCTTATCCGTTACATCCTTATAGCCCAAGATATGGGCCTTTTCTTTGTCGTACCAGAGGATGCCATCGAGATGCTGCATCTCAAATCGCTGTGGATTTACTTTGCAGACTTCCGCCTTGTCGAAGACTGGTTCACGGTTAAGGTCAATCTTTGACAGGTCAAACAGTAATGGCGGGGGCATAGGCAACCTCAGTACAGGTACGCCCAGCGCATTTGCAGGAATATGCGAACGCTAGTCTCGATAGGCCAACTGGCCCGGCAAGACCCAACAGGAACGTACACAGCGGAAAACCAGGTTATTAAGAGTACCTGTGTTGGTTATGGCTGGGTCGACCTGATTTCGAGAATGCGGCTGCGGACGTTCTGGGCAGCCTGCTTGATACTCTGCATTTGCTTTCGAACGCGCGTACCTGCTGCTTTGTTTCCGCCTTCAGCTTTGTCGATGTCAGCCTCGATTTCAGACACCAGCACTTTAAGATCTTCGTACTCTTGCATAAAAATAGACCTCCACTTTGTGGATTAAAATCGCTAAGAAACTACCGAGCAGCACATGCTTTGTCAAAGAAAATTGCTTTTTTTGCCAAAAAAACAGTTATTTTGTTTGGTGCACGGCTTTTAGCGGGCAATTTTCAAGGTCAATTCCGTGATTCTCTGGCCTCGCCGCTGGCATTGCAGGCGGACCCTTTCATCCGGCTTGCCGATGGATACAGGGCCATAGTGGTCTCCCTGGGGGTCGCCTTGGACGATCATACCAGCAATGAGCATACCCTCGATAATGCCCATAATTGTCGTTTCGTTGCCACCACCGATATTGCCAGAACTGGTAAATGCCCCGCCGACTTTACCGTCGAGGTCACCGTGTCTGCTTACCAGCTCATCTATCAATTGTTTTATAGGACCTGCCATCTGGCCGTAGTAGGTCGGTGAACCGATGACGATCGCATCATAGCCAGGCAAATCATCAGCTTTTACCTTCTCAACCGATTTGCATTCAGTTTTCAAGCCTGCGTTGTTCATCGCCTTGGCAATAATTTCTGCCATCTCTTTCGTGTTACCGCTCCTTGAATGGTAAAAAACAATTCCTTTTGCCATTTTTTCAGTCCTTTCTATTTGGATTGTGAAATGGGTTGTCGTTCTGTGCTCAGTGAAATAATTGTCGCTTAGAGTTTGCCGAAGGCGAACTATTGATACGGCCTTCGAATTGCAAGAGCGTTTTCGTTCCTTGACCGAATGCATCGGCTGTGCTTGGTATGATAAAAGTACGGTGGCCGATACCTTGGCAAGCTCGGTATGACAGTTCCTCGATAATCTTTATATATGGCATTAGTTTAACCTAAAGATCGAGACACTTCATCTGGCTCAGCGGCGTAGATAGGCGAGTTTCTCCAGCAGGGGGATGTTGTTGCCGAAGTTGTCCTCGCCGTAGCCGGACTCTGCTAAGAGCTTTATGTCTGCCAGCACTCGTTTGTCGCCAATAAACGTTGTTGTCATTTCAGTTGCGATGTCAACCTTACCCAGCGCCAAGAGCTGGGCGATCTCGTCGGAGACCTTCTCCAGGAGTGTTCCCTCTTGTCGTGCAAGTTCTTCGGGTAGTTGCAAAGGCTGCTCATATACAATGAGTTTGCTTTGCTCGACCAGTGCCAGTAAGACGTCACGGACGATAGTCTTTATGTCTTTTCCGCTTGCCCATTCTGGAACGAGCCTTAGTCGAACGATTTCATTTGCCAGACGCCTGCGTTTCTGGGCGTTTATCTTTTCGTTGGCACGGAACAGTTCAAGGGGCGAGGTGGCATCGTAGATGTCATTATCCAACCGCATGTAGACTTCGCTTCCGTAGTGCATAACGAGCTTTGAGATCAGTGTGGCGGGCCGAACATGGAATCCACGGTACTGAGGGATGGGTACCTCTATCTGTCCGACTTCAGCATAGCGTTTGAGCATTTGGCGGCATAGATTCTCTGCGCAGCTTATATATAAACTGATGTAAGTGATGGAATAATTCATCAGCATGGCCAGCAGAGTATCCGGCGTTGCCAATGGCTCGTGCGCAGCTAATATCGTGTAAGGCGGCTTATTCAGATGCCTCTCGTAATAGTGAGCAAATGAGGTGGCGGTTTTAAGAAGATGAAAGACAACGCTTATGTGCCCCCTGAGTACGAGCAGGTCTGTGTCCAATTGTTCAGCTTCAGTACCGGAGACATACGTGTCATACTGTGATTGAAGGTTGTGGAAACGGAGCTCCAGAGCTCGCAAACTTTCTTCGGTGATCGAATTAGCGACATAGTTGGTGTACTCTTGCGGCTCGGCTTTGTCAGCGGCGCGAACATCTTTGCTTTCAGCGGCGAGATTTAAAAAGGCGGTAGCCAGGAGAGTTACCATCTCGGAGACGGTCTCGGTTTTGCGCGTACGGCAGTCTCGCGGTAATCGGCCTGGGGGAAGATCTTCAGAGTAAGAACTCTCGCGAAGAATCTCCGTGGGAATCGGCAGGGCAAGCTCATCAGCTTTGGCGAGCAATTGCTTTGCCGCTCGCATAAGCACATCTCCATTGAATTGAAGTGTTTGTCTGGTTGCTTTGACAAAGTCGTGTTGGATTGGTAACAGCCGATAGGCTGGCAAAGCATGCTCGATGTGAAGTAGTTCATAACATACATCGGAAAAGAGCTTGATTGCTGCTATCAGCGATCTGAATAGGCACCACTGGCAATTATTGCGTGCGTCGTACGTATCGAGAAGCTCCTCGATCTGCATGGACTGTGAAAAAAATTCACCCAAAAAAGGACGTGTCAGGAATTGTTCACGAGAGCTACACTTGGTTAGGTAGTTTGCTAAACCAAGAAGTGTTTGTGCGCGTTTTGCGATTAACTGATGGAAATCATCGTTGCTGATTGTTACTAAAGCCATACGAACTACTCCTGTGTTATTTATCGACCTGGAAGATGTAAAAACAGTCAGTTATTTTTGAGCTTTGTTCTGTTTAAGTGGGATTATCTCTGGCTCGCCGAAACCACCAGGAATCTTGAAGTCAAAAACCTCCTGGGCTATTTGCTGGTTTACCTTCGGCTGAAGCAACTTTATTTCGTAGACATCTTCCTCGGTGGTTACAGCGATGACTTTTGCTGGCAGCATTGATTTTCTATCGATCCAAAAGTCGATAAAGGTGTAATCATCTCTGTAGACCGAATCGGCTTTGGTTTTCAGATGCAGTTGAATAGTTGACGCCGGTTCGGTTGGCCCCTGCGGGACCAAATCTATTTCAAACTGTTTTCTCAGGTTTTCTACTTTTGCAAAGCCAACTATCGGTAAATTTCTGCTTGCCAGGTCGAAGGCATCGATGGGTTCGTTCGGCTCAGCTAATTGACGACGTTGGACAGATTTGATCTGATAGTCGATATGAGTTAGCCAGATACCGTCGAAGATGAAGTGTTCGAGATATTTTTGTTCTTTTTCATCATCCTGCTTTAGAGTTGTGAAGTTCAGTCGAAGCCTGGATTTTTTATCCAATCTCGCATAGTACAGAACACCTTTCCTGAGTGTTTTTGATTCGAGCAGTGGTTGTCTGAAAATATACTCCACCTGGGCCTGGTAGGATTGCAGATCGGTAGTTCTCTGTTTCAGTTTTGTTAAGATTGCCTCAAGCTGATTTGCATCTGCTGGTTCAGGCTGACCTGCTGTTGAAATTTCTGTGCATCGACAGGCACGGGAAGCACTAACAGCGAGCATCAAGCTAACGACAGACAGAATGAGTAGCTTTATCTGTACATTATTCATATCACGTTTCATCCATTGTTTTATTTTCGACTATTTGGAGTATCTGGCTTATATTTTCAATGACAAAATCGGCGTGTTCAGCAAAGTCTTCGGACTGGTTGTGATTTGTTAGCAGCACCGCAATGGCACCGGCAGCTTTGGCACAGAGCAGATCGAATAAGTAATCACCAACAAGGATAGTTTCTTGTGGTTTAACGCCGAAGTGCCTGCATATTTGCACAACACCAAATGCGTCTGGTTTAACCGGACCCTGCTCTCTTCCAATAATGGCATCGAGTTTCAAGCCGTGTTTTTCGGCGATAGCCTGGGCGTTACTTCGCTTGTTACGTGTTAAGACACCAATATGGATGCCCCTTTCCCGAAGTTGTGAAAGGGTTTGTTTGGTCCCGGGATTCAGCTCTGACTTAATGACCGCTTGTTGTTCATGGAGGTGCAGTATGTGTTCTGCGCGTTGGCGCTGTTCAGGCGACATTTTCTCCATCTGCTCTAGAACGGGTCCGGAGTCTCTTTTCAGGCCCATTTCTTCACGGATGGCATCGAAATCAAAATACGGCTGGGTTATTGTCCCATCTAGATCAAATATTATTGCCTTAATTGACACCTTTGTTCTCTAATCCCTAAATTACTGACGGAAAAAGCACCGGCTTAATATCAATACATAAGCTGTTATTGCCTACCTTGCTCTTTTTCGTAGCAGCTCGATAAAGTATCGGCCAGCTTGGCCCAATATCTTGTCTTTTCGGACAATTATTCCGGTTGGTCTGAAAAGTGGTTCGTTTGAAAAGTGTATCGCTCTTAGTGTTCCACTGCCAAGTTCTTGAAGCAAAGAAGTCTGAGGCAGGATGCTCACGCCTGAATTTATCTCGACAGCTCGTTTAATGGTTTCAATGTTGTCAAATTCCATTGCCGGACGAATTACAATGTTGTATCGTTCGAGTATGCTGTCAATCCACGATCGTGTCGGCACACCTTTCTCGAAACCAATAAATCTTTCAAACTGCAACTTATGAATGTCGAGTTGAGACTCATGTGACAGTGCATGCTTCGGGCTGCAAACAAATACGAGAGGTTCATTTTCGAAATCGTATACATCGAACCTTTTATCTTTCTTGGGGACGGCAACGAGTCCGACATCGACATCGCCGCTCAAAACCAGCTCATAAATTCGGTCGACGCTTAGATATTCGATATGGACATTGATGTTGGGGTAGCGAACCATGAATTTCTTAACGTAGTCCGGTAAAGTGTGCATTCCAATGCTGAATATGGCGGCGACGTTGATTCTTTCCGTGTTTGATGATTTCAGAGTGTTCAGTTCACTCTTGAGTTGCTCGTATCTATCCATTATGTCTTTTGAAGCTTGATAGAGCAACTGGCCGGCTTTTGTCAGTTCAATTGGCCTTTTCTTCCGATCAATAAGTTGGCACTTGTGCAGAACTTCCAACTGCGCAAGTTGCTGTGAGATTGCGGATTGGCTCAATAAGTGCTTTTCGGCTGTTTTTGAAAAGCTTCTTAAGTCGGCCAAATCACAGAATATCTTAAGCGTTTCTATATGCATTATAAGGCAACCTGATAAGCTATATTACTATTTAGTTCCTTGTATACCGCTACGTTGTTATGCTATTTTATATTGATATTGTGTCCGATGCAATATTGTAATTAAGATATTAGTATAGCTTATCGTAATGCGAATGCAAAACAGAAGTCTGAATTTCTAATTGAGGTGACAAAAGTGGCGGCAAACAGCATTATCGAGGCAGTCTATGAGCAAGTTCTCAGGCGTAATCCAGGTGAGGTGGAATTTCACCAGGCGGTCAAGGAAGTTCTGGAGTCCTTGGCAGTGGTGCTCGATAGAAATCCTGACTATATAAAGGCGGGAATTCTGGAGCGAATGGTTGAGCCCGAAAGACAGATTATCTTCCGGGTTCCCTGGCAGGACGATAAAGGGAATTTCTGTGTTAACCGTGGCTTTCGTGTTGAGTTCAACAGCGCCTTGGGCCCGTACAAGGGAGGTATACGTTTTCATCCGAGTGTGTACCTTGGGATTATAAAGTTCCTCGGCTTCGAACAGATTCTGAAAAATTCGCTGACCGGGCTGATGATGGGAGGCGGCAAAGGCGGTTCTGATTTTGATCCTAAGGGTAAAAGTGATGCAGAAGTGATGCGTTTTTGCCAGAGCTTTATGAGCGAGTTGTTCCGGCACATCGGGCCGGATACGGATATCCCTGCGGGTGATATCGGCGTCGGCGGACGCGAGATTGGCTTTATGTTCGGCCAATATAAGCGAATATGTAATGAGTTCACAGGAACGTTAACGGGTAAAGGCCTGGAATGGGGTGGGTCGTTAGTGCGGACCGAGGCTACCGGCTACGGCATGGTTTATATAGTTGAGGAGGCACTAAAAGCTGTAGGTAAAAGTTTCGATGGGATGACCGTGAGCATATCAGGAGCCGGTAACGTGGCTATATATGCTTCCGAGAAAGTTCATCAACTCGGCGGCAAAGTTGTCACGCTCAGTGACTCCAATGGCTTCATACACGACCCAGGTGGTGTCAAGCTCGATACCGTCAAGCAAATTAAGGAGGTAGAGCGAAAGCGTATAAAGCAGTACGTTGCTATCCATAAAAGTGCTCAATATACCGAGGGCTGCAGCGGTGTATGGAATATCAAGTGCGATGTAGCACTTCCCTGTGCTACACAGAACGAGCTTGACGAAGCGTCGGCCAAGACGTTGGTCAAGAATGGTTGTATTGCCGTCGGTGAGGGTGCGAACATGCCCTGTACGCCGGAAGCCGTGAGTGTTTTCCATGAGAACAAGGTGATATTTTTGCCTGGCAAGGCTGCTAATGCGGGGGGGGTTGCGGTCTCCGGCCTTGAGATGGCTCAGAATAGCCAGCGCATTCCATGGACTTTTGAGAAAACTGATGCGGAACTTAAGAACATCATGGTAACAATCTATAGAAACGCCAGCCAGGCGGCAGAGGAGTACGGCTGTGCGGGTAACTTTGTGGTGGGAGCAAATATTGCCGGCTTCATTAAAGTAGCTAATGCGATGTTGGCACAGGGCCTTGTGTAGATTAGTTTGTTGCAGACATATTCAATAAAGGACGCTTGCTTTGCGGGCGTCCTTTTTTATTGTCTTGGTTTGCGTCAGGCGTTAGAATTGCTCGTGATGGAAAAGGATGTTGATATAGGCAAGGTCGTTCGTCAGCATGTTGAAATGGAGCGTTTTTTTTGCGGCTTTACTGTCAAGGGTGAGAATTCAATGGCGGAGCCATCGAGTCAAGAAAATGGTCAGGCGGTAGCTGAAGCGGCTGAAGAGCTTGAAAGAATCGCTGATGAAGTTCGTCAATGTCGCAAGTGTGATCTGGGTTCGTTGCGAACTAATGCTGTGCCAGGCGAAGGCCATCCGAACGCTCAGATAATGTTTGTTGGCGAAGCGCCGGGAGCTGATGAGGACGCCCAGGGTCGGCCTTTCGTGGGAAGGGCGGGGCAACTGCTGGATAAGGTAATTGCGGCCTGCGGGCTGAAGCGCAGCGATGTTTTTATTGGCAACATTCTGAAGTGTCGTCCGCCGGAGAATCGCGACCCCCGGCCGGATGAAATAATAAGCTGTCTGCCGTATCTCCAGAGGCAGATCGAGATAATCAAGCCGGAGGTTATCGTTGCTCTGGGTGCGCATGCGGCGAGGACGCTGTTGAACACGAACAAGTCTATAGGCCAACTGCGTGGTCAGTTTCATGAGTACTATGCAGGTATTGGCCAGCCCCCCATAAAACTTATGGCTACATATCACACCGCTTATCTGTTGCGAAATTACTCGCAGGAGAACCGCAGACGGGTCTGGGAGGACATGAAAAAAGTCCTTGCTGAACTCGGATTGCCAATTCCACAATAGTAAGAAAAATGGCCTGTTTTGTAGCCGGCATGTGGCTTCATTGAGGGACTCGATAGTAAAAGCGCACCAAGTCGGAGAAGAGCTCTCCGGGCACTTTTGTATTCACTTTTTGAGTAAAAAATTTTCAGGAAAAAGCGGGAATTATGTAACAGAGAATACGCACATTCGTCTTTTTAGATAGATAGCGCAACAATTGCCATGAAAACAGAGTGTTGTTGCGTTTGAGGTATTCAAATATTCCTTGCAATAGCGGTCGATTTTGTGTATGAAATTATATACGGGGAATATTCGGAGGTAGGTTATACCGACAGCAAATCGGCCTTGCTACAAATAGTCGATATATCAGGAAGGAAAAAGCAATGAAAGGGTTCATTCTCTGGAGTTTTGCTGTTCTGTTGGCGACTGTGACCTCAGGGCAAGCTGAAGTACGTCGAGTTCCGACTGAGTACTCCGGGATTCAAACGGCAATCCGAGGCTGCAATGATGGTGATGTTGTCATTGTGGAGCCGGGCACATACTACGAGACCATTAATTTCAGCGGCAAAAACGTCATACTTACCAGCATTGACCCGAATGATCCGGCAATTGTAGCCGGCACGGTTATCAATGCTCTACGTGATGG
>CAYSPM010000114.1:0-9267 GCA_964432925.1 uncultured Pirellulales bacterium | reverse complement strand
CGTTTATTACCATGAACAAAGCCGCCCCTAATGTCGTGTACGCGAATATCCTTTTAAGGTTTTTCTGCTTTGTTTTAAGCGAGAATACGCCGCCCAAGAGCCCTCCAATTAAGGCGGTTACGCTCATTGGAATGGCCCATGATGCGTTGAAATCACCGGCCGCCGAATGCCCAATCAGGCCCATAAGAGCTGTGGCGGCGACCATGGCGGACGATGTACCTACCGCCACGCGCATAGGTACGCCACAACCAAGAACCATCAATGGGACCTTGAAAGAGCCTCCGGAGATCCCGACCATTCCCGCAACCAAGCCGGTTCCCGCAGTGATAGGCAGGGCCAACCACAGATTCACCTTGTATTCGTGCTCGCCGAATTTGCGATGCCAGAAGCCCAACCGATTCTTGTCGGAAGACGGCCTGTTCCTTGAAGGACGCAGCATGAAGAAGCCAGATAGTACAAGTAAGCCGGCAAAGACAAACTTCAGAACTCCACCTGGCAACAAATGAGCATAGTATCCACCCACCAGTGCCATCACGTCTGTTGGTGGATCGATCACCATCGCAAGCTTCCAGTCGATCGACCGGCTCTTCTGGAAGATTAACGCAGACGCTACAGCCGTACACAGCAGGATACATTGTGCAGACGTCGCTGCCTGAAGCATCGGCAGTCCGCAAGCCACCAACACAGGGACGTAAAAGTTACCTCCACCACGCCCTGTCATGCTCATCAGAACCGAAATGACCAGAATGGATAGAACAGCTATGCCAAGTACCGTCATAAGCTTAAGTTCCTTTCTCCTTTCATATTAATTTCATCCCAGTCAAACCTATCTTTTGCAAACCAGCCATGTTGAGGCAAAGAATCAAAACAGACCGGTTCCGGATTACGCCATTGATTTCCCGGTAGAATTTGCCACTTTGTATAACGGTTCATTGGCGAGGCTGTCTTATCTATCCTGTAACCATCCGGATGGAAACCAACGGTAATTTCTGCTGCGTTAAATGTCTGCTCCATTGTTTATCTCTGAACAAGCAATTACAATGTGCTCTTCCGACAGAGCCTATTTAGACACTTCAATTAATCTTATAATTCTTTGGCAAATCTCAGGAAGGCTCTCCTGAAATCCATCATCTTGTAGTAAAGCCTGTTTAATAAACTCTTTAGTGAAGGGTAAATAATTTACAGTAGTTACTCCTTTTTCAGTATATGCTACTATTTGTTTTGGTTGCAATAATACAGCGGCCCTTTCCATATTATTGCTCATAGACTTGTAAGATCTTCCATAATTGCATACCATAATCTGATATAGTTCAAAATCATCATCCACATTAACGTTTTGTTTTTTATATTCTTCCTTCATATCAAAGACACGCCGAACACCAAAATTAAATCTCGGGGCGTTTTCTTTTACACTTTCAATAAAGTCCTGTATCGATTTCTTGCTGGTGGTGGTAAAAAAATTCCTATTTTCCATTTCCTTGCTTAAGTACATCTTTATCCTCTTCCTTTATATTTTCCAACTAATTCATTCGAATAATTACTCCATTCCCCATCTTCCTTTTTATAATGCAAGCGCAAAGTAACATCTCTAAACACATCTACATCTACATAAAAATTATCTAATGAATGTGGCTTCTCAAATGTTACAATATAGTGTTTGGTAACATTAGGAGGAATTTTAAAAGTAATAGGAGTTTGATCTTCGGCTTTAAATTTGTTTTCTACCTCATTCTCTATATACATGGAAATCTCCTCGTTTGCTGAATAGCGCCTATTGTGCGGAGAGGCAAACGTGTAAGAAGGCATCACCTGTATATTGTATTCGTTATCATTCCTATAATGGAACATAAACACTAAGTATTCCTCAGCAGGGAAAAACAAAGGTTTATATTCCCAATCAGGACAAAAAGTCCAATCTACTTTTATCCCCTTATAAGTTATTCCCTTATTATTTTTTCTTGTATCTGAGATGAAATTTGCTTTCTCGCGAATTGCTCCACTACTTTTTAGTAGAAACAAAGATGTGCCTATAATAAAGGGGATTAAGACAATTGCTAAAGCTATAATTATAGAACGCGTTTTCATTTTTTTACTCCTTTTAATGCTGAGGTTTTAAAAACGCTCCGCTTTCAAGCCATTTAATAGTCCCAAATACAACCGTTATCCAAATTATCACTGCTATTATGTTCAAAGTTATCAACATTCCCTGCAAGAATTGGGTTGCTACACATTTAGCTAAAAGACCCGTCGCAACAGTAAATGCCTCAAAGGGAAATGTATAAGCCCACCAACCAAAAACGAAAGGATGGGCTTTAGTTGTTATGTAATGGGTAACTAGAATTACGACCAGCATTAACCACCACAAAGAATATCCCCATAATACAGAGGCGATTATCTTGATTAAAGGAAATATAGAGATAAAGTTTATCCCAAACATACTGCCATGCGAAGCTTCAATAGCCTGTATAAATTTTATTAGAAAAATAACAATGATAGCAGTAGGAGCTATTCCTACCATAATAGTGGGGGCTAACTTTGCTTCAGGAATACCTTGATAGGTATAACGATGCCAGATAGCTGCACCGACGAACAAAAAATTAAAAAATCCTACTCCCAAGGCTATCATAGAAATTACAAATAAAACCGGGGCCAAACTCGTCTCTGCCCAATAGACATCCATTGAGCAAGCTCCAAGTACGGGAATTATGAGATGAGAAACAGGGGGAATAAACCAGGAAAAGTTCGCATGCTCCAATCGAACATCCTTATTCAAAAATTGGGTGCGTATTAATAAGTATCCGAAGGTAAAAATTCCTACGGCACCCAAAAAGAAAAACACGATACTCAAATGATAAGCAAACCAAGGACCAAAAAGCATTGGACCAAGTTTGTTGGTGCCAGTCCCAGCTAAAATAAAAGAAATAGGCATAGTTGGAAAGAAATTGCCTCTGATAGGATGATGCAAATCCTTCTTAATCTCTTCTGGATACATAAAAAATCTTAGAGTCCAAGGGATTAAAAATGTAACAAACATTACTGTGGCTAATAAATAAAAACCTAATCCTACATATAGAAGGAAAGAAAACGGTCTTGAAACTTCTGAAGAGAGCTGCATAGTGATACATATAGCCGCAGTGCCCATAACCGCGGCACCCCATTCCGGACCAAAATTTTTTACTATCTTTTTGAACATATCCATTGTTACCCCTTCCGTAAAGATCTTGGTTACAATCAAATCCTTTGATCTTAAACCAGAGTCTGTTTTGCTTTGAATGTCTGCTCCATTATTTACCTCAGCTATGTGGTCTCATTAAACTGTTTTCGAATATAGCGACTGTAAATAGCTCCCGCTGGATTGTGAGCCAATACCCTGTCTTTTGCAATAAGCGTTGTTACAGGAGCGTCTGAGACCTTCGCAAAAATAGCATCGTGACCGACGCAAAGTCCGCATATAACATTAAGTTCTGTTTCTGCGCTATTTAGTAACTGCGCCTGGCCTGCCGGGTTACACATAACTTCTTGGCCTTCTAATGAAATCTGCGGTAAATCAAAATCCCTTTTGTCAATTCCGCAAACTTTACAGCACACAGACACTACCTCAAAATGATTCGAGAGAATTTCCTCGATAACCTTTGCCTCTTCACTTAAGCCAATACAAAAGGCCAGTCCTATCTTTTTATATCCCAATTCCTTTGCAAACAATATTATCTCTCCCAATCGTGTTTCTTTGCCATAGTAACGAGCCTCAATTGTCGAAGCTGCCCTGTGCAATTTTGCTATATGGCTGTCTTGATATAATTGTCTATGATTATCATCCTGTGAGAAACAATCCTTGCCATCGCGGCATTTTTTACTCTCACATCGAGCACATTGCGGGGATATATTTTTTTCCACCTAGCTACTCCTTTGGTCTGTTTTCCTCATCAACGAGCACTATTTTTGCGTGCAAGTCTTTCGCCTTTTCAGCAGAAATCTGGCAATAGGATATGATTATGACTTTATCACCAACCGTGCCCAATCTTGCTGCTGGGCCATTTAATAACACAGTGCCGGAACCTCGCGGTGCTGCAATAGCATAAGTCACAAAACGCTGACCATTATTAATATTCAACACATGGACCTGCTCACCCGGCAGTATATCCGCTTTTTCAAGAAGGTTCTCATCAATAGTGATACTCCCTTGATAATCAAGATCTGTTCCGGTTAATGTTGCCCTATGTATCTTTGATTTCAGCACGAATCGTTCCATCTAAGTCCCTCTCCGATACAATATCTCGGATACAGTGATATCTCTTGAACTCACCTTGCAGCCCGCTGACTGCATAGACATTGCCGGAAGCCTGTGCCTTGAAAACCTATTGTGTGAAAAATAAGGTACTAATGGAATTTATTTAGCAGCTTTTTGCTGTGTAAGTACAATGGCATTCTGAGGGCACTGAGCGACGCAAACTGCGCAGCCGTTACACATATCAGGGTTTACTATGGCATGCCCTTCAACCTTGATAGCCCTTGTGGGGCACACATCCTCGCAGATGCCGCAGCCTGTACATTTTCCAGAATCAACTACCGCGACAGCCTTATGGCCGCTTTCAAGTTGAGTTATTCTATCGTTCAACTGGTGCTTTTGTTGCTCAAGCAGTTCTGCCTGCTGTTTTAGAGCAGCCAGTTCCTGCTCAGGATTCATCTGTGCCCCGGGGCCTTGTGGGAAACCTGTTGTCGGGCTGGTCGAAGGCAATCCAGCCGGCATACCCATTGCCGCTCCCATACCCATACCGCGTCCCATTCCTCTACCGCCGCCCATACCACGTCCCCTTCCGCCGCCTCTGCCCATACCCCGGCCCATGCCGCGTCCGCTGCCCATACCTAAACCCATACCGCCACCTTGCCCGATCGGGTCAGTCATCGGTTGTCCCGTTGGCTCTGGTCCTGTCGGCGTAGCGCTCACACCAAAGTGGCTCGCTACACTTGGCCCCGAAGCAGAAGAAAAAGTATCTGCTTTGAATTGTTCAACGGCATTGCGGATAGGTCCGCTGACACCAACGATAACCTGTATTCCTGCCTGACCAAATACGCTAAATGCATTAGGACCGCAGTTGCCGGTCAATACAGTTGTTACGCCTTTTTCAGACATTAACTGAGCTGACTGAATCCCAGCACCACCGCCAATGGCAATGTTCGGGTTTTCGATTGCTTCATACTGCATTGTCTCGGGCTCAATAATCAAAAAATAGGGGCACCGACCGAATCGAGCCTCCACATTGTCATCGAGCGATGGACCCGTTGATGTTACTGCGATTTTCATAAGAGGCCCTTTCTAAGATATAGGACACGTACCGGTTGGGCAGGAACTGCTTCCCTGGTCGCTTTGTCCAACGGAAAAGCCTGAAAACAATTTCTGCATATCTGAACTCCCACATTTTTTACAAACGTGCTTGCTTTTGCCGCCGCTTTTCTCCAGGAATTCGGTCTTGTTCCCACATTTATTACATTTGTATTCAAATATTGGCATTGTTAGATCTCCTTACACGATTTGTAATCGGTCTTTTAATCACGATAAAAAGATCACACATAGAAGATTTACCTTTGCGTAAAACACTAGAAACTTGCAGTATAGGGTTCACCGTTGCACAGGTAGACATTTTCCCTTTTTAGCATAAAAACTGCGAGAACACCAATCCCTGGCTAAGAGTTTCTTACTCTTTGCTGCTTTTCTGGCTCTCGATTTCTTCTATACGCTTTTTGATTCCGTCAAGGCTATCTTCAAGATATTCTGCCTGACCTTTCAGCCCATCCAGCTCCTGCTGGGCTGTTAAACCTGGAGCAGCCAGCCCTCCGCCATAAGCATAAGGATTCACAGCACCACCATAGGCATATGGGTTCACAGCGCCGCCATAAGCATAAGGATTCACAGCACCACCATAGGCATATGGGTTCACAGCGCCGCCATAAGCATAAGGGTTCACGCCACCTCCCCAGGCAGGCATGCCGTATCCAGCTCCGGCCCGACCGAAACCTCGACCTCGGCCAAAACCGCCACCTCGGAAGCCTCGGCCCCAGCCGCCGTAGCCACGGCCACCAACAGGATTCATATAACCTGGCACCGGGAAACCAGCGCAAAAACCAGCAGCTCTACCTGTCATTGGTCCCATACCAGCAGGACCTGTTCCATTTCCACCTGGCATAATAAATCTCCTTTCTTTTCAAAAGTTAACTTCTTGTCATTTTTGTACCACATTTAGGACAGTTCTTTGCATTGCAGGGCTGTCCGGCAGCATGAGTGACCGTTGCTCCGCATTTCGGACATACGCAACTTCCGCCCGGCCCTGCTGCAAATGGTCCGCCCATCCTGCCTCTACCTTGGCTTTGACCTTGACCCATACCCCGGCCTGTGCCGGGACCTTGACCCGTAGGCCCTGTACCGTCTCCTCTTGGCATAATATGCCTCCTTTCTGCAATTAACGATTTACTCTACTACCAAAATCTATGGCCTCGACCCCAACCCCGGCCTCGACCAAAACCTCTACCGAATCCAAAACCGAAGCCTCTGCGACCCGTCCCTCGTAGCATCCTTCTCCGTAGCAGGTACTGCGAAGGATGAACTGCGGAGGGTGGAAGCCATGGATTGCCCCATCCTGCATAAGGCATTCCGTAGCCGCCATAAGGCATTCCATAGCCAGCACCATAACCATACAAACCTGCACCATAGGGCGCAAATGCCGGCACGCCGGGACCATAGAAACCGGCTCCACCGACAGCAGGGTTCACCCAGCCAGCACTGCCGGCTGGATTCATATATCCCGGCACTGGATAACCCGCACAGAAACCAGCGGCTCTTCCCGTCATTGGTCCGGCACCAGCAGGACCTGTACCATCTCCAAATGGCATTTTAATCACCTCCTTTCCAGTATTTTCAGAGTTCTTGACTTTTTGACTAATGGGCACGCCTTGCAGTCCCGCAAAACCTTCCACTTGGCCCTGGGTTTCTTCTGAATTTGTCAAAACACAAAACCCGAGGCCTCGCCCGGTCATTGGCCCTTGACCTAACGGCCCTGTACCGTCAAATCCTGGCATTTATTTGGCCTCCTTAACTAAACCAATAATATCGTCATCAAACGTTTCGCTCCTTCTCAAAATCATATCGCCGACTTCGCAGCCTAAGTCCTTGGCAATAACAGGGCACTTAGCCTTTAATATGAAGAAAATATTCTTATCCACATCGCTGAGGGTTTCGTAATTGCCCTGTCCTTTGGCTATGACCAAATCCGCCGAAGAAAAACGGTCGCAGAAAGCAGGGGAGCAACTTTGCAGAATTGTGCCCGGTGCATCTGAGCCATTGTCGATTACTTCCACCATTTGGATTAAACCAGCAGACTCAGCATCTTCCATTGTGGCATCATTTATAACAGGTTTGCCCTTGACAACTAAAGTAACCTTTTCGGCTGGCAACTGCTCAATCAACAATCGGTCAAAAACTATCTCGCCGGCGTTATCCGCAAGATATAGTATTTTCTTAGCTTTCTTTATTGCATTTCTGAAAAATTCCAACTGCTGACCGTCAAAATCCACCGTCAGGCAACCATTGATTACCTTCTCAATGTCAGTTTCGGCTATTGACGTTTTAACACCCAAATCGATGATGTTAGCTGCAATAGCCAATCTGACCGCTGTTTCCAAAGGGTCTTTGGATGTCCTAACAGTTTCTTTAAATTCATCACACATTCTCAAAGCCAAGCGGTTAGATCGCTGCTTCAGCTCATGATATGGGTCTTTGTTATCGATCAATTTTCGAATCAATTGATGTATCTGCTGTCCGATCGCTGGCGGGCTCTGGCTCATATCTAAATCAGCCGCCAATCGAAGAACTTCTCGCACTACCTGTTCGTGAATCCGCTCATCGTCGGTAGCCAGTCTTGCTGAATCGAGCGCCTGACGAACAAAACAAGGAATACAATCTAAATAAATCCGCATAATTATACTTACCTATTTGAAAATAAAATTATTGCTTTGTAGAAAAGATGTCATTTCGACCGTATTGAGCGAAGCGAATAGAGTGGAGAAATCTGGGTTCGCAGCGCCATTGTATACAGATTTCTCAACTAGCCCTAGTTTTGTCTTCGACAACCGTGTCCTTTTCTACAGAGTAAAAATTCTATATCCAATGTCCTTCAACATTGGCCCCGTCTACTTCTTTTAGTTTACCTGCTTTGAACGAATCTACTGCTTCCTGAACTGTTTGTTCCTGTGCAAGGAATATTTTTACTCCTGCTGTATTTAGTGTCTTAAAAGCATTCGGTCCTACATTGCCTGTTATCACAGCCTCAACACCAAGATTCGCTATATTTTGACCTGTTTGAATTCCAGCTCCCTGAAGGGCATTCAGATTTAAAACGTTGTCATGGGCCTGGAAATCACCCGTTTCAGTATCAACAACGATAAGCCATTTGGCTCGTCCGAACCTGAGGTCAATTTCACTTGACAATTCATTTCCTTGTGCTGTTACTGCTACTTTCATCTTATTTCCTTTTCTTATTCGTGTAGCTCAGAACTTTCCACGTCCGCCTCGCCATCGACAACCTGCCCGACGGACAAGCCTTTGGGTAGGCGGGCCTCGGCGCCCGCCTCTAAAGCCTCTTCTTGCACCTGGCCAGAAACCTGGCATAGTAAACTGCGGTTGTACCAGTTGGCCGGCCAAATATGCCTGTAATACGTCATCAACACAGCCAGTTACGTATGGCAGAACCTGAATTCCTGATGCCATAACCATGTTTGTGAGCGCTCGTGAAATCGCTCCGCATATTAACACATCAACTCCGAGGTTTTTCAGACTGCTTGCCCGCTGCGGCAGCGATTCGGTTTTCAAGTCAACTTCAGAACGATTAACCATTTTGGCGTTTTCGATATCCACCAGCAAAAGCCTGTGAGCAAAGTCGAATACGTTCGAGACAAAACCATTCCATACTGGTATCGCTATCTTCATTGCATTACGCCTCAGAAACAATTTAGTGCAATCGGTATGCCAGAAAAAATAGTGATTAGCTAAAATAAGCGTAAGGCTCTATTTGACAAAGGCTTATTAAAAATGAGGTGCATTAACTATCGAGGGGAAAAAGCTAAATATGGTTGCATTTTGCAATAATTTACAAAACCTTGTGATTGCATAATGCCACTATTGCGGGGTTGTTTCCGTAAATTTGGATACAGGATAGAACGCTATTACTTTGCGGGAGACCAAGCTTGCTCTGTCATACTAAAAAACTACAACGGCTC
>CAYSPM010000113.1:7503-9494 GCA_964432925.1 uncultured Pirellulales bacterium | reverse complement strand
TCGGACAAAAACACAGTTTTACTTCAATTATCCAAAATACTGTGAACGGTTACAGATTTGGTTTTTGACAAAATCAAAAACGAACATAAAAAATGCTCTCTACCAGCTTGAAATTTACTGGCGATTTTTTGATAATTTTGGATAAGTTTCAAGATTTTAACTGGCCTTGACGTGTTAATTAAGGTACCAAAAATAATTAATATACAAAACTGGGTTTAATCAGGACAGTTGTATGCTTAAGAGTCGCCCCAATTGCTTATTAGCAATTATCATTCTCGCTGCTCTTGCTAGTTGCGAGACGCCACACTCACTGCGAGCGATCAATGAAGTGAACTACTTGGGGCAAACCAATTTCCCACGTGTGGTCGAGCTGGATCCACCGAATGGCGCAACGGGCGTCGACCCAGTGCGCGAGCACATCACGGTCACCTTCGACCGCCCTATGAGGAAAGGACATTCATGGGTGTTCAGAGATATGCCACCGAGGCTGAAAGTGAATCGTATTGAATGGATTAATGACCGCCAGTGTCGGGCATATGTAGATCTGGAGGCTGGAGTGAAATACGGTGTCTGGTTGAACCATGGGCGAAAGGACAGCAAATTTCAAAGCCGCGAGGGCGTCTCGGCACAGAGAGTCCATTGGATATTTCAGACTCGCGCGCCAGGAGCAACTGATACCAAACTGACGGCTAGGGGAGGCAAGGGTACGTCCATTGAACTTGAACCTGAAGCCGCAAATATGGTGAGGCAATTTTGGATCGCATTGGAGCAATCCGATTGGAAGATGGCGCTTTCGCTCTGTTCGAGGGAGGTTCAGGAAGAAGTAAAGGAATATCCTTCACCCGAGGCATTTTTCCTGGACGTGGTTCCTGTCAAGGAAGTTTTGAAGAAAATCCGTCCGCGGATAGGTCGTTGGATAAATTGTCCGAGATACTTTGCATATATCTATGGCGTCCGGATTTCGCACGCAGATCTTGCGCAGGACGGGTCTTGGGTATGGATGGTGCGTCGAATGGATACAGAGAAGAAATGGAAAATCCACTTCTCAGCCATTCCGTTCAAGACCTGGATCGCAAACGAGAAAGAAGAGATCGAGCGAGTGGCACGAGAACAAGAACGCCGCTTGAAAGAACTTGCTCCAAGACTCAAAGGGGTGAGGACTTTTTTAACCCCGGAACGCGAAGCATTCAAGTTAGGTGAGCCGATACACTTCCGTTTACAGTTAATCAATGGAGGTGATTCGGCGTTGTTTTATGACCATCAGCAGGTCGCGGTAAATTATTCCATGACAATTATCGGTCCTGATGGTGAACAGGTCGAGTATATGGCTGGGCCTCATCAAACATGCGGCGTGCCCGAGATGATCGAGCCGGGAGAAACCAAAACGCTGTTTGATCGGCTCGATATCGCCGAGCAATATGACTTCAGGCAAGCAGGTGAGTATCGCGTCCAGTTTAATGGAAATGGGCTACAGGTCAGCATCAAAACCAATGACAAAGCTGCCGAAAGGTACGAACCCGAGTCTTTCAAGCATTATCCCGTTTATCCCGGAAAACTTCTATCAAATACGGTCAAAATAGAGGTCAAGCCTGGCGAAACATAGGTGGTAATTATTTATTTGGCAATGGTTGTATGTGCTGCGTCGAACATACGCACCGAACCTTGGTCGAGTTGAAGGATGAGTCCCTTTTTCGGATCTATTCCGACGCAGTTACCAGTAAACCTTTTGCTGTTATATAACAACGTCAATCTATGGCCCAATAGGGTGCTTCGTCTACGCCATTGGTCCGTTATTTTGTTTTCGTTATTCTGTGCGACTTCGATCCATTCATCCAGTGAGCTGAGCAGTCTTTTGGTCAACGAAATTCTGTCGCAAGTTGCCCCGCCCTCAATGTCGATGCTTGTTGCTGTTGATTGTAGCTCAGCAGGAAAAGAACTCTTTTTCTGGTGGCAGTTGATGCCGATCCCGATAACGCAGACTGTGTGATTGC
>CAYSPM010000113.1:0-7403 GCA_964432925.1 uncultured Pirellulales bacterium | reverse complement strand
TTTGCTCTTCGGCAAAAATTACCAGCCCGTCGTTGTTTTTGTTCTTTGCATACTCTGTTGCTATATCGTTCGTGCTTGACGTAGACTTGTATACGAGAACCTTTTTGCCGATGCGCTTGGTTTTTAGATTTGCTTGTATTTTGTCCGGATCAAGTAAATCCTCTTTCGACATGGCTTGTGTTACCTATCAAGTGCAATATCAACAGCCGTAGCCGAATGAGTAATCGCACCTACCGCGATTCTGTCAACACCGCATTGAGCGATAGCTGAGACGTTGGTTAGAGTGATGTTGCCCGATGCCTCCAGCAGTGGTTTTTTACCCTTGCCGCACATTTCGTCTCGCATCTGGACAGCGTGTTTCAACTGCCATTGACCCATGTTATCCAGCAGAACAATGTCAATGCCTGAGATATCCAGAACATAGTTGAGTTGATCATCGACGTGGTCAACTTCCACTGCAACGAACTTGACTGCCTTTACTTTTCTGGCCTCACAAATGATTTTTCTGAGTTTTGGCTGAAAGTTCCGACCAAGCTGCGCCAGATGATTGTCTTTTATTAAAATGCCATCGTAAAGTCCAAGCCGATGGTTATACCCACCACCACAGCGAACCGCGTATTTCTCCAGAATCCTCCAGCCCGGCAGTGTTTTTCTAGTATCGTAGATTTTTGCCCGCGTGCCCTGAATCGCCCGCGCATATTTACCAGTCGTTGTCGCTATTCCACTCAGTCTTTGCAAAAAGTTCAACATAACCCGCTCGGCACTGAGCATAGATCGCAAAGGCCCTTCAATCGTAGCGAGCTTGCAGCCGACATGTGCTGATTCACCATCATTCACGTATATTCTCAGTTTCAGCCTCGGGTCGTAGTGCTTAAGAATCTCCATGACAACATCCATGCCGCAGACGATAATTTCCTCACGCGAGATGATGTTAGCCTTATCCACAGCATCTTCTTTGAAAAGAAGTTCGCTTGTTAAATCGCCCTGGCCAAGGTCCTCTTCAACCGCTATGCGGATAAGCGGAAGCGCCTGTGCTATATTAAGTTTTTTAATCCCTGTTCCCTTTATCATTTGCAAATCTCTAACGAGCCAATGTTCAAAAAGGATTTAAGCATGTTTTACTAATGTTTTTTCTTCATACGTTTTTTCTGTTTCTTTTCAGCCATAAAACTGCTTTTTTTCTTGCGTTACTCAGCGATCACTAATTCCGGCAGTTCTCTCAGCTCTTTAAGCTGATCCCGCAAAAAAGCCGCCCGCTCAAAGTCAAGAGCCTGCGCAGCATCGAGCATTTCTTGTTCAATTTGATTGGCCAGCTCAACCTTGTCGTATTCGCTCTCTTCAAAGCAAATTGCCGCGCGTGCCGTTTTTCTCGCTTTTATTTGCTCAGCCAGACTCTTTCGTATCCCTTTCCGTATTGTCTCAGGGGTAATATTGTGCTCCTGGTTATACTGCAATTGAATTTTACGTCGCCTGTTCGTTTCGTCAATAGCTTTTTGCATAGACTCGGTGACCCTGTCAGCGTACAGAAAAACCGTCGCATTGATATTTCGTGCGGTCCTGCCGATTGTCTGAACCAATGAGGTCTGGCTCCGAAGGAATCCTTCTTTATCTGCATCAAGAATCGCTACCGCCGAAACTTCCGGCAAATCCAGACCCTCTCTCAATAAGTTGATACCCACTAATACATCAAACTCACCGTTGCGCAAATCCCGCAGTATCTCCACACGCTCCAACGTATTTATCTCGCTGTGCAAATAGCGACATCTAAACCCTTTTTTGGTTATATAATTTGAAAGATCCTCAGCCATTCTTTTCGTAAGGGTCGTCACGAGTATCCGCTCGACCGCTTTGGCTCGTTTTTCGATCTCGCCCAGTAAGTGCTCGACTTGATTTCTCGCCGGCTGCACAAATATCTTTGGGTCCAGAAGACCTGTAGGCCTGATTATCTGTTCGACTACCTCGTAGTCGCATTTACCTAACTCAAAAGGCCTGGGCGTCGCCGACACAAATATTACTCGCGACCAGTTCTCCTGGAACTCCTCAAAGTGTAATGGCCTGTTATCCAAAGCGCTAGGCAAGCGAAAACCATGTTCAACCAGAACCTCTTTTCTGCTTCTGTCACCTGCCCACATTGCTTGCAACTGCGGAATGGTCACGTGTGACTCGTCAATAAACAGTAGAAAATCCTTGGGAAAGTAATCAATCAGTGTATAAGGCCTGGCACCCGGCGGCAAACCTGAAAGGTGTCTGGCGTAATTCTCAATACCGCTGCAATAGCCCACCTCTTGAATCATCTCGATGTCGTACATCGTTCGAGCTTCTAACCGTTGAGCTTCAAGCAATTTACCCTGGCTGCGCAATTCTGTGAGTCGCTCCTTTAGCTCCGCCCTAATGTTTTCAACCGCCGAGCCAATCCTGTCGGCAGGCATAACATAGTGCTCTGCAGGATATACGAAAATCTGTTCTTCAACAGCAAGTGTCTCCCCTGACACTGGATTGATATAGCTTATCTGTTCTATCCGGTCGCCAAAGAATTCGATACGAACCGCGAAGGATTCGTATGAAGGATGCAGCTCAACAACATCACCGCGGACTCTGAAAGTCCCTCGCTGGAAGTCTATGTCATTTCTGGTGTACTGGATGTCTGCCAATCGGCCAAGCAATGTGTTTCTGTTGCACTGATCCCCCGTTCTAATCGTCACTACACTGGCTTTGTAGTCCTCCGGTGAGCCAAGGCCAAATATACACGAGACCGACGCCACAATAATGCAGTCATCTCGCGTTGACAGACTCGTAGTAGTGGAAAGACGCAGCCGGTCCAGGTCCGCATTTTTCGAGGCGTCTTTTTCAATGTAGATATCGCGCTGTGGTATATAAGCTTCCGGCTGGTAATAATCATAATAGCTCACAAAATACTCAACTGCATTTTCGGGAAACAGCTCTCTGAACTCTTCATAGAGTTGTGCTGCTAATGTCTTGTTGTGCGATATCACCAGCGCCGGCATATTAAACTGCGAAATGACATTAGCCATCGTAAATGTCTTGCCGCTTCCGGTCACTCCCATCAGCGTCTGGAACTTCTTGCCTGAGCGCAACCCTTCTACAAGCCTCGCTATCGCTTGAGGCTGATCGCCGGCAGGCTTAAATTCACTGTTTAGCTTGAATACCGCCATTTTTCTCACATACAAGTAATAAAAAGTGTATTCTACTCGATCGCAGTACAAAACTCAAGCAGCACACGCGTCAAACAGAGGGAGCAGGTACGGATGGAAAGGATTGGCTCCAGCCTCCAAATTCAGAAAAATAGCAAAATGGATACATAAGCTAATACCATGCTGACTATTCCGACAAGTAGTCCTACCTTCAGCCACTCTATGAAGCTTACTCTCGGCTGGTTTTCTTTCTGGAGGAAGTCAATAGCAATTATATTTGCAGTTGACCCGATGACTGTAATGTTTCCGCCGTAGCACGCTCCGAACAGCAAAGCCCACCAAAGCGTTTCCAGATGACCGTGCAGAACGTGCAAATTCTTCACGACAGGAACATAAGACGCTACAACTACTGTATTATCCAACAGACTCGACAGCAAACCGCTTGAAAGCAAACAAACTCCGGATAACAACCTCTCATCGGTCCCTGCACTCTCAGTGATCCGCTGGGCGAAAAATGCTGCGATGCCCGAGGCCTGAATTACACCGGCTTGTGCAAACAAGAATATAAAAAAAAGCAGCGATTGCCATTCAATCTCGTGCTCAACATAATAAGCTGTTCGTTTTCCACTATACAATAAAGCAATTCCTGCCGAAATTGTAGGTCCCATGATAAGCATCGTATTTTCTTCCAGCCCAAATAAGACTTCGATTTTACTATGTAAAGCCAGCAATAAAATCGTACCAGAAAAGATCAGTAAGGGCAGCGCCAAAGGCTTTTTGGACAAGCCTTCCGTTGGTTTGGTTAGCTCAGCATCAACAGGTGCAGCTTTCATTTTCTCAGAAAGCTCGTACACGAATTTTCGATAGTAAACGAGCAGAATGAAGATGACTATCGCTAATGTTCCCGCTGATATAGGCAGCGCATGGGTCAGAAAGCTGCTGAAAGATAGGTTTGCTCTCGCGGCGATGAGTATTCCGATGGGATTACCCAAAACTGTCGAGGCTGAGCCGATGTTCGTCGCTAAGACAGACGAGATGATGAGGGCAGTAGGCCTTATTTTCAAAGCCGCACATAAGCTCAGGATGATTGACACCATAATGATAATAGATGTAGCCTCTCCCATAAGAGCTGAAAAGACCGCTGAAAGTACCATCAGTATAATAAACAATTTTGTCCCAGAGATATTACGTAGGCTGAGAAGATATTTTGTTAGGTGAGAAAAAACACCGGTATCTTTCACCACCGCCACAATAATCATCATGCTGATTAGGAAAAGGATAACATCCAGTGAAGCGAACCTTATAAAATCCGTCATCGTGACAGAGCGAAACAGAAGCAAGAGTCCACTGCCTGCAAACAGAAAGCCTAATCTTAGTTGCCAGAAAAATAGTGTGCCTAATATGGACAGCAAAAAAACTGATAGCACAAATGTCTGCTGGTTGGTCAGACCACCAAGGTAGCCCATGGCTCCAAGTAGGACCGAACATAACAGCAACAGCAGTAGTTTTTTGTACACGCTATTTTCCCGCGGCCAATAGTCCACCCAGCAGTGCACCTACGATAGTGCTGATGATGGGATTTCCAGTTAGCGGGCATGTCCCGGATGCGCACCCAAATAGAGGGCTGTTATTCTCATTGGGGCCTGTCGGGGTAGACGATTGCTCCCAGCAGAGCTGTGCCGTATCTCTGCCAAAGTATCTGCTCACTCAGTTGGTCAGCCCTGTACGGCAGCTCAAGTGTAATGATTGGAATGCCCAAATCTAAACCTGCATACGAGCCGAGCGAGCCGGGCCTTGCACCCAGCTTTTGAATTGGCAGACTGCAATATTGAGCCATATGCCCAGCCAACACCTCACCAGGACCATCATAATCAATGCAACCACCGGGAACAAGCGTAGCCAGACCTTCCGGCCCGGTATCCACAACCTGATGAATGCTCACCACGCGGTCGGGAGAATACCGTTGAATAATATGTTCGATCGCACAGCTTTCCGGCTCAGATAGTCCTGCCTCACCCGACTTTTCATTGCTGACACGATTAGCTGTAGGAAAATTTCGGTTTAGGTCCACACCGTTGGCATTGTATCGGCTGTTGAGCGCACGTCCATCTGGATTAGCCACGGGCAGCAGTACAATCCTGCGTCCCTTTAAAAGATGTTCATTTTGCTGAAGGTGAACCACGAGATTTTGAACGAGCGGGGTTCCCCCTTGCTCGTTGCCGTGAATGCTTGCTAGGATAAAGGTCACATCATGGCCTTGTCCGAGCACAACGTACATAATGGGCCGACCGCGTAATGAAGTGCCCGCAACGTAATACTGCGCCACAGGCATAATTGTCTCCGCCTGTGGTTCAGCTTTAAGCTTAGGAGGGACCACCGGCTCATAGCAGCCGGAAAAAAGCAGGACGAAAAATATAGTGCAAAAAGTAAGCAGTAAGAACGGTTTCTCACTCATTTTGGTCGGTCCTTCAACCTTTCACGTCCGTACGAAGAATGACCCAAAGATCATTATAACTTCTAATCCTTATGGTTAAAGGCAAAAATCGCCAATAAGACCAGAAAAACATCCCATTCAAGTTGACTTTTCGATAAAAATGTCGGAAAATACCGGTTTCTCATAGGTACTGGAATCACAAATAGTTATTACAAGGAGACAGAAATGTTCAATGGTATTTTTCATATCCCCCAACCGTGTAACGAGCCATGTTTGCAATACGCGCCGGGAAGTCCTGAACGTGCCGAGCTAAAGTCAAAGCTAAAAGAAATGCTAAGTAACCAGGTAGAGGTCCCAATGATAATCGGAGGCCGAGAGGTGCACAATGGCAACCTCGCAGATATCCGCTGCCCACACGATCATCAACACGTGCTCGGCAGGTATCATCAAGCCGATGCTGAATTTGCAATAAAGGCTGTTGATGCTGCCGAAAAGGCAAAGAAACAATGGGGCGAGATGCCCTGGGAGTCACGAGCGGTCGTGCTGCTAAAGGCTGCCGAACTGCTCGCAGGCAAATACCGCCTAACATTAAACGCAGCCACCATGCTTAACATGAGTAAGACTCCCCATCAAGCTGAGATTGATTCTTCTTGCGAGCTGATTGACTTTTGGCGCTTTAATCCCCACTTCATGGAGGAAGTCTATGGAGATCAGCCGATGTCTACACCCGGCGTACTTAACTACATGGAGCACCGCCCATTGGATGGATTCGTCCTGGCTTTAACTCCATTTAACTTCACTTCAATTGCCGGCAATCTACCCACATCTCCGGCATTGATGGGCAATACTGTCGTTTGGAAGCCTGCTTCCGCTGCGGTATTGCCAGCCTATTACATCATGAAGATTCTCGAAGAGGCGGGCATGCCTGCCGGCGTGATAAACATGGTACCGGGTCCTGGACCTGTTGTTGCCCCGCCCGTACTGAATGACGTTAGGCTCGGCGGCATCCACTTCACCGGCAGTACCTACGTCTTCTCCACAATTTGGCTAACTATCGGCAAAGACATCCGCAAATACGTCTCATATCCCAGGATTGTTGGCGAAACAGGCGGCAAGAACTTTATCTTTGCCCACGTAAGTGCCGACGTCGAAGCGCTGGTAGCTGCCTTAGTGCGGGGGGCCTGCGAATACCAAGGCCAAAAGTGCTCCGCAGCCTCACGCACCTACATTCCCGACTCGACCTGGCCACAGATCAAGGAAAGGCTGCTCGCCGAAATCAACGAAGTCAAAATGGGTGACGTAACCGACTTCAGAAACTTCATGGGCGCCGTCATCGACAAAAAGGCATTTGGCACAATCAAAGAGTACATCGAATACGCCAAGAACTCCCCGGACATGGAGATTATCATCGGTGGCGGTTGTGATGACTCCAAAGGCTACTTTATCGAGCCTACCATCGTCGTTAGCAAAGACCCAAAATCGAAACTGATGGTAGAGGAAATATTTGGGCCTGTTTTAACTATCTACGTATATCCGGAAAATGAGTATGACAAGGCATTGGAGCTTTGTGACCAGACCTCGCCGTATGCACTTACAGGCTCGATATTCGCTCTGGATCGCGGCGCAGTAGTAAAAGCCATGAATACGCTTCGTCACGCAGCGGGCAATTTCTACGTCAACGACAAACCCACCGGTGCCGTTGTCGCTCAGCAGCCGTTTGGCGGCACACGGGCGTCGGGCACCAATGATAAAGCCGGTAGCTGGCTCAATCTCGAACGCTGGGTCTCGCCACGGGCGATAAAAGAGACCTTCCTGCC
>CAYSPM010000112.1:0-9538 GCA_964432925.1 uncultured Pirellulales bacterium | reverse complement strand
CCATGTCAAAGTCATAAAGTTTTGTATATCCATGTGAGATAGCCAGACGGGTCTTGTCGGTGTGGTAAGAGGCCTCGATTTCGAAGCCATACTCCCTTTGCGTACCTGCAAGGCTACTTTGAAAAGTACTCTCATCCCATGAGATCGCTTGCAGGTTATAGTGGACGAATACCGATGCGGCGAGGTCGAGATTATTACTTTGCTGCCTTTCGTAACGAAGTTCAACACTATCGAGGATTTCGGGGTCACTTTTGTCGCTACTATTGGGGTCCATAGCCTGGGCCTTCATTTCTTCTTCAAAATTTGCACGTAGCGACCGGGACCACATCAACTTAATCGTGTCTCTATCGGTTGGTGTGTGAACTACCGCCGCACGGGGAGAGAACATCAAGTCGGTATAGGTATGGTCGTCGATCCGGGCGCCGATGAAGGTCGTCCACTTGTCGTTGATATTCCATTGATGTTCGCCTAAGATCGAGTATAGATTGGTCGACCAGCGCGGCATAGAACCCAATCGTGAACAGACCGGATCCATCTCAGGCCAGCCGGGACTCTGCAAGCCAAGCTCCAAATGTGATATTTCGGTGCCGAAGGCAATGCTATGCTGGTCGCTGGGTTGCCATCGCAATAGTGCCTTGCCGAAGTACTCGTCTTCTCGATAGGCTTCATATAAATTATTACCCCAGAATCGCTCAAAATCAAACATGTCATAGCTGAATGCATAATCGATTTCGAGATTTTCGTCCAGTTCATGTTTATATCCAATATAGCCGGTCGCTTGCTGGTAAGCATAAAAGTTGGGATTCCAAGGTAGTATCTGAGTCGATGTATCATCGTTCCACCACATATTATTCCATTCAGCCCATCCCCATAGGTGGCGGGCTAAAACACCGACGTGCGGAGCGTACTCTTTGCCGCCACGTGTGTAACGTGCCCAGATATCCCAGTTGCTTCTCTTTACCTGGGCGTATAGCTTCAGCGGCGGTAAATCTCTGGCACTGGCTCCATCATTACCTACGGGAGCATTCATCATCGGTTCGCCCGCTAGAGTACCATCGGCTGGTAGACTATAAGCTGGTGGACCATGATGGGTTCCTGGTGTCATCCATGAATAATCCGAGCTCGTGGGGAAAGTAAATGGGTAAATCTGAGGCGCATCGACCTTATCGGCACCATTATATTTGCTGTAGCCTGCATAAACGAACAGACCTCCGTCGTTGTCGTCGAATTTATGGCCGTGTTTATATTCGGCTGAAAAGAATTCCTCGATCGCACCCATGCGAGATGAAACTTCCGTCCCTTCAAATGTATCGGCGTTAAATGTGACAATGTTAATCACCATCGATACGGCACCTGGACCATATAGGGCCGAGCCGGGTCCTCGCACGATATCAATATGATGAATGTCACTGAGCAGAACCAGGTCTTGCTCGCTCAATGCACCCATGTGGGTACGCTCATTCATAACACGGCTATTGACGAGCAGCAGATATTTATCGTTACGGTCGGCGATAATCCCGCGTAGCCCCATGACATCTGCTTCCCAGTGGTGACGCATCCATTGCAGGTTGGGGACGTAAATATCGAGCAACTCGAATAAGCTGCGGGCACCAGAGGCCTGAATCTGCTCTTTGGTAATGGTTGTAACGGCAGCGGGGACAAGGCGTGGGTCGGTCTTCGTCAGGGCGGCTGGTGACTCGAACTCCATAAAAAGCAACTGTTCCGGAGCTACTTCCGGCAACGAGACTTGCGATTCTTGGTTACCTGCAAGCAGGTAGGTACTGCTGATAAACAAAGCCAAGAACGCGAGTATAAGAGAGCTTTTTGTTGTTAGAGTGTCTCTTTGCATAATGAGTATACCTCCAACTGGTCAGTATATTGGGTTATCCATAACATTTTGACTATTGCAGAATACATTAAGCTTCTACAATTTCTTGCGTACAGCAAAAGACGTATCCGGTTGGATTCCGGACTGACATTATTATCGGCATAGAACAGGAGATGATTTCAGAAGAAATTGGTTTTTGGGTAGGAAGTATCGTAAATATTTAGTATCGGAGCGTATTTTGGTCTTTAGAGGATATAATTTAGGATATACTTTTTGTCCTTCAGTCCTATAAGAACCTTTCAATCTCGAATTTGTGGCGTTTACAAGTTTTATGGAAGGTTTAATGTAAAGGCTTGAAATTGGCCCGCTTATTATGCTGGCTAATCATATTAGGAAAGATAGCAGAATCCATATAATTGTTTTTATAGGACTTTCAGAAATTTTATGTATTAGAGGAATTGAGTACCATATAATTTAAATTGTGAGCTTGAGCTTTGACACGGGCATAACGATAAATGATTCATCGTGCAAGTTACTATCGTATTTACTGATTGGTTATCGCATGCGGAGTAGAGTAACTCGGCTTCAGGTGTGATTTTCTGATTCCGACCGTGTGCTCTTTACTATGTCCATCGTGCTATCCAAGTGTTTGAGCAGATATTTCTTTTCTGGGCCGCCAAGATGCTCCCAAGGCAGGATTTCATGGGTGTCGAAACATCTTTGTGCAGCGGCTTCAATGTCAAGGCCGAATTTGTTGAAGGCATTTTGCCAAATTTGGTAGTTGAAGCACTCGTCCCAGAGGTCGAATATGGCGCCGGCACGCCATGCAGCTTCAATGACGTTGGCTAATCGCCTATTGCCGCGACCGATCGCGGATTCCAGTATGCAGCGGTTTATATTGTGGAACTTAAAGTGCAAAAATCTTGCACGAAGATTCTTTTTTTCTTCGAGTATTATTTTTTTTGCGTGCTCGAAGTAGATTAGCGGCTTTTGACCAAGCCAGCCAAATGGGGTATGGGCTTTTGGTACCAGCCAGCTTATAGTAATGTTGATTTGGCCTGTTTTGCCATCGATTTGTTTTCGAAGTTTTGCCAGTTGATATGATAGCTCTACAATTTGTTTGATATCGGCGATGGTCTCGCCGGGCAGGCCCACCATGAAATACAATTTCAATTTCTGCCAACCTTGTCGATATGCTGCTTCAACAGTGGCGAACAAATCTTCATCTTTCAGGGGTTTGTTGATGATGTTTCTGAGCCTTTCACTGGCTGCCTCAACGGCGATTGTAAGGCCGCTTTTTCTAACCGAGGTTAGTAATTGTGGGAGTAACTTAAGCTGCTTTTCAACCCGCAGACTCGGTAGGGACAGGCCAACGTGTTTATCGTGGAAATATTCATGTAAAAGCGCAATTAGTGCTTTGAGATAAGGATAATCTGCGCTTGATAGACTCAATAAGCTGACTGTATCAAATCCTGTTGAGTGGTAGGCTGTCTTTGCCAGGCTGAGAATTCTTTCGGGGCTGCGGCAGCGAATGGGACGTCGGCAGAAACTCACCTGGCAGAATCGGCATCTGCCTGGACAGCCTCGCATTATTTCCACGCTGACTCGCTCATGTACAGCTTGTACGAATGGAACTATCGGGCGAGTAGGTACAGGGGCATTGTCGAAATCTTCCACGAAGGCGTTTCTGAATCGGCGGGGCAGGTCAGAATGGTTCGGCTGGAAAGATTTTATTTGTATCCCTTCGTATTCGAAGTTGTAAAAACGCGGAACATAAACCCAATCAAATTTCCTGGCAGCCTGAAGCAGGACGTCGTTCTTTTTCAACGCATTTTGTTTAGCTGCCTTGATGAACTTGATCAGTTCAACTGCTGTTTCCTCGGCTTCGCCGAGCACAAACAAATCAATAAACTCGGCGATAGGTTCGCAGCAGTTCGAAATACCACCGCCGGCAATTATTAATGGATCGTTCTCATTGCGGTCGAGGCTTCGCACATTGATGCCACCGAGATCAAGCATATTGAGGATATTTGTATAGCACAGCTCGTTTGTTAAACTGAAGCCGATGATATCGAAGCTTTTCAGTGAAGCCTTAGATTCCAGGCTGAATAGCGGGATCTGCTTTTCACGCATCAGCTTTTCGGCATCGATCCAGGGTGCAAAAACTCGTTCCGCAGCGATGCCTTTAATTTTATTGAGGACGTCGTAGATTATCGCAAGGCCGAAGTGGGACATTGCCACTTCGTAAATATCCGGAAAACACAAAGCAACAGTGAGGTCACACTGTGAGAGGTCCTTTTTGATATGGTTGATTTCGCCGCCGATATACCTTGCGGGTTTACGGACGAATGGCAGAAAGTCACGTTCAATGCGCTCTGCTAGTATTTCTATTTTTTTATACACGCAGATATTATACAGTGTGAAAGGTGATTATTGAATATCAGCGGGAAAGAAATTAGAATCATTGTGTTTGGAAAGTTACAGCAAAAGGGTTTTCCATGAACGCAAAAAAGACTTGGATTGCCATTACAGTCGCTTGTGTTTGTTTAGGCCTGGCCTTGTACTTTTATGTAAGTGCAAAGCGGTACGCACAGGTCGATAGCGGTAAACACATAGTGATGGGGACTTTCGCCCGGATTGTAGCTGTTGCGGCGGACAGGAAAACGGCAAATAAGTGCATCGAGGCGGCCTTTGAGCAGCAAAGGCAAATCGAGGCTTTGATGAGCTACCACAGGGAAGACTCGGAGTTGAACTTCATAAACGCGACGGCCTACGAAGGCCCAGTTAAGGTAAGTGAGCCAACATTTGAGGTTCTGCAAAAGGCGCTTGGTTTCAGCAAGCTCACCAGTGGTGCGTTCGATGTCACGGTAGGCCCTTTAGTTGATTTGTGGCGCTTGGCCGGCGAGGCGAATTCTGTTCCTACCGATGTTGAGCTTGCTGAGGTTAGATCAAAAGTTGGCTGGGACAAAGTGATGCTCGATGCCAACGAGGCGACTGTGCGATTTGCGACCGAAGGAATGAAGCTGGATTTAGGCGGAATTGCAAAAGGGTATGCAATTGACAGGTCGGTTGAGGCAATGAGGGATCGTGGCGCTTTGGGTGGGATGGTTGATATTGGTGGTGACATTCGATGCTTTGGCAGGCCACCCAGGGGCAAAGACAGTTGGCTTGTTGGCCTACAGGATCCTAACGATACGACAAGTGACTTGGGGTTTGGTAAGCCGATGCTAATATTAAAGCTCGATAGCGGAGCTGTTGCCACGAGCGGAGATTACAGGCGGTTTGTGATTATAAACGGTAAGAAGTACAGCCACATTATCAATCTAAAGGGTGAATGTAGCAGTGATGAATTGGTGAGCGTGACTATTATTTCTAAAGACGCGATTAGCGCGGATGCCTTAGCGACGGCAGTGGGTGTGATGGGAGTAGAAAAAGGACTTGCCTTGATCGAAGAACTGTCGGAGACAGAAGCGATCTTAATAACCACAGGCCCGGAGGGTAATCGCTTAGAAACCAGTGGTGCTGCAAAATATATAAAGTATAACCCCCAAGGTAAACTTGGGGGCTAAACGTTGGTACAAACCTCGGCTATAGACACTTTCCCGAACAATATATCCGATACGATTTGCAACCTCTGTTTATCGGTAAATTTCGATGTACTGGTTATCTATGAGATACCTGTCTGCGATCTACCGACGTGTAATTCCAGCAACCCTATAGGTTAGTCCCGTTTCACGTCTTTGCTCATAATCCGTACCCTATTAGGTTTCTTACACTTTCAGGGGGCCAGTATAGATACGCATTTACCCTTGACTGGTTGATTTATCTGTATTAACTTGCCAATATAGAAAGTGCGCAACTTTGACAACAGAAAGGAAAGTCATGGCATCGGATAAGTTGAAGATATACGAAAGACCGAATTTCCATAATCCTCGATTGTTACTGGGTTTCTCCGGCTGGATGGATGGCGGTGACGTCTCAACAGGAACCATAAGGTGCCTCATCGACAAGCTCGATGCGAAGAAATTTGCTGAGATATTCCCCGAGGGATTCTATATCTATAATTTTCCCGCCATGATGGAAGTAACAGCCCTTTTCCGGCCTCACACCCGCATAAAAGGGGGTTTGATCGAGTCCTTTGAGTTTCCCCAAAACACATTTTTCGCAGATGAGCAAAATGATCTAATATTATTTTTGGGCAATGAGCCGAATCTTCGGTGGAAGGCATATGTCGATTGTATCTTTTTGCTGTGCAGGGAGTTCGGTGTAGAGACTATATACTTTATCGGCAGCGTTGCAGGTCTTGTGCCACACACGCGCGAGCCGAGGTTGTTCTGCTCCATTTCAGATGCGAAGTTGAAAGAGACTTTGCGACGTTACGGACTTAATTTTACCAATTACGAAGGGCCTGCCAGTATCATCACTTTGCTGACAGCCGGTAGCAAGCAACAGAATTTGGAGATGGTAAGTCTTGTTGCCACGATTCCTGCCTATGTGCAGGGCAATAATCCTAAGTGCATCGAGGCTGTGACCAGACGTTTAGCGGGCATTTTAGGTTTGCAGCTTAGCCTCGACGATCTAAGCACTGTTAGTGAAGAGTTCGAGAAAAAGCTGAGCGATGTTGTACAGGAGCAGCCGGAATTAGCTGAGAATATTCAGAAGCTTGAAGAAGATTATGACAACGAAATCTTCAGTGAAATGGGCGAATTGAAGAAGTGGCTCGAGCAACAGGGTATCAGAGTCGATTAGGAATTACCTGGGGCGTGACACCAATTACGTGAGTCCTGAATTTTACTTTAGGACGTCAAAGAAGCGGGCGAAGGGATTCGAACCCTCGACGTCCAGCTTGGGAAGCTGACATTCTACCACTGAATTACGCCCGCGGGAGAGTCTGTCGCATTTCAGTAGGAGTCAGTTTACGAGATTTCATTAGCAGTTGTCAACACGATGATTTGCACAATTTTGTAAGGCCGTCTCTGTTCCTCCAGTTAGGTTGCACGCTAAAAGTGTAGTTGTTTTTAGCTGTTATGGTTGGTAGAACTTGGCCTTTCATTTCCCTGATTTTGACCCTCAGGGCTGTCGTGCGGGTTTAAATTCACCGCAACAAGCATTTAAATCGACTTTCGGCCACTGGATGTTTGCCCAGATATCCTTGCCTTCTATTTGCATCTTGGGATGAGGACTTGGGCGTGGAGCGTATCTGTGGCATTCGCCGGTGTTTTCACTTGAATTGGTACTTACGAAGTATTTGCATTTTCCGCAATTTTCATCTGGATTCATATATCACCTCTTTTTGATTAAGTTCTTTCTTCTTAGCTTAAAGACTTTAAAAGAGCATGGATATTGCTACGCAGAAAAAAAAGTGAAGCGAGCTTCGCTTCACAAAACACGCTTCATGCTCTGTAAATAATCAGTTATCAATAATCATTCATCAATTACCTGACCGCTGCTTGCGCAGCCGCCAATCTTGCTATTGGCACACGATACGGAGAACAGCTCACATAGTTCATCCCTACCCTGTGGCAGAACTCAATAGACTTCGGATCACCACCGTGCTCACCACATATTCCAACCTTTAGGTTCGAACGCGTTGCTCTGCCGCGTTTGATGCCAAGGTCAACTAATTGGCCAACACCTGTTTGATCAAGTGTCTGGAACGGGTCAGCCGGCAGAATCTTTCCAGCAATGTAACCCGGCAGGAACTTGCCCGCGTCATCACGACTATAACCAAATGTCATCTGTGTTAAGTCGTTCGTCCCGAAGGAGAAGAACTCTGCAACTTCTGCAACTTCATTCGCCGTTAATGCCGCCCTGGGAATTTCTATCATTGTCCCGACAAAATACTTTACGCGGACGCCGGTCTTCTTTATTACTTTTTCCGCAGTGGCTACGGCTAGTTCACGCTGGTTCGTTAGTTCTGCTTTTGTTCCCACCAAAGGAATCATGATTTCAGGATGAACCTTAATACCCTGCTTCGCTACATTGCAGGCCGCCTCAATTATTGCCTGAACCTGCATCTCGGTGATTTCCGGATATGTTATACCCAACCGGCAGCCTCGGTGACCCAACATAGGATTCAATTCATGTAATGATTGAACCTTTGCCTTGATTGTCTCAGTAGTAACACCCATTTGTTTAGCCATCTCTTTTTGGCTTGCTTGGTCATTCGGCAAAAACTCATGTAACGGCGGATCCAGAGTTCGAATAGTAACCGGAAGACCATTCATAACCTTAAATATCCCTTTGAAATCCTTTCTTTGTAGCGGCAGCAATTTTTTCAGTGCCTTTTTCCTGCCAGCTTCATCATCAGCTAAAATCATCTCACGCATAGCTGAGATACGATCCGGGCCAAAGAACATGTGTTCTGTCCTGCATAGACCTATACCCTCAGCACCGAAAATTCTGGCCATCTTTGCATCATGTGGATTATCGGCATTTGTACGAATCCTTAATTTGCGCACCTTGTCCGCCCAGGTCATAAGCTTCTTGTAATATACATTTTTCTCCGGATCCACAGGCAGCAAAGGAATCTGTCCTTCGTAAACAATGCCTTTGGTACCATTAAGAGAAATCCAATCACCTTCTCGCAGCATTTTACCATTGGCTGAAAGAGTCTTTTTCACCGCATTAACATTTAAATCGCCACAACCGACAATACAGCACTTGCCCCAGCCTCTTGCAACCAACGCAGCATGACTGGTCATTCCACCTTTAGCGGTCAGTATTGCCTTCGCTGCACGCATACCATGCACATCTTCTGGACTGGTCTCATCCCTAACCAGGATAACATCTTTACCTTTTGTAGCCCATTGTTCTGCATCATCAGCAGTGAAAACAACCTGTCCAATTCCTCCACCTGGTCCTGCTGGTAGTCCTGAAGCCAATTTCTCAGCCTTTTTCTCAGCCTTTGGGTCTAACATCGGATGTAAAAGCTCATCAAGCTGCTCAGGCTTTACTCTTAAAATTGCCTCTTTCTTAGATATAAGCTTCTCCTCGCACATATTCACAGCCATTCTGACAGCAGCCGCACCATTACGTTTGCCAACACGAGTTTGAAGCATAAACAACTTACCATCCTGGATAGTAAACTCCACATCCTGCATGTCACGGTAGTGTCTTTCTAACTTTGTACGGATTTGAGCCAACTGCTTGTAAAGCTTGGGCATTAGCTCCTCTAATGATGGTAGGTGCTTTGAGGCATCGGTCTTGGATACCTTATTTATTGCCTGCGGAGTTCTGATTCCAGCTACGACGTCCTCTCCCTGGGCATTGACAAGAAACTCGCCGTAGAATTTGTTCTCACCAGTTGCAGGATTACGCGTAAATGCCACACCTGTAGCGCTGCTTTCACCCATATTGCCGAAAACCATCGTCTGAATATTTACTGCAGTTCCCCATTCGTCAGGAATAATCTCTATTCTGCGATAAGATATAGCTCTTTTACCGTTCCAAGAACGAAAAACAGCGGAAATAGCTCCCCAGAGTTGTTCGTAAGGATCATCCGGAAATTCCTTTTTAAGAACCTGCTTGATCTTCTTTTTGAAGATTTGAACCAACTTCTTCAGGTCATTAGCATCCAGTTGGGTATCAAATTTTACACCTTTATCGTCCTTTATTTTTTGCATTTCTTTCTCAAGCTGCTGACGGATTCCTATACCTTCCTTTGGTTCTATTCCTGCCGCCTTTTCCATAACCACATCGGAGTACATC
>CAYSPM010000111.1:0-9547 GCA_964432925.1 uncultured Pirellulales bacterium | reverse complement strand
AGTTGTTCAACGTGGCCCCAACAGTACTGTAGCCTAACACCATATTGGCGTCATTGGGATCTGAGGCAACCCATCCATCCATCTGTTGTTCCCAGTCGCCTATAACAGTGGTTTTTGCGCCCAGAAGATAAGTCGTAAAATGCCAGACCTGGCCTTTCACGGGGGTGCCACCAACAACATCATCGATCCGCCAGTAATAAGTCGTACCATTAGTAGTTCCGCTTAAAGAATAGTTATTAGGATCCTGGTTCTCACTGTAAAACAGTAAGCCAGGTTGGTCTACTCTGTTGGCGTTGTCTACATCTTCAAAAGTGGTGCCGACATATACATCGAATTTATAAGTTGGTGATCCTTCATTCCACATAAGTGTGGGGTCAAGCCCCAAACCCCACGCACCGTTTCGCGGTTTCTCGTTACGGCTGGTCAGTAGCCGTATATTGTCAATGTACCAGATCCCGTCGCCGGTGTAACCACCGGTATTGGTAGCGATTACAATCTGTATCGACGTAGCGTTAGGGGACAGCACGTCAGGTTGATTTTTATATCTAGTGTAGTCCCATGTAGCTGTTATCGTATCGTTAGCGTCGGGGTCATTACTGTCCCAATCACCGGCGTTGCCCAAGCCTACTAAGTTATAGTTTCTGTTGTCTTGGAGACGCATGTCGAGGTTGCACCAATGGTTTGCAGCAGGGTCTCCACGAGTCCACTCGTTAGCTAACCGCGTGATGTCCATCGCGATGACATTGTTAGCTCTGAAGTCATCGGCATTAACGCCGGTATTTATCAAGAACCAACTAAATGTTCCACCATCTTCAGGGTTCACGGTCGGCTGCACAGCCCTGAGACTATAACTGTCTAATGTAACTCCGGTCGTGCCGTAACTAAAAGTAGGATGTCCTGGAGGACCCCAGGTGCATTCCGTCCATCCGTTCATTTGCTGCTCAAAGTTGCCTATTACAACTTCAGCGTAACTGGTGGATATCAGACTTAGCATCAAAACAGAAAGGATTAGGAAACATGATTTCTTATACATAACATACTCCTTCAAAATGAGTTAATTAATAAAGTTGTAAGCGTTCACGCAGAAAAATATAGCGTTTTTGCGTCATTGCGAGGCCTTTAGGCCGAAGCAATCTCGACCTTTTGGCGGTATTAGACTGCTTCGCTTCGCTCGCAGTGACAAAAATGCGTTTTACCGTGAAAGCTTATGAAATAATAATTCTCGGGATTTGTGCGTACCTCCTTCCCGTAAAGCTTAGTCAAGTGCTTCAAGTTGTAACTGATATGAAAGATATGTTCTGAAACAGTGAGCACCTTCTACTCGCTTCGTTAGCTTGAACATAACTTTCTTGCCTTATTGGCAAGAATCATATAAATATCGAGCCTCCTGAAGCTAAAATTCGCCAAACATCTCCAATGTCATTTATACCATATTGACTATGCTAACTTCAAGACAAATCCTGCATAAAATCCGATATTATGTGAGTTTTTTGGACAGTGAGCCACGTTTTTACAGCCTTTTGAAGCGGCTCCGTGCATAGACTCCATTGTGTTGAAGATTATGGTGCGATTTTCGTATACGGCACGTGGAGGATTCTGTCATTGTCAGGCTGGTCATAGCTGCATCGGTTGACCGGTCCAGTTGTTATGGTGTCTCTCAGCAGTCCCGTTTGATGGGTGGAATTTGAGGATTTTTTGCTTAACTGGATAGTAAGCTTTTGCCAAGTGTTCAAAGTAGACTATCTGTTGGTGGGAATGTGATAAAAAAAACTTCGGTTAGGATTTTTCATTAACCAATTTCTTTCGCCGTAGGATGTGGTAGTAGTGCTGGGCAAAGCGGTGGGCCTCATCCCGGACGTATTGCAGTAGTTTCAAGACAGGCGAATGAGCGTGCAGCTTGAGGGGTTTTGTGCTTGACTGTAGATAGATTTCCTCCTCTCTTTTCGCGATAGCGGCGATCTTTATAATATTTGGTGCGTTCATATCCCTTAATGCCTTTTCAGCAGCGTGGAGATGACCTTTTCCTCCGTCGATCAGAACCAGATCGGGCCAGAGCTCTTCGCCGCGCAGGGCGTATTTGTATCGGCGTTTGACGACCTCAGCGATCATCGCGTAATCGTCGATGCGTTTTACTGTTTTTATTTTGAATCTGCGATATCCATTTTTGAAAGGTCTTCCATCGATGAACTTGACCAGTGAGCCGACCGCCTCAGAGCCAGCAATGTTGGCGACGTCGATGCCCTCAATAATTCTGACAGGCTCAGGTGACTGCAACAATTCCCGCAGTTTGACAAGGGCCTCGGATGGATCGGCAGCGAAGACCTCCGGCTGGACGTCTTCTTCGGGAATGCCTCTGCGGTCGAGCCTTTCTATCAGGCGGATACGGTCGCGGAACATGGCAGCCTTTTCGTACTCGAAGGTCTTGGCGGCTTCGGCCATACGTTTTTTTAACTGTCGTAGTATCGTGGAACGTTTTGACCGCAAGAACTTGATTAGGTCGGTGATGATCTTTTTATATTCGAGCCTGTCGATTTTGTCTGCACATGGGGCGGTGCATTGTTTTATGCTGTATAAAAGACAGGGGCGAAAGAATCTGCGCTTGTTGTCGTCCTTTTTGATGTCTAAGTTGCAGGTGCGGAATTTGAATATCTTTTGCAGCACTACAAGAACAGCTCGCAGTTCTTTTGCGCTGGCAAACGGGCCGAAGAGTCTGCTGCCTTTCGGGCGGGGTTTGCGGGTAATGTAAACGCATGGGAAGTCGTCGGAGGTGGTGATCTCCAGATAAGGGAAGGTCTTGTCGTCAACGAGGTCGGTATTATATGGCGGGCGGATGTCCTTTATCAGGCGGGCTTCTTTTAGCATTGCATCGACTTCGGTTTCAGTTTCCAGGTAATCCACAGTTTTGACTTTGGTTAGCATTTCAGAGATTTTCGGGCCACGTGCGGTGGCAATTTCACCGCCCGGCTGAAAATAGCTTGCTGCGCGTGAGCGCAGATTCTTGGCTTTTCCGATGTAAAGGACCTTATCGCCGGGACCCTTCATAAAATATAGCCCGGGTCCTGTCGGAAATGTCTTTATTTTCCGACGGATCTGCTTGAACTGGTCTTTTTGGTTTTTAGCGGCCATTAAAGCGTCTCAAGGTGGTACATATTCATAATACATTTGGCATGTGTTTATTTTACTTTGACTTTATATTTGGTGAAAGCGTATTTGCCTTTTGTGCATGGGTATGATTGACGCGGGCTACCTTATTGGTGTGAGGGAGTTTAGACTCAGACAGGCTGTGTCCTATTTAGTATAGAAGAACGCAGCGCACATTCCTTATATCCGGCTCGTTGATTTATCAGAGATTTTTCTGCTCCTTTATGCGCATTTATTGGGATAATAACCTCAATGTCAGTTTTCCTGCTCGTCTGGACAAATTCGTCTATTTGACCTTAGCTTTATATTTTACCGGATACTCTTTAATCTCCAGTGGTGTATGGTTTAGGACGCGGGCAAACCTGATCCAACCTCAAAACTTTGACATTAGCTGCCACGCCGGCACCACATCTTGAAACCGCGACTCTAGAGATGGTTTCGGTAAAGGTGCTAAAAGCGACAATTATTTGTTCTTCTCCTTCCATGATTTCCGTATCAACAGTGATCGGCTGGCCGTTAAGATGGACTATCTCATAGTACGAACAGTCCCCCAGGTCGGAGCCGCCATACGAATCCGTTTCTATGTCAAAAATACCATAATACCAAGAAATAGAAGGTGCAATAACATAACAGTCGCATAAGTGTTTGTACATTAGATCATAGTTGTTTTGATAGTATAGGGTTACTAATGCGTTAGCTTGACTAATGACACCTTCAGGAACGTCTCTGTCACCACAAATAAGTACGCTGCACTTAGCTTCGATCTCCATTTGTATTTTAAGTGTTGAATCGCCCCACAAACAAACCTCAGGACGTTCACGTATCCCGCCTTCGGTACGTGTCGTATCATAGCAACACTGATCATACCCACAACCAATACTTGATGAAATTAATCTGATACACCCATACTGGGATTGGGCGTAGGCATAAGGTTGGTTAGTCCTGGCGTAGGGACTTGATGTGTTCCACCAACGATGCCAGTATTCAGAGTCATAAGGTGGTAGAAGAGCCTCCCAGTAGGGTCCGGTTACATAACCTTCGTCCGGATCGCTGAATCCACTCACTTCGCCATCACTGTTTACGGCCTTTATCCAATACCAGAAGTTTTTCTGGGTCGGTTCGGCTGGTGGAATGTCAGACCATGGAGGCCTCCGAATAATGCCGGGGTTTGGCGCGCCTAAAGGCAAAGGCATCGCCCCATCTTGGTTGCTATTTGTATTGCGCCATACCTCGTAACCTACCGCACAGGGCACCAGGTTCCAATCTATAATAATCCCACTTTCATATTCCCCATCAGATGCCTGCACGCCTGTCGGAATAAACAAAAATGAATCGAAAGATGGGCAAGGTACAATATCCAAGTCTGGGCGATCTAGAGGGTCTAGAGGCAGAGGCAGAATCTCTGCATCATTGACAAAACCTGAATCAGCCTCGCTGTCTCCGGATTCCATCATGCATCTATTCCAGGCCCTAATCCGGTACTCATATGTACAGCCATGCCCTGCTGTATCGTCGTAGTAGTAAAGGCGCGAATCTTCACCCTCGTCCAGCTCTTCCTTGTCAACACTACCAATGGGCTCCGTAGGCCAGGATTCCATTTCAGGTTCTGTTTGACGACGATATACAAAGTAACCTTCAGCACATTCCACCAGGTCCCATGTTACCTTAATTTTATCAGAGTATAAACCATCAGAAGCTTCTGCATTTTGGGGTATAGTTAGTGGGTCAACACAAGTACACTCAAAAATATCTCTTTTCTGAAAATCGTGTGCTAACTTGCGTGAGACGATGCACAGGTCTGGTGTGACTTCAAATTCATCATCCAGGATATTTTCAACCTTCGCCCTGACATCCGTCAGATCGATTTTCGCCTGGTCGATGGCGGCATCCATCATGTACTGGTATCGCGTGGTTAGTGCCTCAAGGGCGCTAACGGCGTCCTCATGGTCTTGATCTGTCTTGCTGGACATTTCGTATTGAGAAAGAATTTCATCATAATCTTTTTTGTATACAGGATAATCGGGCTGATTCTCAAATGCGGTCTTGAGTCTTGCATATTCATCAGACAGGGCCTGTTGTATCTGAGCTGCCTGTTCGGAGCGTTTTTGTTTCTCTTGTTCTATGTGCTCTTGAATGCGATCCTTGATAGCGTCCTGAAGTTCTTCGCTTAAAATGGCATTTGGATCCCATTTGCTAAACTCTGCCATCAATGTACTATTGCCATCAACAATTACTGTAATCTCAGGTGCGTACGCGTCTGCCACCTTACCGGCGGCTACCGCCGGGCCGGTCCACTGGAAGAACTTGTAGTTAGGATCAGACACCTCGGCTTTGAGGGAGACCTCCGTACCGCTTGCATAATAGAAGGTGCCTTCACCCGGCTCAATTACCGAACCACCGGGTGTGGATGATATGGTCAAACCGAAAGTCGGCTGATCCTTATCAAAGATGGCTTGGGTACGATAATCACGGTTCATTGTGATAGTTGTAGGATTCTGTCTTGTAGAGAAGCTGCCCAACCATTGTGTAAAGTGATAGCCTGGATCAGCTTTGGCCTCGAGTGTAACTACCTCACCGTAATCATATTCGAAAGTTCCTTCACCAGGCGATATCACGGAGCCTCCATCTGTGGATGATACTACCAAAGTATGTTGGTCAATCTCAAAGTGGGCCTTGGCACTACGGTCCTGGTTAATCGTGATGTCTACAGGATTACTTGTTGAATAGAATCCGCCTGATCCCGACCAATGTGTGAAGCTATAGTGGTCATCGGCCTCAGCCTCGAGTGTAACTACCTCACCGTAATCGTATTCGAAAGTTCCTTCGCCAGGTGAGACCACAGAGCCACCGGTTGTGGAAGAAGTGACAAGATCATGTCTGTCAATATCAAAGACAGCCTGAATCTTAAAATTCCCAGATGGTTTAAACCAACCGGGATTAGCATTTGTATCATCAAAAATAACAGCACCGCTTCCAGCCCAATACTCGAAGTGATAATGCGGATCAGCAGTTGCAGTAACCCAGTACCAACCGCCACAGAAATAATCAAAAATTCCCTCACCTGGATCGCTGATGTGTCCACCCGTTGTAGAGTAAAAACCCCCTGAGCAAACTGAGGGTGCTGCGGGTACTTTCCCTGCGAAAGAAAACAATACAACCAGGACTAGAACACATAACAAATCTATTCTTTTCTCTGACATGATCGCCTCCTTCAAAAAAACTGGTTTCTATATTATCGTTAGTCGATTAATCGAGAACTCTTTCGAAGTTCTGTCTCAGTTTGCTCAAAATCAAGCATCACTCGAATCTGTTATATGGTTACGTGTAAATTAGGTACGCTAAAGAACCGCCTGATTCTCCAGATAGGCCCAGGAAGTGTACGAAACCGTACAAACGAGCACAAACATAAGGGAAAATTGCCGATTAACTTCTCTATCCTCCAGATTAGTGTCGTTCTCCGTATGGAGAAACTCTGTGGAAATCCTAAGAATACTTTCAAATCGAAGGCGAGATGCTTCATCAGGCGTTGGTTCCTCTACTTTACGCCCTCGTCAGCCTACTTACAAATGGTAATGTTTGACTGTTACTGAGTGACTTATAATAAGGCCCGAGAATACCCACGTCAAGCCTTTTTTACATTTATTACACGAATGTGTGATTAATTTTTGTGTCGCATTTTTTGCAGGCGTAATGATCCCTGTCTTGTAATGAATTACAGAATAAGGAGATATACAATGTAGAACAAAATTACAGCGTAACAATTGAGAAAGGCGGTAGCAGGTGACTTTGACAAGTTAATAAATCAAGTGGTGCAGGCCGTAAATAAGGCCCAGCCGGGCAGTTGGTATCCGAAAACATAAGCCTGGCTAAGAGATAGAAACGCCCAAACCTCACTTCGCTAAGCAGAACTTTCCAGCATCGACACCTGCTATTCGACCTGCCGTATCTTCTGTGAGATTTAAGCTTCACGACAGGAGCTGATATCCGGACCAGCCTTAAAATTTCTTGTTCTCATGGCGTTATTGCTTTTCGGATACTGACGATTTTAACGATTAGCTAAAGTTAAGGTTCGATGCTTTAACCTTGAAAGTTTGTAGTAATCGGTTCCCTGATTCGCACATTCAGCTTGTGTTAAACTGGCTTGGTTATTAAGCCTCATGCTTATTAACGTAACTGATTGCTTTCGCTTATTTAAGGCCTAAATTACATTGACCAACACCTGCTAATCTGCGATTATATCCTGCGATTGAAATTGTTCAGGTTTTATGGGAACTTCTTGATGGAAAGACGGTCTAATTCATGAGAGAAGCCATACGTTCAGCCGCGCCGAATATCAGTATCGATGATGCTGTGCTGGTTGAGAAGTGTCGACTTGGCGACTCTCTCGCAATGGAACGGCTCATACTGAAGTACCAGAATCGCATCTACAATGTCATACTGAAAATTTGCACCAATCCTGACGATGCTGCGGAACTTACGCAGGATACTTTTGTCAAAGTAATAGAAGCAATTGATAAATTCCGAGGCCAAAGCAGTTTTTACACATGGCTCTTTAGAATAGCGGTTAATCTGACACTGAATTACTGCCAAAGAAGTGCCAAGCTTGATCTTAAGTCTTTAGACGCTGAGAAATATGAGCATGAGGGTGCTGCGCAGGCTCTGAAGGACTTTCTTAGCGATGATGACTCACTTGATCCGGCAGAGGTGGCTCAGAACAAGGAACTGACTGAAATTGCCATCAAGTCGCTGTCAGAGCTTGATGATTCACAGAGAGCCGTAGTTGTCCTTCGTGATGTTGAAGGCATGAACTACGCCCAGATCGCGTCAGTGCTTGGTACTGAGCTGGGCACCGTAAAGAGCAGATTAAGTAGAGCCAGAGGCAATTTAAGAAAGATTTTGGAGTCTAACCTAAAATGAAAATAGACCCCAAGAATAACGATGAATTGCTCAATAGCTATATCGACGGTGAATTGAGCCAGCGGCAGCAGACCCAGGTTAAACGCATGGTCACACACGACCAGCAGGTAGCACGCCGACTTCGCCAATTACAGAATTGTAGGACGCTGATCATGTCTTTACCTGCTGTAGAGGCTCCCGATGAAATGCTCGAGCAAATAAAAGCTACCCTTGAAAGAAAGACCTTATTAGGTGAGCAACCTGTTGCTGCCGATGTTAACAGGGGGGCACGGCATTTGCTCGCGCGAAAGGTCTTGGCTGCGGCGGCAATGTTAGCGCTGGTAGCTATTTTGGCTGGCGTAATATACACAATTGTTGCTCCTCGACCGGAAACTGAGCGCTTTGTTGCTAAAGCTCCGGAACCGGCTGAGGGAGCCAGTCAGGCCGTTCCCATTACTCATACTATGGCGGGTTTCAGCGGTAGGCTTGAGCTAAGAACAAATGCTATGGTTGCAGTTGATGCGTTTATTAATAGGGCGATCGAAGACAACGGCCTGTCGGATTATGTCACTGTGCGCAGCCGAAACGGAAAAAGCGTATATTCTTTAGTCTGTTCCAGAGATGCTCTGAATTTACTGTTAACGGATTTAGCCAGAATCTGGAACAAAACTGACTCAGCAGCACTATTTGTTGAAACGGATAGTCCTGTCGAGCCGGTCGTGGTCAAAGCGGTAACCGCCGATCAGACCTATGAGATCATTAATCAAGATAGTCTCCGGGACGCTGTCGAGGTAGCTGCAAATTTGGCTGTCTTTAACAGCGTGGCTGAGCTTATGCCAGGCAGGGAACTTTTTTCTGCTGTTGATGAAGGAAGAGAGAGTCTTGTAACGATACCGAAGCCGGTATTGACCGGTAGCCGGCAGAAGCCAAAGAGAAAGCCCGTTTCGTCGGATCAAAAGTCATTTCTAACGTTGACGATTGTGGTTACCGCCAACTGATATGATTATACCCATCTTGATATCTGGGTAATTGGCAAACAGATAAGAGCAAAGGAATGCTTGAGCAGAAAGACTGTTGCCTCGTAGTTGTCGATGTCCAGGGCAAGCTCGCCCAGTCGATGTTCGATAAAGAACACTTGTTTGACAATATCCGGATACTCATCAAAGCCGCTAAGATTCTTGGCATTCCCCTTATTTGGTGCCAACAGTGCCCACAAGCGCTTGGCCCAACAGTACCGCCAATAGCAGAACTTTTAACTGAAAGCGAGCCGATAGACAAAAGTAGTTTCAGTTGTTGCGGAGAAGATAACTTCAACGACAGACTTCGAGCTCTTGGCCGTCAGCAAGTTTTATTGTGTGGCATAGAATCCCACGTTTGCATTTATCAAACAACCGTTGATTTGCTGCGGAAGGGTTACACCGTTGATATAATCGCAGATGCGATTTCTTCCAGAACGCTGGAAAATAAACAGTTGGCGATACAGCGAATGGCTGCTGAGGGAGCTAACATA